>JBGCFT010000099.1:0-3731 GCA_045107085.1 Marinicellaceae bacterium | reverse complement strand
AGTTTTGGTGAAGAAAAACCTGTTTCGTTATGTAATGACGATTCTTGTTGGTCACAAAATAGACGTGTAAGAATCGTTTACACATCTAAATAAATTGCACAGAACTTAACATTTGTTAATGTGTCCAATTTAATGGATTTAAAAACCCGACCCAATCAGTCGGGTTTTTTATGCTATCAATATATTGCAAAAGGTTACTATTATGAAATTAAAACTAATTATTACATTGATGTTCTTGGTATTTGTTAATGATGCCGTACAAGCTGCAAATGAATTAACTATTCAGCAACGATTATCTAATCTTGAAAAACAATTCAAGCAGCCTCAAACTAACCGCTCTAATATGGCAGATGTTGTTATTCAAATTCAAACTCAACAACAGCAAATAGCCGAATTAAAAGGAGTCATCGAAGAGCAAATCCATGAAATCAATAGCTTAAAAGAAAAACAAAAATTGCTGTACATTGATATGGACTCAAGAATAACAACTTTAGAATCGAATAATACAATACCTAACGCTTCAAATCTTTCAAATACTGATGACGTAACAAGCGATAACTCAGCACTTGCAAACAATACGCCTTCAATCAATGATAACAACCAAACCATGACAGTTGAAGTTGATGAAGGCTACAATGATGGAGTGACAACACAATCAATGGCAGAACCAGTTCTATCAAGTGATCAAGACGATTATGATATTGCATTTGCACATTTAAGAGCAGGTCGTTTTTTAGAGTCTGCCCGTGCCTTTGAAGATTTTATTCAAAAGTATCCAGATAATGAACTGACTGATAATGCTTACTACTGGTTAGGTGAATCCTACTATGTCAAGCGCCAATATCCTCAAGCGCTTGCAGCTTTTCAAACTTTGACTGACAAATTCCCAAGCAGCGACAAATCAGCAGATTCCTTGTTGAAAATTGGGTATAGCTATTATGAAATGGATGATTACGCCAATGCAGAACAAAACTTAAATAAAGTCATCAGTAGCTTTCCTAACAGTAATTTAGCCAGATTAGCAAAAAATAGATTACTTCAACTTCAACGTGATCATTAATATTGTAATAAAATCCTATGCACAAGAATGAATTAAAAATCAGTGAAATATTTTTCTCTATCCAAGGAGAATCAACTTTATCTGGTTTTCCAACAGTCTTTATCCGATTAACAGGCTGCCCACTGCGCTGTTCTTGGTGTGATACAGAATACGCTTTTTCAGGTGGGAAATGGATGAACATTGATGACATTGTTGAACAAGCAAAATCCTATCAAACACCTTATATTTGTGTTACAGGTGGCGAACCTTTATCTCAAAAACGCTGCATCCAATTACTCAATAAATTAATAGAAAATGGGTTCACAGTATCACTAGAAACCTCTGGTGCAGTGTCAATTGCTAACGTTAATGACAAAGTCATTACTGTTATGGATTTAAAAGCACCTGGCTCGAATGAAGAACAAAAAAACATCTATGAAAACATCAACTTTCTTGACGCCAAAGACCAAATTAAATTTGTTATAAAAGACCGAACAGATTATCACTGGTGTTTAGAAATAATCAATCGATATAATTTAATAGATAAATGTGAAGTCCTATTCTCTCCTGTTGCAGATGTACTTAACCCAACTGATCTAGCGCAATGGATATTAGATGATAAGTTATTGGTGCGTATGCAATTACAGCTTCACAAAATACTGTGGAATGATGCGCAAGGAAAATAACAAATGAAAAAAAAATGCATAGTCTTACTATCTGGAGGATTAGACTCAACTACTTGTTTGGCTGTAGCAAAAGCCGAAGGTTATGAATGTTATACCATGGCAGTTGATTATGGCCAGCGTCATAAATCAGAACTCATGGCAGCACAAAGGGTTTCAACTCACTTTAACGCAAAAGCGCATAAAGTCATAAAAATAGATTTAAGAAGTATTGGAGGCTCGGCATTAACAGCAGATATAGACGTTCCTGATCATGATGATGTTGAAGACAATACTGTGCCAATTACTTATGTTCCTGCAAGAAACACTATATTTTTGAGTATTGCCTTAGGTTATGCTGAATCAATTGGTGCCAATGACATGTTTATTGGAGTTAATGCTGTTGATTATTCTGGTTATCCAGATTGTAGAGGTGAATTTATTTCAGCTTATGAAAACATGGCAAACTTAGCCACAAAAGCACAAGTAGAAGGCCAAAAATTTAGCATACACACTCCCCTATTAGATTTAACAAAAGCCGATATCATCAAATTAGGTAAACGTTTAAATGTGGATTATGGTATTACGGTATCTTGTTATAATGCAGATGAATTAGGCAAAGCCTGTGGTGAATGCGATTCTTGTCATTATAGAAAACTAGGGTTTGAAGCGGCAGAATTAAAAGATCCAACAAAATACCTATGATTAAAATTTCTGAACTGTATATTTATCCTGTAAAGTCATTGGCTGGCATCAGTCTTAACTCATCAAAATTAAGTCCCACAGGATTAAGCAATGATCGTAGGTGGTTAATTGTTGATGAAAACGGTCAATTTATGAGCCAACGAGAGTTTGCTAAAATGGCGACCATCAAAACTGCCTTCAAAGACGATAAACTCGTTCTATCTCATCTTGAGAGCTCAATAACAGTTCCCAAATCACAACCAAAAAACAAGGTAAAAGTAACTGTTTGGAAAGACACATTACAAGCTTCTCATATTTGTCCCAATGTTGATCAATGGTTATCGAGTATACTTAAAAAACCTTGTCAATTAGTGTACATGGAAAACAATGATCACAGACAAATTGATCCTGACTATGCGCAAGATAAACAACATGTTAGTTTTGCTGATGCATTTCCTTTGTTAGTGATTTCCCAAGCCAGTTTGGATGATTTAAATTCACGACTTGAATCAAAAATTAATATGAACCGATTTAGACCCAATATGGTTGTTACTGGCACATCAGCATTTGCAGAAGACAATTGGCAAGATCTAACCATTAATAAAGTGAAAATGAAAGCAGTCAAAATGTGTTCACGTTGTATCATGCCCAGTATAAATCAAGAAACAGGCAGACAAGATCAGGTTAAAATGTTAGCCACTTTAAATCAATATAGAAAAATTGACAAAAAGATAAAATTTGGCCAAAATCTTATGTATAAAGATGCAAATTTAATCGACCAACAAGTAATATCATGTGGAGATCAAATTAATTTAAAAAATACTTAAAAAAGATTAAAAAACACTTGTCATAGACAAAAACATACCCTAAAATTCGCATCCTCTTGTGAATGATACAAGATTCAATTATAATTCAAATCTGACACAATCAGTCAAGAATTATCTCTAGTAAGTACTAGGGGCCGTTAGCTCAGTTGGTAGAGCAGTGGACTTTTAATCCATTGGTCGTAGGTTCGAATCCTACACGGCCCACCATTCTTTTATTCTCAATTTAAAATATTCAAATCTTCTATTATTAATCACTATCCTATTACTATTAATATAAAAATTTGTTTTCATTAAGCATCAATCTAAACATATCTGAATTAATGTACACAAAATTTTCTCATAAATTCTGATTAAAACACTACTACCATTTAAAGCGTCTTTCTTATTCCTCTAAGTATTATTTTGATGTTTAAATGCATTTCTTTTTATAAATTAAGCGAATTATTTAATTAATTGTTAATATTTCGTTAATTTTTATTGACACCTAGCAATCACATCTATAATATCTCGCTCCATCTT
>JBGCFT010000098.1:0-58928 GCA_045107085.1 Marinicellaceae bacterium | reverse complement strand
GCACTTCTTTACCTTCTGCAATTAATTGGTTTCTGAGTGTCTTGACTCTGGCTAAGCCACCGATTTTTCCATTATTAAGACCTTCAGTTCTATAAACATCATTGATTGCAAGAACAGCAAATGATTTTTCTTGGGGTTTTTTGATTGAACATGAGCTTAATAGAATGCAAGAAAATACGATTAGCCAATTGGAATTTTTAAAAGGATTTGTTTTAATGTTTGGTTTCATATAGGTAGATTTTTGTATTTATGCTTTAATAGACAAATGATAACAGATTACAAATGGATTGACGATAATTCAGAATTAGAACAGCTTATTTTATCACTTAATAATACAGATGCAGTGGCATTTGACAGTGAGTTTGAAAGGGTTAATACTTATTACCCGAAACCTGCCTTATTTCAGTTAAAAATTAATAATAAATATTTTTTAATTGATATGAAAAAAATCTCCAATCATCAGGTTTTTAAAACGCTTTTAAACAATATTATCTTACATTCTGGTTCAGAGGATCTGGAAATCCTTCACAATTTTAATAAGATACTTCCATCGCAAGTTTTTGATACCCAAATTGCTGCTTCTTTGTGCGGTTATGGTTTACATTTTTCTTATCAAAATATTGTAAAAGAGTTATTAAATGTTGAACTTTCCAAAGCCCACAGTAGATCTGATTGGATGCGACGGCCATTAAGCTCTGATCAAATTCAATATGCACTTGACGATGTTGTGTATTTAGATGAGTTGAAAAATATTTTAACAACAAAATTAGTTGAACTCAATAGAATAGAGTGGTTTGAAGCCTTAACAAAAATAAGGCTTGATTCAATTATTAATAACAACCATGTTGAAAAGACTTTTGTTAAAATCGCTAAAGCCAAAAGGTTAGACTTGCCTCAGCAACAATTACTGTTTGTTTTACTCAATTGGCGCGAAAAAATAGCAATTCAAAGAGATAAACCAAGACAATGGATTTTAAAAAATGATGACATTGTAAATATTATTTATCAACGGCCTTCTCATGCACAACAATTAATCAGTGATATTGGTTTGTATCCTAAATTTGTTAAAGTCAATGCCGATTCAATTTTTGAATTATATAAAACAGCATTAGAACTCTCAAAAGATGATTTACCAAAGATTCATAAATTGAATGCCCGTCAAGGTGAAAAGCATGCCAAAGAGAAAGAAAAATTAAAAAAAGTTTGTGAAATACTTGGGCTTCCTCCAGCTCTCATTATTAATGTGGCAGACTTAAAATCTTTAGTTGCATCAGGTAAAGATTTATCTGATTTGAAAATGTGGCAATTAATTAACGAGTAATGGGTAAATTACTTGCACTATTATTGTTTGAAACTAAAATACCATGCAGAAGTTCGGGATGTAGCGCAGCCTGGTAGCGCACCACAATGGGGTTGTGGGGGTCGGAAGTTCGAATCTTCTCATCCCGACCATTTATATAACACAATTTATTTAATCATAATCTAAGTATTATTTTCTTACGATTCAATGACTTAAAAAAAATTCAAAATAACGAGGTAAATTATGAAAGATCCAGTAAGAGTTGCCATCACTGGCGCAGCGGGCCAAATCGGTTATCAATTATTATTTAGAATTGCAGCAGGAGACATGCTAGGCTTGGATCAACCTGTTATTTTACAATTATTAGAAATTCCACCAGCAATGGGAGCTGTTAATGGCGTTGTTATGGAACTTGAAGATTGTGCGTTTCCTTTATTGCAGGGCGTAATAGCCTCAGATGATGCAAATGTGGCTTTTAAAGATGCGGATTATGCTTTATTGGTTGGAGCTAGACCAAGAGGCCCTGGAATGGAGCGCAGTGATTTACTAGAAGCTAATGGAGCTATTTTTACTGTTCAAGGTAAGGCTATTAATGACAATGCCCATAAAAATGTGAAAGTACTTGTAGTGGGTAATCCAGCTAATACAAATGCTATGATTGCAATGGAATCAGCACCAGATATTGATCCGAAACAATTTACAGCAATGACCCGTTTAGACCATAATCGAGCTATGGGTCAATTGGCTGCTAAAACAGGCAAACAAACCAATGACGTCTCTAAAATGACTATTTGGGGTAATCATTCTTCTACTCAGTATCCTGATATTGCCAATGTTAAAATTGATGGGAAAGATGCAAAGGATATCATTGATCGTGAATATTATGAAAATGACTTTATTCCAACAGTACAAAAACGTGGCGCAGCCATTATTAAAGCCCGTGGTGCATCAAGTGCAGCCTCTGCGGCTAGTGCTGCCATTGATCATATGCGAACTTGGTCATTAGGAACCAATGATGATGACTGGGTTTCTATGGGAATTCCAAGTGATGGAAGCTATGGTGTTAAGCCTGGGATTATTTTTTCATACCCTGTGACATGCAAAAATGGCCAGTATAGCATTGTCCAAGGATTGGATATTGATCAGTTTTCTCAAGAACGTTTAGATGTGACAGAAAAAGAGCTACGAGATGAAAGAGAAGCTGTAGAACACTTGTTTGTTTAAAAATTTTATAATTACTTGTATTATAGGCGTCCAATTGGGCGCCTTTTTATTATGAAAAAACACGATATCCATCAAATGTACCAAGAGTCAGTTCAATGCGTTGAAGCTGAGATTGACTTTGTGGAAAAGACTTATTTAGAGGTGAGAGGAAATCACGCCAGATATTTAAGGGAAGACTTTAGTGGAACTGGCCAGACGGCAGCAGAGTGGGTATCAAGGAATAAAAATAATAAAGCTTGGGCAGTTGACTTAGATACGGATGTCATTAATTGGGGAATAAACAATGTTAAAACTAATTTAGTAGATCCTAAATCTTTGAACTATGTTGAAGCAGATGTAAGAAATTCTCATATTCACAATGTTGATATTGTTTTAGCCATGAACTTTAGCTATTTTTTGTTCATGAATAGACAAGAATTAAGGGATTATTTTATCTCTGTAAAAAATTCTTTAGAGCCAACTGGTATTTTCTTTTTAGATGCTTTTGGCGGTTATGAGGCGGCAAAAGAACTCAAAGAAGAACGAGAATGTGATGGTTTTACCTATATTTGGGATCAATTCAGTTTTAATCCTATAAATTCAGAAATGCAATGTTATATCCATTTCAAAACGGATGATGGTAAAGAATACAATAGGGCTTTTTCTTATTATTGGCGCCTTTGGACATTGCCAGAATTACAAGAGCTTTTAATCGAAGCCGGCTTTGATCAAGTCACTGTTTATTGGGAAGGAACTGATGAAACCACGGGTGAAGGAGATGGAGAGTTTGTGGCCAGTAAAGTTGGAACAGCTGATGCAGGTTGGGTGTGTTATATTGTAGCTCTGCCATGACACTAAAATTGGCTGATGTTTGTATCAGACAAATTTTCTCTATAAATAGCCAATTTCTTTTGTAATTCTATTGCGTTCGATTGTGTTTAGTTCAAGTAATCTCTTGAGTCGACTAAAACTATCGACATCAATTTTATTCCATTTGGCTCCTATATTGTTTTCTCCAATGTGAACGATTTCAATATTCATACTGATGGTTGGAGAATTACTTAATGAGATAGAAATACGATAAATTTCATTTAACTTACCTGTCCATTGTTCTGAGGGTTTGCTAAATAATACGCCTTTTAAGGATATATCTACTATTTCACAGTCCCAAGCAGATGTACCTGAGTACAACTGCACTTTGCTTACAAAAGGCAATCTTGTGAATTGTCTTCTATTTGATTCTGGAGTTACAATTTTACTCATGCGGGTGTCAAAATTAAAGTGTTAAAAACATTATACAGATATTCAGCGTTGAGTAAAATTTATTAAAGATTAAATATGTTCCAGTGTTAAATTTAGAATCATAAGTATCTAAAATACCCGTGGTAATAATTTAACCAGATCCTGGTATTTATCACTTTCAGGTTTTTTAAAACCTTCTGTATTCAGTTCAACAAGCACATCATAAGCGGCTTCATCATCGACTAAAGAAAGTAATGCCTTTTGAAAAGAATCTACAACCTCTGGAGGTAAATCTGGAGAGGCCATAAAAGTGCTTCCAGGAATTTTTTCGCTTTCTTGAAGAGATGCAAAATTTGGATAAAGGTTAAACATCCAGTCAGGAACTATGGCTGCTTGCGCACTGCCATCAAAAACTATTTCTACAGTTTCCTGCCAAGACAATGCTGTCACATCTCTCTTGGGTGTAGAGAATAAGTCTGTAAACCATTGATTAAAATAAATCGTTGCTAAACTGGGGCTTGGAAGCATTACTACATTTTTATTGACTAAAAACTCTTCATTACTTTGTTCTTTTGCTGGTATGTCCAAAGATATTAAATGAAAAGATAATTCTTCAATGGTTGTTGCTATGGGTTTATAACGTTTCTTCGTTGCTCTAAAACCAGCAACATGAGGAGCATCATAAGTGAAGTCAGGCATACGACTACCGTTGGCACTTCTCCAGTAAGAATAATAGTTATTGTCTATTATTATTTCCACATCGTGACCAGTTTTCTTACTTAACCAATCTCTTAATGGTTCATATACTTGCTTTCCTTGTTCAATAGGAAATGTCGGTTCAATTACCAAGGTATAAGTATTTGCATTTGATAGTGATGATATTACTAACAGTAATAAAAGTGTGATCTTGATGTTACATATTTTCATAGTGTTCGCCTTCCAATTTTAAATTCCCCTAAACTCACAACATATTGATATCATAAAATTACTTGTATGGCAAGTACAAAAACTCAAAAAGAGTAATTAGAATGTTTCTCATGTTAAATTTAGATGTTATTGATATCATTCAATATTTATGACAATATTTATGATGTATAGATTCAATTTCATCGCCGATAGCATGTTTTTATTCATAAGCATGTGACAATGTTTATCATTACATTTGTTTTGATGTGATTCTTGCTTTGTAATCTAGTTCAAGCAATGGCCTGATTTGATAGATTGGAACTCCTTGTGTGTACCTTAAATGAAAATATTTGTTTATTTCATCTTCGGATTCAATTATCTTACAAGCAAACTTTTTTGCATATTCATTGCGTGAAATGCTTGTCCATAATGTCGTGTCAAGCATAGCATGTTGGTCGTTAAATTTATGATCTTCAATAAGACTTTCATCAATTTGAATGTTATCTGTATCCAGTGGAGTTCTCAAAATATATTGCCCTAATTCTGATAATAGGACTTGCATTTGACAATAAGGTTTAAATCCATAATAAACATTGCTTTCTGTTTCTGGTGCTTTTTTCAAGAAAACCAGATATCTTTCTCCCTCATTAAAACCATCAGGATAGTAACAAGCATTGTCTTCGAATCCAGTAGCAATAACTGAAATAGGCTCATCCTTTTTGCTTCCTTTATATGGAATCAAAATATTAAGATACGCATATCCTTTGGCATTTAAGTTTCTAACTTGTTGATAATCAACGCTATCTACTTGAGCTATTGCCACAACATCAGCCCAACTGGCGGCTTCTGCAAATGAATTTAATTTAGGTGCGACAAGATGCTCTATGGATTGAGTAGAAATATCTTCAGAATTTTCACTAAAAGTAATCTGGGAAACAGCTTTATGGGCAAATATAGTAACCAATAATAGTAAGAATTTTTTCATATAATATTAATTTTTTATCTAGTAACAATGTTATAGACAACTGTATGCATAAAATTACTGCATTATTGTTGCGATTTTTTCTCCAAGCTTAACTATTTTATTCTCAATCAGAGATTTTTCCAATTGAGTAACGTTTGGAGGAAAGAGAAGTATGACTGTTGAGCCCATATTAAATCGACCAACCTCATCACCTTTTGATAAATTGACATTTTCATTAAGCGGTACTTCTTGGATAATTTTTCCGTAAGGGGGCGTGACAACGCCATTAAAAACAGTCTCCATACTTGACACCATAATTGCACCCACGAGAATGTATGCGATTTCTCCAATTTCTGTTTGCATATAGCAAACCAATCTTTCATTGCGAGCAAACAACCGCGGAATTGACTCTGCTGTCCATTTTGCTACGCTAAATAACCGACCAGGAACATGGACTGTTTTAAGGACTTCACAGTCCATCGGAGCATGCATTCTGTGGTAATCTTTTGGAGATAAATAGATAGTTGCAAACTCTCCATTGTGATAGTAATTGGCTTTTTCTGGACTACAAGCTAATAATTCCTCTACTGAAAAATCGAAACCTTTGGCCTGAAAAATTCTGCCTTGATTAATTTTGCCACATTGACTAATGGCCCCATCAACAGGCGAAACTATGGATTTTTCATTCACATCAATAGGGCGGACGTGTTTTTTTAGTTCCCTGGTAAAAAAAGCATTAAAATGCTTATAATCATCTAAATCAGAGGACAATGCTTCTTGCATATTCACATTATATGATTTACTGATTTTTTTAATAATAAAGTTTTTAATGGGTTTTGATTCAATTCTCATGAGCCAGTGAACTAATCTCGATAATAACCTGTGAGGAAGAATATATTGAATCCATGTATAAATTTTTCTTTTCATAATTATTGACTCAATAATTTTATCAGATCAGCAGTAATTTGTTTCTCATTATGCGGAGTTGGGAAGATACCATACAACTTTTTTTCAGGACTGATTACATAAATTGCAGCAGAATGATCGACATTGTAATTGGTGCTCCCGTCTTCATGTTCTTCAACATGATAGGCCACTCCTATTTGTGTAGTTAATGCGATTAAATTGGCGTTATCTGTAGAAGCAGCATTAAACTTTGGATTGAAAAAATCAATATAGTTTTTTAAATTCTCAGGCGTATCTCTATCAGGGTCAACTGAGACAAACAATACTTCAGGCATTTTATTAAGTCTATGGGTTGAAAGTTGTTTGTAAACTTTTTGAAGTTCAGCTAATGTTGTGGGGCAGATATCAGGACAACTTGCAAAACCAAAAAACAGCAAAGTCCATTTGTCAGCAAAATCTTCAATTGTAATTGTTTGATTGTTTTGATTGGTTAATTTAAAGCCTGTAAAGGTTTTTGCATCAGGGTAAACCAATAATGTATCAAATTTGATTGATTCTGGCTTTTTGAAATAAATATTAGAAGCCACGAGACCGGCTATGCCTGCAGCTAACATGATAACGACCATTATTTTTTTGTTAATATCTGTTGATTTGCTCATGAAAATTATTGACTTAGAATAAAACACTTGGCATTGTACGTTTTTTATACAAAAGATGCATAATTCTTGTGACAAAAGAGCAACTATTTATTCAACTAGTCAATACTTTATCTTCAAAAAAGCTGTATTTTGGACATGCTGTGGTTGACGCAGAAGATGAAGCGATGATGGTATTGATGCACGTATTAAAGCAAAGCGTGGATGAAATATTATCAACAGGTAATGCTATTGTTAGCGAAATAGAAATTTCTATTTCAGAGAATATTGTCATCGAGAGAATAAATAAATTAGAACCAATGGCATATGTGATTGGTAAAGTGAGTTTTTGTGGATTGAGCTT
Organism: Marinicellaceae bacterium; assembly: GCA_045107085.1. Taxonomy (GTDB): domain Bacteria; phylum Pseudomonadota; class Gammaproteobacteria; order Xanthomonadales; family Marinicellaceae; genus NORP309. The sequence goes on along the minus strand of JBGCFT010000098.1, from coordinate 51,408 downwards.
TTATTCAGATTCAAGGGCTCTGGTTCCAAGGTCGCCTATAGCTGAATTAATACAGGATGCATTTTCTCAATGGTTAGATATATTTAAAGTCCGAACAGCTCTAGATTTATGCACAGGAAGTGGTTGTATAGGATTAAGTATGAGTCATTACTTTAAACACCTATCAGTTGATATATCTGACTTATCTCATCAAGCATTAGAGTTGGCAGAAAAGAATATGAATTTGTTGGGCTTAAATAAGAGTATCACTATTATTGAATCTGATTTGTTTCAAAATATTAATCAAAAATACGATCTCATTGTCACAAACCCTCCCTACGTTAGCGATGCAGAATATTCTCAATTACCCCAAGAGTATAAAAAAGAGCCAAAGCTCGGTTTGGTAACACACAAACAAGGCCTTGAGATTCCTGTTCAAATACTTTATCAAGCAAGTGATTATTTAACGGATAATGGTATGTTATTTCTGGAAGTTGGTTACAGTGATGCACTATTAGATGAAGCCTTTCCTACAATTAATATAGAATGGATTGATTTTTTGAATGGAGGGCAAGGAGTTTGTGTATTTAATAGGAAAATGTTGTTAGAATACCGAACTTATTTTAAAGCCTTTTTAGAGAACAAAGATGTCATTTAATTCATTTGGAAAATTATTACAAGTCACAACTTTTGGAGAAAGTCATGGACCAATGATCGGTTGTGTAATTGATGGTTTTCCTGCTGGAATGTCAATAACAACAGATGAAATTAAGATTGAATTGCAAAGACGTGCAACTGGAAAATCTAGACACACTTCTCAAAGGAAAGAAAAAGACGATGTGCAGATTGTTTCTGGTGTTTTTGAAGGGAAAACCACAGGCATGCCGATTGCTTTACTCATCGAAAATACAGATGCACGATCAAAAGATTATAGCCAAATCAAAGATCAGTTTAGACCTGGACACGCTGATTATACCTATTTTCATAAATTCGGATTTCGAGATTACAGAGGAGGAGGGCGATCTTCAGCCAGAGAAACGACTATGCGGGTTGCCGCTGGTGCGTTGGCAAAAAAATGGTTGAAAATCAATTTTAACATTCAAATTGATGGCTGGTTGGAAAAATTGGGCTCAATACACATTAAAAAAGAAGATTTATCTGAAATAGACAATAATCCATTTTTTTGTCCCAACATAACACAAGTTCAAGATCTTGAGTCGTATATGGATAAATTGAGAAAGTCAGGAGATTCGGTTGGAGCCACTATTGCGGTTCAAGCATGCCATGTGCCTGTAGGGCTTGGTGAACCTGTCTATGGAAAGCTAGATGCAGATATCGCCCAAGCAATGATGAGTATAAATGCCACAAAAGGTGTTGAAATTGGAGCGGGCTTTGGCAGTGTTGATCAATTGGGTTCAGTTCATCGTGATGAAATTGTTGATGGTGTTTTTCAGTCCAATCATGCAGGCGGTATTTTAGGAGGAATTAGTTCAGGTCAAGATATACTTGCACAAGTCGCTTTTAAACCAACCTCCAGCCTAAGACTTCCAGCTAAATCTATAGATAAATTTGGTAACAATATTGTTATAGAAACTAAAGGGAGGCATGATCCATGTGTTGGTATTCGAGCAGTTCCAATTGTAGAATCTATGATGGCACTAGTCATTATGGACCATATATTAAGAAATAATGCACTCTGTGGAAATTATAAAAATGACTAAAAAATATAATGTTGCGGTAGTTGGAGCAACTGGCGCAGTTGGGGAAAGTATGTTGTCGATTTTAAAAGACAGAAAATTTCCCATCAATAAAATATATGCCCTTGCTAGTAGCCGCAGTGTTAATAAGACTGTGTTTTATGGCAATAAATCACTCATTGTCGAAGATTTGGCTTTATTTGATTTTGAAAAAGTAGATTTGGCTTTATTTTCAGCAGGTGGTTCTGTATCGGCTAAGTATGCTCCTATTGCTGGTGAAGCAGGGTGTATCGTTGTTGATAATACATCTCACTTTAGAAACGATCTGGACATTCCCTTGGTCGTTCCAGAAGTTAACCCTCAAGATTTGAAAAATTTGAAGCCCAGAAATATTATTGCCAATCCAAACTGTTCGACAATTCAAATGTTGGTGGCATTAGCCCCCATCCACCGGGCAGTTGGAATTAAACGCATCAATGTGTCTACTTATCAATCGGTTTCTGGAGCTGGCCAATCTGGTATTGATGAACTGGCCAATCAAACCAGTGCGCTTTTAAACTTTAAACCACTTGAACAAAATGTGTTTTCTCAACAAATTGCATTCAATGTTATTCCTCAAATTGATTCTTTTGAAACCAATGGATACACACGTGAAGAAATGAAAATGGTTTGGGAGACACAAAAAATGTTGGACAAAGACATTTTGGTCAATGCTACATGTGTCAGAGTTCCTGTATTTTACGGCCATTCTGAATCCCTACACATAGAAACAAAAGAACCAATTGATATCAATCAAGTAAAATCTATACTATCACAGTCAGCAGGTTTAGAATTGGTTGATGACCCTCAAGCCATGAAGTTCCCAACTCCAACAAAACACTGCTCAGGCAATGACCCTGTTTATGTGGGTAGACTGAGAAAGGATATAAGCCACAAGAACGGCATCAATATGTGGATAGTCTCTGATAATATCAGAAAAGGAGCAGCATTAAATAGTGTGCAAATAGCTGAAGAATTAATAAAAATGCAGCTTATTTAGTAACTTAGGGCACTTTTTTAATATTAATTCTTGGATTATCTATTAGATTTGGTTAATATAAATAAAAAATATGATAATAATTGTTTTCATTGAGTTGTTTTGGAGCTATAAATGAATAAAAAGTTTAGAAAATTAATTTTGCCTGCAAGTATAATTGCCTCGTCACAGGCATATGCTTTAGGTTTAGGGGACCTACAAGTAAATTCTGCATTAGACGAAGAATTAAACGGTCTGATTCCTATTTTAATTGATGCAGAAGAGGATATAACTAACATACAAGTATCCTTGGCCTCAAGCAGTGATTATCAACGTGTTGGTTTAGATAAAGACTATGTTCCAACAAATATTCAAGTAGGAATTGTTGAAAACAATAATGTTAAACGCATTGAAGTCACTTCAAGAGGTCCTGTCAGTGAGCCGATTGTTTCTTTGTTAATTTCAGTCGATTGGGCCAATGGTAATCTCTTACGAGAATATACAATATTACTTGATCCTCCTTTGTTTAACACAGCTCAAACCCAACAAAACTTCTCAGACCCGGTTCAAACAAATTCTTACACACCTCCGAAAACAATTGAAAGCGAAAGTCAAATTATTCCTGATGTTGATTCAAATCAAAGCGTTAACAATGGAAATAATCAAGTCGTTGTAGAATCAGGAGACACATTGTGGAAAATAGCTGGACAAGTAAATCAAGGTTATGGAAGTCAACAACAAATGATGGTGGCACTATTTAATAACAATCCTTCTGCCTTTACAAATAATGATATGAATCGTTTGAACAAAGGCGCTATATTAAATGTTCCAGAAGCTGACGTTGTCTCAATGGTTTCCAGTGGTGAAGCCATTACAGAAGTCAAATCACATTTGCAAAATTGGTCTAATCTTCAAACGCAAGATGACAGTTCCATTTCAAATTCATCTGCTACTGATATTGATTATGGTATAGAGCTTGTTCCGCCAAGTGATTCAGACTCAGCAAATTCAAACACTTCATCAGGTTCTTCAAATGACATTAACAACGAGAATAGAGCAGAACTCAATAGACTTAGAGAAGAATTAACAAGTTCTAATTTAGAAAACAATGAATTATCCAGTAGAATTTCAGAGCTTGAACAAATTATCGAAGATCAAGACCTAGCTCTTAGCTTAAAAGATAATAATTTAGCAAAACTACAACAGCAAATTGTTGAAGCTGCTGAGCAAGAGTCTAATGATCTGGTATCAAATAATACTGATTCAGATGATGTATGGGGTGATTCAACGCAACAGTTATCTTCTGATGAAACAGATAATACTGATCAACAAAACGTCTCTAATGATGAGGCCATTGATGATACTTTAGCTTTAGCCAACGATGATTTAAGCAATGATGATACAGAAAACTTCACTGATAATGATATAGTGATTACAGATGATGTCAATTTATCAGAATCAGATGATAATGTTGTGACATTACAAGATGAAGCAGATGATTTAGAAGAGGTTTCAAATGTTACAGATAATACGCAAAATCAACCTTCTGTTCCAGCAGAAAAATCATTAATTGATAAAATTCTAGACTATAAATTTGAAGCATTAATAGGTTTGGGAACATTGATTGCCGCTGCATTGGCATTCTTCTTTGTAAGAAGAAGAAAGGCAGATGAAGAATCTGAAGAAGGTGGGTTTTTAGATTCAATATCAAACTCTAAGGAATCATCTGATAAAGATGAATCTATGACAGAAAGTGAACAGACCGAAGAACTGACCCTAGAAGATGAATTGGATCTCGATCTGACAGAAGAAACTGAAGAGTCTGATTTATCCAGTGAGAATAATGAAGAGCATAAAGATGATGAAAACTTTGAACTAGACCAAAACAATGAAGATGTTCCTGGTGTTGTTGTTATGGATGATCAAGAGGACCTGCTTGAGGATGTTCAGGATGATTTAGAATTTCATGAAGACATTGAACAGCCAGAAGATTTAAACGATGAAATAACAGAGTTAGACGAGAGTTCCTTATTGTTAGATGAGGATTCATTTGAAACAGATGATCTCAATAGTGATGATTTAGACGAAATTGATTTAAGTGATGATAATGAAGAAGTAGACCTAACATTAGATGTTGCAGATGAATCAGATGATTTTGATTTGGATGGACTATCACTTGATTTAGATGATATTGATTTAAACGCTGACGATAACGATATCGATAATGATTCTGATATTAATGAAATTGAAGACTTGTCTCTTGATGATGAATTTAATTTAGAATTAGATCTGGATATTGACGATGATGAAACTCCTACCAAACAAAATGATCCAATTTCAGTTGAAGAAGACACTGATGAATTAGACATTGATGAGGACTTTAGCTTGGATTTTGATACAGATCAATTAGAAATTGAATCGGGCAATATCGATGAAGAAGACGTAGAGTCTGCACTGAATGAATCCAATGATCTGGAATTTAATTTAGATGAAGAAACATTAGAATCTGATGATAATGTTGAATTTGATGCTGACGAACTTAATTTGTCAGAATACGAAACGGTTTCAATAGAAACAGACGAACCTGCAGGTGATGTAGACATCGGATTGGATTTAGATGATATTATTGATGATGATGCAATTGATACAAAACTAGATTTAGCTAAAGCTTATTTTGAAATGGGTGACATTGATGGGGCAAAACAAATGGTGACTGAAATTGTTGAAGAAGGCAATGAAGATCAAAAAAGCAAAGCTCAAGAACTAATGAAAGAAATAGATAGCTAATAACCTCATAAAAATGAGTTTATAATAAGGCTGTTAGAATAATTTTCTAACAGCCTTATTTTTTTATTTAAAATTTTTTTCTACTTTTTTTATCTCATAGTTGTGTGTTATTTTCAGAATTAAAATATAATGAATTTTAATAATAAATACCTGTCAGTATAATTACTTATTTTGTCTGAAAGCATTACAATTTAAATATGTTTACAACTACTCAATTTGTTCAAATAAAAGAAAAGCTTACGAGATGAGGTTTGCTTGCGGTATAGAGTATGATGGACATGGTTTCTTAGGTTTTCAAATCCAAGTTCAAGAACCAACCATTCAATCGTGTTTAGAAAAAGCCTTGTCAAAAGTCGCCAATCATGACGTAAGACTAACTTGTTCAGGACGAACTGATACAGGCGTGAGTGCCACTGCACAAGTGATACATTTTGATTCTGATTCAAAAAGAACGCCATACCAATGGATTATGGGTGTCAATTCAAACTTACCCAGAGGTATTTCCTTATTGTGGATTCAAGAGGTTGGTGATGATTTTCATGCCAGATTTTCAGCCATTCAACGGAGTTATAGGTATATTATTTACAACAGATGGATTAGGCCTTCTATTGGAAGACATGCACTCACATGGGAAATGTTGCCTTTAGATGAAAATAAAATGCATGAAGCTTCACAATATTTATTGGGTGAACATGATTTTAATGCTTTTAGATCTTCAGCTTGCCAATCAAAAACGTCTGTCAAGACAATAAATTCTATTTCTGTAACAAGAGAGGGTAATCAAGTAATTTTAGATGTTGCGGCATCTGGTTTTCTTCATCACATGATAAGGAATATTGTAGGGACTTTAATTCCAATTGGAAGGGGTGAAAAACCAATTAAGTCAGTCGAAACCATTTTAAAAAGTAAAGACCGAACAAAAGCTGGAGTGACTGCACCACCTAACGGGTTGTCTTTTAATATTGTTAAATATCCTGAAAAGTATAATTTGCCTGAACAACCGATTGAAGACCATTTAAAACAACACTATGAAAAATAGATATTTTACTAAATTTTGTGGCATTACTAATATTGAAGATGCTTTGAATGCTCAAAAATTAGGTTGTAATGCATTAGGTTTTGTCTTTGTCAAGAAATCTAAGAGATTTGTGAACGTGAAGCAAGCGCAAGAGATACTCAATAACTTAAACCCAAATATATTATCTGTTGCTTTATTTGCTGATAATAGTAGAGATGAAATTCAAGAAGTTTTACAAAAATGTGCATTTCATGTGATACAATTTCATGGTTCAGAATCTAAACAGTTTTGTAGCCAATGGCAAAGGCCTTATTGGAAAGCTATTCCTATGGCTGATGGAGTTAATCCCCTAGACTATGCTAAACAATATGATAATGCACAGGCATACTTAATTGACAATTTTGGTCAAAATAAATCTGGCGGAAGTGGCGTTACAATTGACTGGAATAAATTGCCACAAGATATTGATAATAAATGGATTTTAGCTGGTGGTTTAAACCCTGAAAACATACAAGAAGCAACAAAAGCCAGTAACATTCTTTCATTTGATGTGAGTTCAGGTATAGAAAATAAACCTGGTATAAAATCAAAACATAAAATGAGAGATTTCTTAAATAATTTAAATAAACCTTAACGAATAAATAACATGATTGACTATTACCAATACCCAGACATTAAAGGCCATTTCGAAGAATTTGGTGGAATATTCGCTTCTGAGACATTGATGCATTGTTTAAAAGAACTCCAACTTGCTTATGATAAGGTTAAAGATGATAAAGCATTTCTAGAAGAGTTTTACTACGATTTAGCTCACTATGTTGGAAGACCTTCTCCTCTCTATTATGCCAAGAGATTGACAGAAACTGTTGGTGGTGCGCAAATTTGGCTAAAGCGTGAAGATTTAAATCATACAGGTGCTCACAAAATAAACAATACTATTGGCCAAATACTTTTAGCTAAATACATGGGCAAGAAAAGAATAATTGCTGAAACAGGAGCAGGGCAACATGGTGTTGCTACTGCAACAGTTGCAGCAAGATTAGGCTTAAAGTGCGTCGTATACATGGGAGAAGTTGACATTCAAAGGCAATCCATAAATGTTTATAGAATGAAACTGTTGGGTGCTGAGGTGATCAGTGTTAAATCTGGTTCAAACACATTAAAAGATGCTTTAAATGAGGCAATGAGAGACTGGGTTGGCAATGTTGATGATACTTTTTATATTATTGGAACAGTAGCAGGGCCCGCACCGTATCCACAAATGGTCAGAGACTTTAATTCAATTATTGGAAAAGAAACAAAACAACAATTTGAAAAACAAGTAGGAGGATTACCAGATGCGTTAGTTGCTTGCGTTGGCGGCGGTTCGAATGCTATGGGTTTATTTCATGAATTCTTGAATGATGAATCAGTTAAGATGTATGGCGTAGAAGCAGAAGGCAAAGGCTTAAAAACAGGACAACACGCTGCATCGATTAATGCTGGGGAAATTGGCGTGCTGCACGGTAACCGAACTTATGTTATGTCAGATAATGATGGTCAAATTACAGAAACACATTCTATTTCTGCTGGATTAGATTATCCAGGAGTTGGGCCAGAACATGCTTTTTTAAGTTTAAAAAAACGCGCCAAATATGTATTAGCAAATGACGAAGAAACCCTTAATGCTTTTCATCTATTAACCGAAATCGAGGGTATTTTGCCTGCATTAGAGAGCTCACATGCTATTGCTTATGCAATGAAATTGGCACAGACTATGGAAAAAGACAAACACATTGTTGTTAATTTATCTGGTAGAGGTGACAAAGATGTTCAAACAATTGCAGCTTTGGAAGGTTTTGAATTATGAATCGTTTAGAAAATAGATTTAGCCAATTATCTAAACATGGACAAAAGGCGCTTATTCCATTTATTACTGCTGGTCATCCCCATCCATTGATGACTGTTCCAGCAATGCACGCTTTGGTTGCCAATGGTGCAAATATTATAGAATTAGGCATGCCTTTTTCTGATCCAATGGCAGATGGCATAGTCATCCAACAATCATCTGAAAAAGCCATTGAATTAGGAATGACTCTGAGTTCAGTACTAGATGTTGTTGAAGAATTTAGAGAAAATGATCAAGATACGCCTATCATTCTTATGGGATATCTCAATCCAATCGAAAAATACGGATACGAAATATTTGTTAAAGAAGCCAGTAAAGCTGGAGTTGATGGCGTATTAATCGTCGATTCTCCACCAGATGAATCCGGTTTATTTTCAAGTTTACTCCAAAAGCACAACATGAATCAAATATTTTTAATTGCGCCCACAACCGATAAAAAAAGACAACTGTACATATTGTCCAAAGCATCAGGGTTTATTTATTGTGTAGCTTTAAAAGGTGTGACAGGTGCTAAAAGTGTTGACTACAGTGATTTATCTGAACAAATTTCATCGATAAAATCTATGTCAGATATTCCGGTAGCAATAGGCTTTGGTGTTAAAGATGAAGAATCAGCTGTTGCCGTGGCAGAATTTTCTGATGCAGTAGTTATTGGAAGTGCCTTAGTTGAAAGGTTAGATCAATGTAAAAATCAAGAAGAAATAGAAATAGCGATAGAGAAATTCATTAAACCAATCGCAAAAGCAATAAACAAATAAGGGTAATATTATGAGTTGGTTTCAAAAAATCAAATTGACTAGAATTCGTACTGAAGGCGGAGCCAAAAAGAAAAACATGCCTGAGGGTTTATGGACTAAATGCGAACGTTGCGAAGAAGTGTTATATCAGCCTGAACTTGAAAAATCAGCCAGGGTTTGTCCCAAATGTGGCTTTCATGGTTTATTAACGGGAAGATCACGTTTGTTGAATTTTTTAGATCAAGATTCAACAACAGAAATTGCTGGTAACTTAGAGTCCTTAGATCCACTAAAATTTAAAGATTCCAAAAAATACAGAGACAGAACAATTCAAGCCCAAAAGAAAACTGGTGAACGAGATGCTTTAATTGCGATGACAGGAAAATTGTTAGATCGTGATGTCGTTGCAACTGCCTTTAGTTTTAATTACATGGGAGGTTCAATGGGTTCTGTTGTTGGAGAAAAATTTGTTAGAGCTGCGCATTACGCTTTAGATCACAATATACCTTTTATAAATTTTTCAGCTTCTGGCGGTGCCAGAATGCAAGAGTCCTTATTTTCATTAATGCAAATGGCCAAGACCTCAGCTGCATTAAAAAAACTAGAAAATGCTGGAATCCCTTATATTTCTGTTTTAACCAATCCGACAACCGGAGGTGTTTCTGCAAGTTTAGCTCTTCTAGGAGATATTAATATAGCTGAACCAGATGCATTAATTTGCTTTGCTGGTCCAAGAGTTATTGAACAAACAGTCCGTGAAAAACTACCTGAAGGATTTCAAAAATCTGAGTTTTTACAGGAACATGGTGCCATAGACATGATAGTTGATAGAAGAGATATGCGTGAGACTATTGCTCGGTTGATATCTTTACTTGTTCAAACCGTTGAAAGTGATCAACCAAGTCCTATAATCCCTGATGCGATATTAAAGGCAGATGGCAAAGTCGCATAAATCACTGCAACAGTGGCTCAATAAACTTGAAACCAGTCACAACAAAAAAATTGATTTAGGTCTCACTCGTGTTAAAACTGTTTACGATAATCTTAAATTAGAAAAAGTTGCACCTACCATTATTACAGTTGCTGGAACCAATGGCAAAGGATCAACTGTTGCAATTCTGACCAGTATTATAAAGCAATCTGGAATCAAAGTAGGGGCATTTACATCACCGCATTTAGTTAGATTTAATGAAAGAATCTGTATAGATAATCAAGAAGTTTCTGATAAGGATATCGTTGCAGCATTTGAACTCATTGAAAACCATTTAAATGGCGTAACACTCAGTTATTTTGAATATGCAACTTTGGCTGCTTTAATAATCTTTAAACAGAATAAAATTGATGTTGCCGTTTTGGAAGTTGGACTGGGTGGAAGGCTGGATTCAGTCAATGTAGTAGATGCTGATTGTGCAATTATTACGACAGTAGACATAGATCACACAGAATGGTTAGGTAATGACATTGAGTCGATTGCTTTAGAAAAGGCAGGGATAATGCGTGAAAATAAGCCAGTAATCTATGGCGATACTGATTGTCCATTAACTATTATTCAACACGCAGATGATACGGGTGCACAATTAATTTTACCTGACTATCCTCAACAGTCATTTGTCACCAATTTAAAAGGAACATACCAACAAAAAAATATAACAACAGCAATTACTGCCTTAAATACTTTAGATTTATTAATAACTGAAAACAATATAAAACAAGCATTAGTCAATGTAGTATTGAAAGGAAGGCTACAAGTTATTGCAAAAGACCCAGTTGTCATCCTTGATGTTTCTCATAATCATCAAGCTGCCATTGAATTAAGTCAGTGGTTAGATAATAATCGCATTGATGGCAAGACAATCGCAGTTTTTTCTGTCTTAAATGATAAAAAAGTCAGTCAATGGCTGCCATTATTTAAAGGCAATGTTGATGTGTGGTGTGTTTCAGAGGTAAAAAGTCATAGAACTATGAAACTTAATGAATTGGTTCGATTTTTGGCTGATACTGCGACTCTAATAACATCTTATCCTGAGATAAAACAAGCCTACAAAGGCGCACATTTAATGGCCAATAAAAACGACAGATTACTGGTTTTTGGTTCATTCTATACTGTGAGTGAAGTACTTGCTGGTTGATTTTCATTGCCACACAAATTGTTCTGATGGAGAGCTATCTCCACAGCAATTAATTGATTTAGCTCAACAAAATTCAATCAAAATAATTTCCATAACTGATCATGATAATATAGATGCCTACTCACAGATCGATACTAAGCTACTAGGAGATATGCGACTCATACCTGGAATTGAATTTTCTACAACATGGAATAAAATTGGAATTCATATAGTCGGTTTGAATTTTAACTTAGACTCAAAGTATATCAACAGAGCTATTCAAAAGCATAAAATATTTCGCATAAAAAGAGCTGAAATAATATCAAAAAAACTTGAAAGAATTGGTTTAATAAATGCTTATGAAAAATTATCAAAGAATGGTTTAAATCAAATTGGTCGACCAGATTTTGCTCAGTTATTGGTAAAAGAGGGTTTATGTAAAAATGTTCAACAAGCTTTTAAAAAATATTTGGGAGCAGGAAAAATGGGTGATGTAAAAAATCAATGGTTATCTTACCAAGAAATTATTCATACAATTCAAGATTCAGGTGGAACTGCCGTTCTCGCACATCCTTTATTGTATAAATTAACAAATTCAAAATTAAAGCGTTTAATTAAGGATTTTGCGCAATCAGGAGGAGAGGCAATAGAAGTCATCAATGGTTATCAAAATCCAAATAAAACAGCATATTTGCAAAAATTAAGTAATGAATTCAATTTAAAAGCATCAATAGGGTCTGATTTTCACCGCCATAATAAATGGTCTAAGTTGGGATGTGACACTCAATTAATTTCTCACAATATATCTGTTTGGGATGAAACGATGAAAAATGTATAAAATTATATAATTAATTTATATAAAAGTAATATAAACTATAGATGAAGAACTGGTAACAGACACAGTTTAAATTTAAATTAACAAATGATTTTCTAATTAATCACATTCATATCCAAATACAAACTCAAATTCAAATGAAAATTTCACATATTTTACTTCTACTTTTTTTTCATAGCAGCGTCTTTTCCAATAATTTGGATAAGAATCATGAAAGTGAAATTTTGGGTTTCAAAGTATCATCAGGAGCGGCATCTGGATACATTGAAGATCAGGCATGTAAAACTTGTCACATTAAACATTGGGATGGTTTTCAAGAAGTAGGGATGTCGCATTCTTTTTTAAAATCAGAAAAGAAAAATTATATAGAAGATTTTGATGCGCCTTATTATTATCATGAACCATCACAAAGATATTATAAAATTAAAAAAGAAAAGGAGGATTTAATATTTCATAGATATCAACTGGATGATAAAAACCAAAAAATTAATGAATTTGAACAAAAAGTCGATTGGATATTAGGTTCTGGTAATAAATCTAGAAGTTATTTATTTCAATTACCCAATGGAGAAATTTTCCAATTTCCATTAGGATGGTATTCTGATACCCAACAATGGAGAATGGCACCAGGATTTGAAAGAGACAATAATTTTGGTATTCAAAGGCAAATTCGAAGAGAATGTCTTTTTTGTCATAATGCTTATCCAGATGTTCCTAAAGGTACAGATAGCCACTGGCAACCACATATTTTCCCCACACAATTGCCTTTAGGCATTGGTTGTCAAAGATGTCATGGACCAGGTGCTGACCACATTAACACAGTGATAAAAGGTGGGACTATTGAGCAGATTCATAATGCCATTGTCAACCCTATTAAGCTTCCCGTTGAACAAAGGGATTCAGTCTGTTTTCAATGCCATTTATTGCCCTCAGTTGCTATTATTGGGTCTAGAAAAATTGATAGAAATGATTATTCATTTAAGCCTGGAGAATTGCTAACAGACTATATGCTGCATGTGGATATTAATGATTCTCAAAGACCTCAATCAGAAAGATTTGAAATTAATCATCACGCTTATCGTTTACGGCAAAGTCAATGCTTCAATCAATCAGAAGGAAAGTTAACTTGTATTTCATGCCACAATCCACACAAAAAAGTAAAACCGGATCAAAAAATTAATCACTATGGTTCTGTATGTCTTGAGTGTCATAACAAACATGAAGTGGATAAAAACACTAAGATAGTCTCTGAGGATTGCACCAGTTGTCATATGCCACAAAGAAGGACGCAAGATGTAGTTGAAGTGGTTATGACTGATCATAAAATTCAAAAGAAAATAGAATCAGAATCAACTCGTCTATCTAAAATTACTAGAAAAGAACCGATTATTGAATCGTTAGAATTGTTAATTAAAGATCCTAGTATTGCGTTGTTAACTGAACAAATATATACCACAATTCCTATTTTAAGAGCAGTAACGAGTACTAATTATATTGCATATTATCAATCCTTATTATCTCAATCTGAATCATTAAATCCTATGTTTTATATGGATTTAGCTAAAGGTCAAATTGATTTAAAACAGTACAAAGCAGCAATAGAATCCTTACAGAAAGTTTTGAATAAAGAACCAAATCATATTAAAGCCATGCAATTATTAGCAGTGGCAAATATTTCTTTAAAAGAGTACAAAAAAGCCGAAACATTATTAAATACAATAGAGAATATCAACCCAAAAATAGCAGATACTTATTTTAATTTTGCCTTGTTATATATTTCTAAAAATGAGAACGATGTTGCCATGAAAAAGCTTGATCAAGCAAGAAAACTAAAACCAACATTCTCAAAAGCATGGTTTTATACTGGATATATATATGCCATAAAAAACAATCATGAAGAGGCCATTAAGTATTTTAAAAGAACTTTAGAAATAGATCCTTATTTTCAGAAAGCCTATATCAGTATTGCGCAATCATTTCAGAAAAATAATCAAACTCATCAAGCAATAAGATTTTTAAAGCAAGGAATAAAAGTAACTCCTAATTCAAAAAAACTCTCAGATTTATTAGAACAATTAAAACACAATAATGAGAAAAATCTTTAACATTTTAATGCGTGAGATAAGAATGAATAGGGTTATCTAATTGTTAATTTATTGCGACCGTTTTGTTTTGATTCATACAAAAGTTCATCTGCAATTTTAATCAAATCTTCACTGTCTAAATTGTTTTGATTAGGTTCAACTACAGTACCACCGACACTTAAAGTAACTGTCTTTGAGGTTTTTGATTTAATATGAGGAATCGCAATTAATCTTATCGCTTCTAAAATAGATTCGCCAATTTTCTTAATCTCATCTAAACTGGCACCAGGTAGCACACAAGCAAACTCCTCACCTCCATAACGGGCCAATAAATCAGGTGACCTAATAACATCCTGAATCAACGTTGATGCAATTTTTTTCAGGCATTTATCTCCACTGTTGTGGCCATAATGATCATTATAAAGTTTAAAATGATCGATATCCATCATCAATAAACCTAAGGTGCTTTCAACCCGAGATGATCGTGTCCACTCTTGTTCTAAAAAGTCGTTAAAACGGCGCCTGTTAGCAATTCCAGTTAGTTCATCAGTCATAGATAAGGCTAATACTTGTTTGTGCATATCTTGTAATTCGCACTTTTGTCGCATGAGCTTGAGATGAATTTTAATTCGGGCATTAACAATTGCAGGTGAAAACGGTTTTGTAATATAATCAACAGCACCTAATTCAAAGCCTTTAGTTTCATCATCTTCTGAGTCTAAAGCTGTAATAAAGATGACAGGAATTCCTTTTGTTCGTGTGTCTTTTTGCAACAACGTTAAAACTTCAAAACCATCTAATTCTGGCATTTGAACATCTAAAAGGATTAAATCTGGTTTGGGTGATGAAATCGCTCTTTCAACTGCTTGACGTCCATTAAGAGCCACTTTAATCTCATAGGAATCCTTCAACATATTGTTCAGTATATTGATATGTAATCTTTCGTCGTCAACAAGTAGCAATGTCGGTTTATTTTGATTCATGGTTTAGATTCCGTTTCAGGATTATTATATTACAAAAAGGCAAAATGATTAAGTCAAAGCTTTTTTTATTTTCATTAGAATTTTTATTGATTCATCAAAATCAAAAGTATCAACCATTTGTTGCAAGTCTTCAATGGCTTCTTGATATTCTGACCCAAGACTTTGTGATAGTTTTGTGACTAATTCACTGGCTTGAGGTGACGCTTGTTGTAATTTATCAAAAAGCTCTTGAATAACAAATGGTATGTCTTTTTTATTTATCTTTTGGTCACTGTCAATTTCATGATTTTCTATTTTGGATTTCGTATCTAAAACAGCAATGCTTGTCACCACTTCATCTAACGCAATCTGAAAATTATTAATAGTGACATCGATTAATTCTTCTTGATTTAATTCGGTTTCTAACAAAGCAGCGGCTTTGTATAATTCAAGTGCACCGATATGTCCTGCTGCCCCTTTTATTGTGTGTGCTAAGTTTTTGGCTTTTTTTATGTCATTATTTTCTATACAATTTCTGATATGTTCTGCATCATTCATGTGATCTTGATTAAATTCGATTAAAATTTTATGGTACAAACCTTGGTCTTGTAATACTTTTTTCAAGCCAATTTTGGTATCAACTCCGGGAAGATTATACAGTGATGTTGTGGGTTTTAAAGTGTTTGTTTTGGGCTGTGCAATAGTGCCTATTGCCGGTAGCCAATGCATAATAGTGCGATAAAACAGAACAGGGTCAATGGGTTTTGTGATATGGTCAGACATCCCAGATGCTAAGCTTTTATCACGGTCTCCTTTGAACGAATGTGCTGTCATCGCTATGATAGGAATGTCTTTATTGCGTTTCTTTTGACGAATAGTTTCTGCCGCCTCATAACCATCCATTATTGGCATTTGAATGTCCATTAAAATTAAATCGTAGTGTCTCGCAATTGTCATAAATACAGCCTCTTGGCCATTATTTGCAATGTATATTTTCAGCCCTGTGCCCTTCAATAGATTTTGGACGACATCTTGGTTAACTTTGTTGTCTTCAACCAATAATACAGACTCACCTTGATATGAGGGCAACTGTTGAGGCGGGAGTGAAGATTTTGAGAGTAAATCAGAAATCATCTCTTCAGTTGCTAATTCAAAATCTAAATCGAATGTAAATTGACTGCCTTCATCAGGGACACTCTTGACACTAATGTTACCGCCCATTAATTGAATTAATTTTTGGCATATTGACAAACCCAGTCCAGTGCCTTCATATTCTCGGGTTATTGATGAACTTGAATGGTCAAAACCTTGAAACAAATATTCAATTTGTTCAGGAGTCATTCCACAGCCAGTATCTTTAATTGTAAAGGATAAACCTGTCTTTTTATCAGATTTATTATTAACCTTGATAATGAGTTTAACTGCGCCTTTAGTAGTGAATTTGATGGCATTATTCAGAAGTTTGCTTAAAACTTGACCGAGCCTGAGAACATCTCCAATCACATAAGGGTGTAAATCAGATGACAAGTTCAAATGAAATGAGATATTTTTTTCTTTGGCCTTTTTCTCATAAGGCTTAATAAAGTTACTTACAAAATGATCTAAGGAAAATGGAATACTTTGAATGGTTAACTTTCCAGCTTTGATATTAGAAAATTCAAGAACGTTATCTACTGTTTTTCGTAAAAGTATTGCTGCAGATTGTATTTCATTTAAATAGTGTCGAGTTTGGTTTGGTATTTCATCTTTTAAGGCTAAATATGTTAAGTTGACTATAGGGTTTAATGGCGTTCTAATTTCATGGCTCATATTTGCAACAAAGCCATTCATGGCTTTATCTGTTAATTCAATTTGCTGTGAGGAGCGCGTTAATTGGTTTTTTTGGAGCCTATAACTTTCAAGTTTAACCATAACTAACCAACCAGCCAATAAGCCCAAAGAGCACCAAATAAACCATATAAAATAAAAATTTGGAGAGAATTCTAGCCAACCACGCTGAGGTTTTCCAGCAATAATCCACGTGCCACCTGCAACATTAATGTTCAGCTTTACTGCATCAGTTTTTAAAAGATCGATGTCTCCGTAGATATTATGTTGAGATTGGTTACCATCGTTATTGTAAATCGCAAGTGTTATATTATGACTCAGCGTCTCTAAGTCAGCCATACGAAAAAGTTTATCGACATTAAAAACTATGCTAACAAATCCCCAGTAGATTCCATTATTTTCCTCTTGCGTCAGATAGATGGGAGCTACACTATTGAGAGAATTATTATCTTTCGATATTTTATTCGATCGAGTAAGGTCATTTTTTTGAGCTTGAGCAATTGTCTCAATCTCAGGCCATTTCTTCTTAAATTCAGAAAAGGTTTCTAGCCGATTTTTATGCGCAGTATTGAGCCCATAAACAGATGTAATGGTATTGTTTGGCGCCAATGCAATTGTATTAATATATTGGCTATCTCTGATGATTTTATTAGAAAGTCTTTCAATAGCAGTGTTATTGAGCTCAGGGTTTTCTGAAACAAAAGTCAATAATTCTCTGGAATGTTGCATATCACGATGAATTTCATTTTCTAGTCGCATTCTTATTGAGCTTAATTGTGTCGTTACTTCCCCACGTAATTGAATTTTATACCGATTATTTTCTTTTTTTGAAGCCAAAAGGGTTAAAAAAAACAAAACCATGACAATTGTTATTCCCACAAATTTAGGAATATTCATTAATACCGTTTGTTTATTAAAATTTGTGTACATAGAAAACCCCCTACTTATGTATTTACTTTTTCAAATGATTACTCAATTCACCAATGTATATCTTATTTAAGAGATAAGAAACATATACAAAATAGAGCAGAGGCTTATTAATTTTCCTTATGGCAATTAATAATCTTAATACACTATTGAGTTCGATTGGCGACGATCTTTACAAATGACTTTGTTCTAACTTCTGCTAATGATAGACCTGTGGCTTCAATTTCTTTTTCTGTTATGGCACCTGAGTTTAGAGCACGCAAAAAGAAATTCAGCAATCCTTGACCCGTAGCAGCATCGTCGAAAACATCTCCCACTAAGGTTGCTTGTGCAGCCTTTTCGATAAAGTTTTTTAATCGAATCGAGGCTTGTTCTAAGCTTCGCAAAAAGAATGTATAACAGGCCACATATCTAATTGGAATTTGAGCTGGATTTAAATCCCAACCTTGGTAATAACCCAACTCTAAAGAATGTACAATGTCTTCATAAGCCAGTTTCCAAGCTTGATGAACCGTTTCAGTATCTCCAATTGGCATAGTGCTGGTGGCTCCATTTGATAGCCAAACACCTGTTCCTGCAAAGGTGAGTTTCATCATTTGCAAAGCAAAATCGCAGGCTGGATGTTGCATTTGTTGATGGGCCGCAGTGATATCAAAACTAGCTGTATAATCATATGTTCCAAAATGGGCGCCTCGGCATCGACCATTTGTCGCTTTATAGATTAATGGCATGTGACTGACTCCATTTTGTGAAAGCAAAGCTTGAGTTGTTTCAATCATGACTTCAATTTTTAATGTGCCATTTTCTAAATTTAACTGCTGTTCCATATGGTTGAGTATTTGAACAAAAGCTGTGACTTGTTCAGGAATATTCACTTTTGGTAATGTGATGACAAAATTTTCAGGTACTTGTCCATTGTTGTGCTTGACTAAAGTACTAACAAAAATATCTAACGTTCTTGCAGATCGATATTTCAGCTCTTCGTTAAAGGGTTTAATGCGAATACCCATATAAGGTGGGGCGATGTCTTGCTTTAATGCTTTTGAAAATTCTATAGCAGTAAATTCTGCACAAGCATCTTCTTCTGCATCAGGTCGATTGCCATAACCATCTTCAAAATCTATTCGATAATCTTCTACTGCACATTTATTAAGTTTATCAATGACACGTTGATGCACTAGACTCCACAATTTTAAGTCACCTGGGAGGTTTAGTGCTTTGGCAAGAGTGTTGCCATCAGGTGCATATTTATTAAAGGCTTTTAGAGACAATTCTCCTATTTTGTTAGTGGTAGTAGCCTTGTATAATTGTGCACCACCATAGAGCGTATGAACAGGTTGCTGTTGCTCACTATCTCCTTGATAATGCTTGGTAAATTTTTGGTTGGCGGTTTTTAATTGGTTAAAGACCATTTCAAGTGTATCTGCTTGTATAGATTGCATTAATTGTGCTCTGTGTTTTTTAAGTATTGTAACATAGGCGAGTTTTTACCGTTATAATAGACAGAATGATTTAATTAAAAACATAACCAAGATTACTAATTTATATGAGCATTAATCTAAAATACTTAAGAAAAAGATCTTTGGCCTATCTGATTGATTGTGTCATTGTGTTTTCTATCACCATGTAAGTGCTTCAATGGATCATACTCACACCAGTACGGCAATATGCAGGAATTGATGAGATATGGTTTCATGATAGTATCAATATGCAACTCTATGTATTGATAACGATTTCATTGCCAGTTTGGTTGTATTTTTTACTTTTAGACAGTTACAAATGTAATGGAACATTTGGAAAAAGACTCATGAAGCTTACTGTCTTAAATCAAATGAACCATAAAAGACTGACACTAAAAAAGTCATTGATTCGAACCATTTTTAAACTGTTGCCGTGGGAAATTGCACACATAGGAGTCATTTTCCCTGTGCCTATTTATTATGCTGAAAACCCTAATATTAGAATTTTAACCATTATTGGTTTGCTATTATTTATGCTTTACTTTATGAGTATATTTTTTAATAAAAAATCACAATCATTTTATGATCAGCTCTTGAATACTCAAGTTAAACAGATAGATTAACTGCCTCGATAAGTTGAAAAACTGAAAGGACTCAATAATAGTGGCACATGATAATGCTGTTCGGGATTGTCAATAATAAAATTGATGGTTACACTTGGAAAAAAACCGCTGTTATTATGATATTTTGCTGTCTCAAAGGTAATTCTATATTGTCCTTTATTGGCTTTTGAATCCATCCAATTCATGATACGTCCATCTTCATCCGTTTGGCCTTTTGCAATCAATTGCCAATTGTTTTCATCAAAATACTCTAAAACTACATTTATTTTTGCTGCAGGACAGCCTTTGGCTGTATCTAGAACGTGAGTTGTAATAGGGCTCATTAAAATTCTCTTTTATGGATTAATTAGTTTGTCTATTCTTAAATGTGTGATTTTATTCTGCTCTGAAGCAGCAGTAATTAATTCTTGTAATCTGTTGTTGCTCATTCTATTTTCTAAAAGTTCTAACATTTGTTCGGCCGTTTTTCCTGTGGCGCATACAATAAAAATAAATCCAAACTTTTTTAAATAAGTATCATTTGCAGACTTTAGTTTTAGTAATAAATCATCACTGGCAATGCTTGTTCCTTGCTGTTCATTAGATGCCCATTTCGAAGTATGAGCAAATTTTTCTTTCAATGAAGTGATGTCTCCAATCTGTGGGTGGTGAGAAAAGGCTTCAAGGTAGTCTTCTTCCTTGCACATTGACCATATTTGATCACATTTTTCATGCATTGAATTTAAGTTTTTAAATGGTGTTGCAACAACCATAGCGCTAATCCATCTTGAACTGCCGCAACACTTTTCTAATTCTTTTTGTTTATCTTCAATAGATAAGTTATTAAATTTCTCAATCATTTTTATCAATCTTGCCCATTATTCTTAGGCGACTAACTCCGCCATCTGGATAAATATTGAACCGTAAATGTGTGATGACATTGTGGTGAATTAATTCAGACTGAAAGTAATGTTGAGAATCTGCAGTCAATTTGACTTGTGGTAATAATTCTTGCCATTGCATATTTTCTAATTCATCATCATTAGCCAAAGGCGCATAAATTGACTCTAGAGAACATCTGTCAGGAAAATTTCCTTTAAAGTGATAGGTGTCAACTTCTACAGTTTTAACTGATCCAGCACGGCCTAACTTTAATATACTCCAATCATGACCTGGACCTCTTTTACGTTTAGTCTCCCAACCATCGCCCATGTTTTCTCCACGATGTGGCATGATAAGGTTGTCTTTATGACTGAAAAACATGTCATTACAAGATAAAACTCTGCCACCATTTTCAACAGCAACTAGGTCGATAATATCATTGGATGAAACAAGCGACCAATCAGGTTTAACCTCTCCATATACCTTTAATCGAGCCACACCACCATCTGGATAAATGTGCAACCTCACATGAGTCCATTCTTCTTCAGAGTCAATTTGATATAAATTTTGTGAGCCTGGTTCTAAATGACTTTTTGGTAATATCTCTTGCCAATCCTTTTCTGTGGGCTTGCCAATGACACAAGCCGCTTCCAATGATGCATGAGGAGGATGATTGCCTAAAAAATGATTAGTGTCTATATCCACACCAGCGATTATGCCTCTTAATCCTAATTCAATAACGCACCAATCATGTCCTGGAACACGTTTTCTTCTTGACTCCCATCCATCCATCCATTTGCCATTGTCGGTATATTTATCTTCGATAAAAATACCTCGACCCGGTTTGATGAGGTTTTCTTTTGGAGCAAAAAAATCATCAGTGCATTCTAAGGCGATTCCGCCAGTTCTCTCTGCAGCGAGGTCTATGAGGTGTGTAAATTGTTTCATAAAATTATAGTTTTTCTTTGTATTGGTTGTATTTAATTATTTAGAGATACTTTCCTTGGGGTTTACCAGTGAAGTTTTCTGAATTTTTATCATAGATGATTTCACCTGCTAAAATCGTTTGTTTAACAACACCTAAAACTTTATGTTGTTCATAAGCTGACATTTTATTTTTAAAGAGAATTTCTTTTTTGTCAATGGTGTGTTGTTCTTCAGGATTCCAAATGACAAAATCAGCTTGGTAACCGTTACAGATTTTACCTTTTATGTTTTCAAGTTGCACCAAACGGGCAGGGCGTTCACACATCCATTCAACCAGTTCACTGAAACCATATCCCCTTTTTTGAATAGCAGTCCAAATTAAACTTAATCCAAATTGCAATGATGATATACCACCCCATGCTTCCCATAGGTTTTCTTCTTCTAAACGTTTTAATGCGGGTGTACAAGGAGAGTGATCAGAGACAATAAAAGATATGGTATCTTGTTCCAGAGCTTTCCATAATAAATCTTGATTTTCATTGTCTCGTATAGGAGGACAACATTTAAATCTGCCATCACCATCTGGAATTGTTTCTGATGATAAGGTTAAATAATGGGGGCATGTTTCTGCTGTGACTTTAATTTTTTTAGCTTGGGCTGTTTTTATTAAATTAATCGCTTTTGCAGAACTCAAATGAACAATATGGACTTTACAATCATATTTTTCAGATAAATCAATTATGAGCTTTATGGCATCAACTTCCCAGCTATCAGGTCTTGATGATAAAAATTCTTGATAACTACTTTTATCCTTAACTTCAAAAGTTTCCTCACTGTTATCAATTTCAGCATGAACCAATAATGTAGCATTATGTTGGGCCAGAATTGGCATGGCTTTCTCAAGAACCATCTGATCACTGGCAGGAAATTCATCTACTCCAGAATCGATCATAAAGGCTTTAAATGATTTAATTCCAACTCCAATCATTTCAGAAAGATCCTTTTCATTACCCGGTATCACTCCGCCATGAAAACCAATATCCACCCATATCTGATCATCTAAGCACTTTTTCTTGGCGTGGACTGCTGCTAGAGTAGTCGTAACAGGAATACAATTAAGAGGCATATCAATTACTGTGGTAATACCACCAGCTGCGGCAGCTTGAGTAGCTGTGTTAAACCCTTCCCAATCAGTTCGTCCTGGTTCATTAATATGCACATGCGTATCAATTAACCCTGGCATTATCACTAATTCACCATAGTTGGTTAACTGATAGGTTTCAGGGATATCTTGCTTACTGACAATGTCTTCAATAATACCATCTTTTATAAGAACAGCAGCTTCTGAAAGTTTGTTATTGATATAAACTCTTGTTGAATAAATCGCTTTCATTTTTGTTTTAAATTCTCTAACCATTGTCCGATTGCTTGCCTTTCTGAGTCTTGCATATTAGTGGTGTTTCCCAAAGGCATAATGGATGAATTGACTGTTTGTTGAATAATCATATCTGCATTCAATTTCAGATGGCTTAAATTTTCTAAAACCAAACCTTTTGGAGCCACTGCAAAAATCTCACTTGTCGGTTCACTTGCATGACAGCTGATACAATGCTTTTCAATAATTTGAAAAGCTTGAATATCAGTTAATAGGGGTTTAGATTGATTATCAATGTTTATAGAATTAATTTTAGTTTGTGGCTGAGTGTATAAAAATGTGGCAATTAACAAAATAAATGATGCCGGCAGTAGCCAATAATTCTTGATGCCTTTGCCTTTAAGATTAAACCAGTGACGAACACCAACACCAATTAAAATGAGTAAGGATAAAACTAACCAACTATATTTATGACCAAATGTGCTGGGAAAGTGGTGGCTTATCATAATAAATAAAACAGGCAATGTCATATAGTTGTTATGAATAGAACGGGCCAAGGCTTTTTTGCCCAGTGATTGATCGCCTACTTCTCCATTTTTTGCTGATCTAACCATTTCTTTTTGTGATGGAATAATGACAAAGAATACATTTAAAACCATAAGAGTGCCAATGATTGCACCAACGTGGATATAAGCTGCTCTGGCGCTAATAAAAAGACTTAATCCATAAGCTATGCCCGTAATTAATACAAAACCAATCAGGGCAAATAATTTCATGTTTTTGACCAGAGGTGATTTACACATTAAATCATAAATAAACCAACTGACTATGATACAAGAGACCCCAATTACAATGGCTTGCAATGTGCTTATATCTGCAACATTAGGATCAATCATATAAACACTGGCATTGAAATAGTAGACAATTGCTAATAGAGTTAAACCTGATAATAACGTGAAATAAGCTTCCCATTTAAACCAATGTAAATCTTTTGGGATTTCTTTCGGAGAATGTTTATACTTCTCTAGGTAATAAAAACCGCCACCGTGAACTGCCCATAAATTTCCAGCTAATTCTTTTCTCAAATTGATAGTGCGATTTAAGCTGTTTTCTAAAAAATTAAAATAAAAAGAAGCACCAATCCATGCAATTCCAGTAATTATATGAATCCAGCGTACGGATAAATTCATCCATTCAATAATATGTGCTTCCAAGAGTGTGACCTTTTTAAATACGACTTGTGATTATAGTATTTATGGTTAATATTATGCAAGATTTTAACAGGATTAAGTTATTCACTCTTTAAATTCAGTCAGTTAAAAAAACAAATAAGTATAGTGCTTCTAAGATATGATATTATTATGTCTTTGTGCGTAACTATCGTGAAATTTATCCAATCTAAATACTTTTCTTTTGTTTTGCTTTTTCTGAGCTCTCATGTATTTTCTCAATCTAGCGAATGTTATGGAATAAGTTCAGATGGTTTTATTAAGAATTCAGTTCAATTACCATCTGAAGGTGATAATTATGTTATTTATCATAAATTTGGCTCCATACTTGGGCGCAATCATGTTCATTCCAAAGTGGCCAGCATATTAATCAATAGTTATGAAAAAATCCATCAAAAACATCCTGATTTAGTTTATAAATATGCCGAAACAGGTTGGAAAAATGGAGGAAACTTTAAACCACATAAAACCCATCAGAATGGCTTGTCAGTAGATTTTATGGTTCCTGTAAGAGATGAGTTTAACCAATCAGTTCAATTGCCTACGACTGTTTCAAATAAATTTGGTTACGCCATAGAATTTAATAAAAAGGGCGAGTTTAAAAACTATAAAATTGATTATGAATCTATGGCCTTGCACATTGTTGAGTTAGACAAAGAGGCGAGATTGCAAGGAATTAAATTAAAAAGAGTCATATTTGCACCTGAACTAAGACAACATTTATTCAAAACATCGCAGGCAAATTATCTGAATAAAAACATAGTTTTTATGAAAAATAAAGCATGGGTTAGACATGATGAACACTACCATATAGATTTTGATATAATTTGTAAAAATTAATGCACAACAAAAAACAAAGGAGTATAATTTCGAGCAAATTTAATACTTTAAAAGGGTTGTTATAATGTTTGGTCTATCCACCGAAGCACATAAGAAACACATTCAAGCAGTTAAACGTCATTTAACTCAATCTTTAAAAATTACACAAGAAAATTCAACAAAACCAAGTGCACTTGATACTTGTAAAAAAACAATTGAGTTATTTTTTGGGGGCATGTCAATAGAAGAAATTGAAATGCATAATTCAAAGCATTGGGCTCAAGTTATCATTGAATTTGTAGATTCAATATCAGTTATGCAAACTGGATCTTCTGTGGTTAGGGTTTTTAATCCAACCGAAGAAACGCACCATTATGAAAATCATAATACGGTCATACAAATTAGTTGTTTAGATATGCCATTTTTGGTTGATTCGGTAGCATTGGCTCTCACTAAACACAATGTAGAGATGCAACTAATGACTCATCCTGTGGCTAATTGTGTTCGCAATCAGACAGGATCATTAACAGAAGTATCAGATAAAAACTCAATCAAAGAATCATGGATGCACATTGAGATAAATAAAATAATTGATCCACCTAAATTAAGCGATTTATTACTTGAATTAGAATTGGTTATAAATAAAGTGACTGCATCAGTTCGCGATTGGAAAGCAATGCTTGAAAAAATGTCTGAAGCAAAAAGTGATTTAAAAGAATTCACTAGCAAATCAATTAGCTCAAAACAAAATAGATTCATTGACTGGTTACTCAGTGATAATTTTACATTTTTAGGATACCAATATTATCAAGAAGAAACACAAGATAGCACACAACCACTTAATCCTCATCCAGATTCAGCTTTAGGGTTATATACTTCCCAAGCTTACCTAGAAGATGTTGACACACTGGTTAATAAAAAATATAAAGTCATTAAACAATCAGATTTAATTATTATTACAAAATTAAATGCGCGCCCTGGAGTTCATCGGTCTGGCACGTTAGATTATATTGGAATTTTAGTATTAAATGAAAATAATGAAGTAGTTGGAGAACACCGATTTGTTGGGCTTTTTACTTCAGCTGCAATTAATACAAGCCCTTGGGATATTCCTTATATTAATGATAAAGTCAAAGGTGTTATTAAAAGATTTAAGTTCGAAAAATCAAGTCACACAGGGAAGCATATCATTCACATCATGGAAACATTGCCCCGTGATGAAATAATGCAATCTAATAGCGAAGAATTATTTCAAACAATTTATTCAATATTAACAATTCAAGAACGTCAAAAGGCTAATGTCACTGTAAGACAAGATAAATTCAAACGTTTTTATGCCTTTTTAGTACATATACCAAGAGATAAATTCAATACAGATATTCGCCATACAATTCAAGAGATATTATCTCAAGAAGTATCTGGCTCTCACATTGAATATCAAGTAAAGATAGAAGACACTAATTTGACCAGATTATATGTCACTGTTTATACTACTCAAGATTGTGAAATGGACACAAGTGCTATTGAAAATAAAATTTCAGTAGCTTTAAAATCTTGGCAAGATGAGTTGGAGGAAATACTCATTGAAAAACATGGAGAACAAGCTGGTTATGCCTTGTCTCAAAAGTATGCTCATAATTTTCCAGCTGCATATGTTGATGATGTTTCACCAAGAGTAGCGGCTTATGATGTGGAAAATGCTTCTAAATTAACTTCTAATGATGGCCTTCAATTGAGTTTGTATCGCCCTCGAGATATCAGCAGTAAAATATTTAGATTTAAGATTTTTAGATGTGAAAATACTATTCCCTTGAGTAATGTATTGCCTGTATTGGAAAATATGGGTTTACATGTTGTAAGAGAAAGACCATATAAAATTTCCTTGGCGAATGGTTCTTGTTTTTGGATTCAAGATTTTGACTTGTCGCTGGTGCATGGAGAAGAGCTTGAGTTAGAGTTAGTCAAGGAACGTTTCAAAGATGCTTTTAAACAAATTGTTAATGGTGTTGTAGATAATGATGGCTTCAATAAACTGTTAATTCTTGGTGGATTAACTTCTCGTCAAATAATAATTTTAAGGGCTATAAGTAAGTATTTAAAACAAACAAATTTACCATTTTCACAAGATTATCTTGAAAAAGCATTGGTTTCACAATCACATATATCCAGGTGGTTAATAGAATTATTTGGTGTGAAGTTTGCGACTTCTTTAGAAACCTTATCTGTTAAAGCGCACAAAGAATATATAGAAACTTTTAATGATAAATTTATATTACAACTAACCCATCTAAAGATAAGTTTAACAGAACATCAAAAAAATGCTGTTTCTGAATACTTTAGTAGCACAAAATTTAACCGCGCACGACAACAGAAGAAAGTGATTAAAGTCATACGGTCATTGTTAGACTCGGTAACCTCACAAGATGAAGACACAATCATCAGAGCATTTTGTGAAGTCATATTGGCTACTTTACGGACCAATTTTTACCAAACAAATAGTGAAGGTGGATTTAAACCCTATGTCAGTTTCAAATTGAAGTCTTCAAAAGTACCGCAAATGCCAAAGCCTGTTCCTTATCGAGAAATATTTGCTTATTCTCCTCGGTTTGAAGCCATTCATTTAAGAATGGGTAAAGTTGCCCGGGGCGGACTGCGTTGGTCAGATCGATATGAAGATTTTAGAACAGAAGTTTTGGGCTTAATGAAAGCTCAAAATGTCAAGAATTCTATTATAGTACCTGTTGGTTCTAAAGGTGGATTTGTTGCCAAACAATTACCGACCAATGGCGATAGGGATTCTTTTATGAAAGAAGGCATTGCCTGTTACCAAAACTTTATTCGCAGCATGCTAGACATTACAGATAATATTATTGACGGCGATATAGTTCATCCTGAAAATGTGATTTGTTATGATGGTGAAGATCCATACTTGGTTGTGGCTGCAGATAAAGGAACGGCGACATTCTCAGAT
Source organism: Marinicellaceae bacterium (assembly GCA_045107085.1). GTDB lineage: Bacteria > Pseudomonadota > Gammaproteobacteria > Xanthomonadales > Marinicellaceae > NORP309. The sequence goes on along the minus strand of JBGCFT010000098.1, from coordinate 23,279 downwards.
ATAGCTAATGGTATCTCACAGGATTATGGACATTGGTTAGGTGATGCATTTGCCTCAGGCGGCTCTGTAGGATATGACCACAAAGCCATGGGTATTACAGCAAAAGGAGCCTGGGAATCCGTAAAAAGACATTTTAGAGAATTAGATATTGATTGCCAAAATGAAGATTTTTCAGTTGTTGGTATTGGTGATATGATGGGTGATGTTTTTGGAAATGGTATGCTGTTATCTAAGCACATTTGCTTAAAAGCAGCATTCAACCACATGCACATCTTTTTAGACCCTAACCCTAATTCTGCCGCTAGTTGGGAAGAGCGCAATAGATTATTTCAATTGCCTCGTTCTTCTTGGGAAGATTATGATGAAACATTGATTTCAAAAGGTGGAGGCATTTTTTCACGATTTGATAAATCAATTCCGCTATCAACTGAAATAAAAAAATGGTTGAAGTTATCAGTAGATGAAATCTCTCCGCAAGATTTGATTAAAACCTTATTGCAGTCGCAAGTAGACTTATTATGGAATGGAGGCATTGGTACCTATGTTAAAGCCCAATCTGAAACCCATGAAGAAGTAGGAGATTCAGCCAATAATTCGTTAAGAATAAATGGCAAAGATTTAAATTGCCGTGTCATTGGCGAGGGTGGTAACTTAGGCTTTACACAATTAGGTCGCATAGAATTTGCTCAAAAAGGTGGTAAGGTTAATACTGATTTTATTGATAATTCAGCAGGTGTAGATTGTTCAGATCATGAAGTTAACATAAAAATACTTGTCCAAGAAATGATGGCTGATGGAAAATATGATGCAAAAACAAGGGTAAAATTATTAGAATCGATGACTGAAGATGTGAGTAAATTGGTTCTAAGAAACAATTATTCGCAGACCCAAACATTAAGCATGATGGAATATCATTCAAAACAAAGATTGGGAGCCAAAGCCCATTTAATAAAAGTACTAGAGAAAAGAGGATTACTTGACAGAGAAATTGAATATTTGCCATCTAACCAACAATTAAAACAAAGACAAGCAGATGGGCGAGGATTATCGAGACCAGAATTATGTGTATTGCTCAGTTATTCTAAACTGGCTTTATTTGAAGATTTAATAGACTCAAATGTTTTAGAAGACAAATGGTTTGAGGAAACTTTAAAGCAATACTTCCCATCTAAACTTCAAAAAATTGATGTCAAATACAGATCAGGGCATAGGCTGCACCGTGAAATCGTAGCCACGATACTAACCAGTCAAATCATTGACAGAATGGGCGCTACTTTTATGCAAAGAACCTTTGAAGATACTGGCGCTAATGTCGGATCTATCGCCAAGGCATATGTTGTTGCTGTTGAGCTGTTTGGTGCCGAAAGTATATGGACTGATATTGAAAAGTTAGACCTTATTGTCAAACCTCAACATCAAATAGAAGGTGGCTTGATTGTTTGGAATCACATTAGATTAGCTGTTAGATGGATACTTAATCAATACGGACATAAATTTGATATTTTAACTGTGATATCAGATCTAAAAGTCGATGTGGCAAAATTTGCAAGTTGTGTGACTAAAGTATTGCCTCCAAAAGATTTAAAATCATTAGATAAAAAATACAAGCTGTTATTAAAATATCATTATCCTGAAGATCTGGCCCAACAAATTGCAAACTTAGAATTTTCTTTTGCATCTTTGGATGTAGTAGAAATTTCAAGTGCAACAGGTGCTTCAGTTAATAAATCTGCTGAAACATTCTTTGCAATTGGTGAAAAACTCAATTTACTCTGGCTAAGAACAATGATTGAAAAGTTGGTTGTTATTGGTCCGTGGCATGCTCATGCTCGTGGTGTATTAAGAGATGAGTTGTTTGAACACCACAATTCATTAACTCAAACTGTAATTTATAAATATCCAGGTAAAAACTCACAAACGATTATTGAACAATGGGTATCTGAAAATAAAGAAAACGTTAATGGTGTGAGAAGAATGCTACAGCAAATGCGCAATGAAAAAGTTTCAGATTATGCTACAGTGATGGTTGCTGTTCGCAGTATAAATAATTTGGTTTCAGCTAATCAATAATTTGGTGTAAAAAAAGAGCTTAATTAATAAGCTCTTTTTTATCTGGTTTTTCAAAAATAGTTATTTAAAATTATGCTAAGTTATCTTTTACAATCTTAGGTCTGTCTTCAAGAATCTTTGAATCTTTATTTATTTCAATTTTTCTGGGTTTCATAGCTTCTGGAACTTCCTTCATAAGTTGAACATGCAACAAACCGTTTTCCATTTCTGCTGTCGTCACTTTGACATGGTCAGCAAGTTGGAATTTCCTTTCGAATGAACGGGTAGCAATACCTCTGTGAAGGTATTTTCTTTCAACATCATTGTTGGTTTTACCACGAATGACCAAAGTGTTTTCTTCACTGGTAATTTCTAAATCATTTTGGCTAAACCCAGCCAAAGCTAATGTGATTTGATATTTGTTTTCATCCAGAGTTTCGATATTATAGGGTGGGTATGATGCATTGCTGCGATCAATTCTGTGTGCTTGGTTCATCATTTGAGCCATGCGATCAAAACCTACAGATGTACGGAATAATGGGGTTAAATCTAAGTTCATAATATTCTCCTATTAAGCAATATAGTTTGAAGACCGGTTTTTAAAGCGGTCAGTTTGTGCTTACCTCAAATGAGCCTAAGCAATTAATTCGTCAATCCCTTGCGGCGATTGACGAAATTAATATAAAGATTATTTATTATTTTTCAAGGGTTTTTCTGTATCATATTCAAATATTTTTTTACCCGCCACCCAAGTCTGTAACACTTGTGTTTTCCAAATATCTTCAGGCGCAATATCAAAAATGTCTTGATCAACAACAATAAAGTCTGCCCATTTATCGACATCTAAACTCCCCAATGTATTTTCTCTTCTATTGGCAAATGCAGCATTGTAAGTGAAAGATTCAAGGGCTTGTGCTACGGTCATTTTTTCAACTGGTATCCATCCACCTTCAGGTAAATTGTTTCTGTCTTGGCGAGTAACAGCGGCATGTAAACCAAAGAATGGATTGGCTAATTCAACTGGAAAATCTGATCCAGAAGCAATAATAACTCCCTTTTTTATAAGTGTTTGCCAAGCATAAGCTCCTCTTAACCGCTCTCTGCCAACTCTGTCCTCAGCCATATTCATGTCTGAAGTGGCATGTGTAGGTTGCATAGATGCTATAATATTATATTCTTTGAGTTTATCTATTTCATCAAAAGCAATGATTTGAGCATGTTCTAGGCGGTTTCTTAATTCTTTTGTTCGTGCTCTTTTATCACCTAGTATCTCGATTCCTTGATGGTTGGCTTTATCACCAATGGTATGAATAGCTGCTTGCCAGCCTTTTTCTGAATTTTCAAAAACATGTTTTCTAATAAAATCTGTAGTTTGAACTTGTAAGCCTGAGTATCCATGCCTGTCTTCATATGGTTCAAGCATTGTGGCACCTCTTGAACCCAAAGCACCATCAAGAACATATTTAACCGAATGAATTTGCAAAAATTGATCTTTATCAGTAATGGGTCCATTATTGATCATTTTCGAAAAAACACTGGAGCCTGATGCCAGCATGGCGTTTACTCTGATAGGTAATCTTTTTTCCTCAGACAAGGTTCGGTAGCCGTCATAAGTTGGCCAATCTATGCCAGCATCATCTACAGAAGTAATCCCAATTGATGCCAGGTATATTAGGGCTTGATGAAGCAGTTCATCATGCGTTGTTACTTGTTCTACATTAATGCTGTCAAAAATTATATCCATGGCATTATCTACAAATATGCCTGTTTGTATTCCATTATTATCAACAATAATTTCTCCACCAGGCATGTCTTTTAAATGTTGGTTGCTTTTTGCAATTTCCATGGCCTTTGAATTGGCCCACCCAGCATGTCCATCAACTCTCCTTAACCAAATAGGTTTGTCTGTTTTGAGCTTATCTAAATCTGCAAATGTAGGAAATTTTTTATCTTCCCATAATGCTTGATTCCATCCACGACCTAAAATCCATGAGTTTTGTGGATGTTCATCAATAAATTTTTGAAGGATTTCAAGAGACTCTTCAATTGAAGTGACGCCCATTAAATCGACTTCATTTTTTAGTTGAGCTAAACTCAACACATGGCCATGCGCATCATGCAAACCTGGAAGCATAGATTTACCTTCGCCATCAATTAACTGTGCATTGGGATATTTTTGTTTCAGCACATCAATATTTTCTAAAGAAACTATTTTTCCTTCTTCAAAAGCAATCGAACTAAATTTAACATGCTTGTTTTGATTGATAGTATGACCGTTAATATTATGTATAATGTTTACCTGAGCAAAACCATTGCAACTTACCACTATAAATAATAAGAATAATTTATTCAGTTTGTTCATAAGAATGATAATCCTCTTCAATTAAATGTGATTATTATAACCTAAGTATAACCTCACAATGTAGAGAAAAAATATGTATAAATGTGGCCTCTTTTTATTACTCATTCAAATTAATATAGGAAATACACAAATGAAACACGATTCTAAGATTTTTTCAGATGCACCGACTGCAAAAAAAATTGATTTCCAACACCAAGAACATGGAAACTTTAGACATGATCCTTATCATTGGTTAAGAGACGATGACAGAAAAAATGAAAAAGTATTGGCTTATTTAAATCAAGAGAACAGTTACACAGAAAAGCAATTGCTTCAAGATAAACCTGTTGTTGAACAATTATATCAAGAAATGATTCAAAGACTTCCTGCTAGTGAACAAACAGTTCCTGCTAAAATCGATAACTATTGGTATTATTCGCGTTTTGCCGAAGGCAGTGAATATCCTATTTATGCACGTAAAAAAGAAAACTTGGAAGCACCAGAAGAGATCATGGTAAACATGAATGAAAGAGCAGAGAAACAAAGTTACTTTCAATCGAATTTCCAAGCCGTTTCACCTAACCATAAAATTCTGGGTTTTTCCGAAGACGTAACAAGCAGAAGAAAGTATTCATTGTATTTTAAAAATTTAGAAACAGGTGAATTCTTTGATGATGTTATTCATAACACCACTGGATCGATAGTGTGGGCTTTGGATAATAAAACATTTTTTTATACTAAAAAACATCCAACAACTTTATTGCCTTATCAAGTTTACAGACATGAATTAGGTTCTAAAAAAGAAGATGTATTGGTTTATGAAGAAAAAGATAATACTTTTTATACATCAATAAGTTCTAGCTTATCTAAGAAGTACATAATGATTAATATCAGCAGTACTATGAATTCAGAAGTGATGGTGTTAGACGCTAAGAACCCAACTGGAGAATTTAAATCATTCTTGCCAAGAGAAGAAGACCATGAATATTCAATTGAAGAACTGAATGATGAATTTTATATATTAACTAATTGGCATGCTAAAAATTTCAAAATAATGAAATCTGACTTGAACAATTCAAGTGATAAGAATCAATGGGAAGAAATAATAGCTCATGATGATTCCACTTTATTGTATGATATTTTAGCTTTTAAAGATTATTTGGCGATTGAACAACGCAGTGATGGAATTAGACATATTAATCTTTATCATTTTCAATCAAAAAAGCAATCTGTCATTGAATCATCTGAGGAAGCATACAGCATGTGGTTTAGTTTTAATGGCCAACAAAAGTCAGACACCTTAAGGTACAGCTATGCGTCTATGGTGTCGCCATATACTGTTTACGATTACAATATGAAATCGGGAGAAAAGAAACTTTTAAAACAAGATGAAGTGATAGGAAGTTATGATCCCAAAAACTATACAAGCAAGCGCATTATTGTGAAAGCACAAGATGGTAATGAAGTGCCTGTTTCTTTGGTTTACAAAAAATCTGATACTCCACTAGATTTGCGACCTATATTAATCTATGCTTATGGCTCATATGGAAGCTCTGTTGACCCAACATTTTCTTATGCAAGAATATCTCTTTTAGACAGAGGGTTTATATATGCAATCGCTCATGTTAGAGGGTCACAAGCAAAAGGAAGAAGTTGGTATGAAGATGGAAAACTATTAAAAAAGAAAAATACTTTCACTGATTTTGTTGATGTGACTAAAGGACTACTGAATAAGGGATATGGAGATAAAAATTTAGTATTTGCTATGGGAGGTTCTGCTGGTGGGTTATTAATGGGAGTTATTGCAAATACAGATGGAATGCTCTACAAAGGCATTGTTGCTGCTGTTCCTTTTGTTGATGTTATTTCAACTATGCTAGATGAGAGTATACCTTTAACAACAGGGGAGTTTGATGAATGGGGCAATCCAAAGATAAAAGAATACTATGATTATATGTTGTCCTATTCTCCTTATGATAATGTAGCTAAACAGGATTATCCTAATGTTTTGGTGACTACAGGATTACATGATTCTCAAGTTCAATATTGGGAACCTGCCAAATGGGTTGCTAAATTAAGAGACATGAAAACCAATGATAATTTGCTTATACTTAGAACCAACATGGAAGCTGGGCATGGAGGTGCATCTGGTCGTTACCAAAGGTATAAAGAAACGGCTGAAGAATATGCTTTTCTTTTAAAACTGATCGATTCATGAATTAAATATAAAAATATTTTTGGTGCTTAACTTGGTAAAATAAATTCATATCGAATTTGTTTTACTGATCTAATTTTTTAAGTTATTGGCCTTGTTAAAGTTTATGGCGGCAAAAAACCTATAAATTTATGATACAGAACACACTTTTGGGATGATTTTATCTAAATTTCCAATTGAATTTAAAATTAGGTTATTTACTCTAGAAAATCTCAATAGGATTGGTGTTAAGTCAAATTGAGTGTGAAAAATGAACAGAGTAAGTATATTAATCTTTATCAGTTGCCTGTTTCTGATGGGCTGCAGTAATAAAATAACATCTTCTAAAATATCTCCTATGGCGGCCATTGAAAAATCAGCAGCTTTGGCTCCTCAACCCATTAATGGTGTATTTGAGATGACCATCAAATCAGCAGAAAATAAACAAGGGATGGAGTTTTTGAATTCAGAAGAAGATAATTTAGATCAAAGAAATCTAATTGTTGCACTTAGACCTAATGCAGTCAAAGAACTGACTCAAAAATTTGGAGCAAAACCTGAAGACTACTTTGTTGGCAAAAGGATTCTGGTGAATGGTGAAGCTCAAAGAACTAAAGAATGGGTGTTATATAAGAATAAAAACATCAGAAGATATTTTTATCAAACTAAAATATTTGTGAGATCGGCAGATCAAGTAACTGTGTTGTAAATTAATAGAGATCTTGACTTCAATTCGTTGGTGATTCTAAGAATAGTTTAAAATTAACTTCATAAACGAATAAATATGTTTACATTATTCTCCACTTTAGTATAGATGGAGAATAATGTGATTTAAGAAAAACGATTATTTTCCTGTAAATTTAGCCTTTCTTTTTTCTAAGAAAGCAGCTGTTCCTTCTTTCATGTCATCTGTTGCGCATGTGACTGCAAAAGCTTTCGCTTCATAATCTAAACCTTCTGGTAAAGAACATTCAGCACCGTGGTTAATGCTGTCTATAATACAATGCATAGCAACTGGAGCAGAGTAGGTTAGTTGTTTAGCCATTGTTTCAACAGTTGATATTAACTCTTCAGAATCAACAACCTTATTGACTAAGCCAATTTCATAAGCACGGTTGGCATCAATCATATTGCCTAATAAGTTCATTTCTAAAGCTCTGCCTTTGCCAACTAGTCTTACTAGCCTTTGTGTTCCTCCAAATCCAGGAATAACACCAAGTTTTATCTCAGGTTGGCCGAACATGGCATTATTTGATGCGACACGAATATGGCAAGCCATTGCTAATTCACATCCTCCTCCTAGGGCAAAACCATTGATCGCAGCAATAACTGGTTTGCTAGATTGTTCTATATCAGACATTACTTTTTGACCAAAAGTAGCAAACTTCATTCCAGTAATAGCATCTGATTGCGCCAGTTCAGAGATATCAGCTCCTGCAATAAAAGACTTATCGCCTGAACCCGTTATAATAATTGCAGAGATGTCCTTGTTATCTTGTGCTTCCTCGATTGCAGACTTAATCTCAGTTAAAGTCTTTTGATTTAATGCGTTTAGCTTTTCTGGTCTATTAATTGTTAAGGTTAAAATTTTATTTTCAGTATTCAAAAGTATATTTGACATTTATATCAGCTCATATGATTCAAAAACGCTATTATATCAATAATTGAACTGAATGGGTGCAAATGTGTCTATAGATGTTGTTAATATTGACAGCGTATCATAAAATACGCACCTTTTAAAAATCAACATCGAGGAAATAAGATGAATTTAAAATTAATCACAGTACTAGCGTTACTTGTTACGACAACTTTTGTGTCAGCGCAGGATGTCGATGCAACCAAATTTGATAAAACTATCACCAGTTACAGTGTTGGTTACCGTATGGGTTTGGAATTTGCTGGACGTGAAGGGTCTGAACTTGAATTAAATATTGAGGAAGCCATAAAAGGTATCAGAGATGCTGCTACTAAAAAAGATCCTAGTATTGCTAAAGAGGATATGGTTTTAAACCTAAAAGGCTATGAAAACATGATGAAAAAAATGCAGTATGATGCATTTATGAAATTAGCAGATGATAATCAAAAGCGTGCCGATGAATTCTTAGCAGAAAATCGTAAAAAGAAAGGCATCAAAGAGTTGGCTTCAGGTATTCAATACAGAGAAATTGAAGATGGTCAAGGCAATAACCCAACAATGGACAGTGAAGTTGTTATTCATTATCGTGGGTCACTCATTGGTATAGATGATGTGAATAACTACCAAGAGTTTGATAGTACTTTCGTTAAAGGTGAGCCAAGAACTTTAAAAGTTAATACAGCTTTAAAAGGATGGCAAGAAATTTTACCATTAATGAGACCTGGTGCTAAATGGCAAATCTTTTTACCACCTGAGTTAGGTTTTGGTGTAAGAGGTCAATCTCCAATTGGGCCAAATGAAATTTTAGTATTCGATATCACATTATTAGAAGTAAAATAGAATTTCTCACTGAACAATAATCATTGATGAACAATAGCGGGATAAATGAAGAATATTTCTGAATTTATTCCGTTTTTTTTATGTTTAAAATAGAAAATAAAGAAAATTTATACAACAGTCTTAAATCAGTATTGAAGACAGAATTAATACCGCCTGAAATTTGGCAGGCATCAGGTCACGATGAATTTCGCCCCGCTGCTGTATTAATACCATTACATTGGATTAATGATGAAATTCATATACTTTTGACCAAACGATCTGAAGATTTAAAACACCACTCTGGTCAAGTCAGCTTTCCAGGTGGAGGTTTTGACGAATCAGATATTACAATCAGACAAGCTGCTATTCGTGAAACTGAAGAAGAAATTGGCATTTCTGAAAATTACATAGATATTGTGGGTTATTTAGAGGATTTAAAAACAATATCAGGGTTTTATGTCACACCATTTGTAGCGATATTGAAAGATGGGTTTGAAATCAAAATAAACGAGCAGGAAGTTTCAGAAGTTTTTTCTGTCCCATTAGCGTTTTTTCTTAATTCAGATAATTGTGAAAAACGCAGTGCTCAATACAAGGGTAAAAACGTTAATTATTATATTTATCCTCATGAAAAGTACACAATTTGGGGCGTAACAGCTGAAATTATCGTAAAATTAGTTAATAAATTAAAATAGAAATATTATGTTAGAAAAAACAAAAGGAAAATTATTTATTAAGACACACGGTTGTCAAATGAATGAATACGATTCATCAAAGATGCTTGATGTATTAGTGGATACTCATGAACTTGAAATGACTGATACTGAAGCTGACGCAGATGTTATCTTGTTAAATACGTGTTCAATAAGAGAAAAAGCCCAAGAAAAAGTTTTTTCACAATTAGGCAGGTGGAGAAAATTAAAGGAAAAAAAACCTAACTTAGTCATAGGAGTTGGAGGTTGTGTAGCTTCCCAAGAAGGTGATAATATTTTAAAACGGGCACCTTATGTTGATATGGTTTTTGGGCCTCAAACTTTGCACCGATTACCAACTATGCTTAAAGCTGTTAATACAGAGAAAAAAGCACAAATGGACATTAGTTTTCCTGAGATTGAAAAATTTGATAACTTGCCAGAACCCAGAAAAGAAGGCGCATCAGCATTTGTTTCCATCATGGAAGGATGCAGTAAGTATTGTACTTTTTGCGTTGTGCCTTACACCCGTGGAGAAGAGGTGTCACGCCCATTAGATGGTGTGATTGCTGAAGTCATGAAGTTGGCAACTCAAGGCGTTAAAGAGATAAATTTATTGGGACAAAATGTTAACGCCTACAGGGGTGAAACTCATGAAGGTGAATTTGTAGATTTAGCGCACCTTATTCATTATGTTGCCGCTATTGATGGCATTGAACGTATTCGATTTACGACATCTCATCCAGTTGAGTTTACTGATTCACTGATTGAAGCTTATGCACAAGAACCTAAATTAGCCGATTATTTACATTTACCCGTTCAAAGTGGTTCAGATAGAATATTATCCGCCATGAAACGAGGACATACAGCCATAGAATACAAACAAAAAATCAGAAAATTACGTGCGGTTAGACCTAATATCAGCTTATCTTCTGATTTTATCGTAGGATTTCCTGGCGAAACCGATAAAGAATTTGAAGCGACCATGAAACTAATAGAAGACATTAGATTTGACCAAAGTTTTAGTTTTATTTATTCCAAAAGACCTGGAACACCGGCTGCAAATATTGAAGATGAAATTCCAATGTCAGTTAAAAAACAGAGATTACAAAGATTACAAGATACAATCAACGGTTTTGCAGCTGAAGTCTCACAAAATATGGTTGGTTCAATTCAAAAAGTTTTAGTTGAAGGTACATCCAAAAAAGATGTTAATCAATTAGCAGCCAGAACTGAAAATAACCGCATTGTTAATTTTGATGGTAATCCCAGATTAATTGGACAATTAATTGATGTCAAAATTACTGAAGCTTATAGAAACTCATTAAAAGGTAAAATAATACTAAATGACAACTGAAACCCTTATTAAAAAAGTCATCTCAATAGAAGAAGTCAGTAATGCAGTTATTTCCAATTTATACGGACAACACGACGAACACATTAAGTTATTGGCTCAATCCACTGGTACAAAAATTAATGCACGTGGCCATCAATTACAAATAGAAGGCACAGAAAAAAAATTTGAAAAAGTTCAAAATGCTTTAAAATTAATGCTAGATGAAGCCCAATCTGAAACCCTTAATTTAGAAATGACACACATCATTCTTCAAGGTAACTACAAAGCATCGGAAGAGTCTATTGATGCAGCAGAAGTCAAAATACAAACCAGAAAAGGCGTTATTACTGGTCGTTCACCCAATCAGAAACTTTACTTACATAATATCGTTACACATGACATTAACTTTGGAGTTGGACCTGCAGGTACTGGAAAAACTTATTTAGCTGTCGCTTGTGCTGTCGAAGCCATATTGAATCAAGAAGTGCAAAGAATTATTTTGGTACGTCCTGCAGTTGAAGCTGGAGAAAGGCTTGGATTTCTCCCTGGTGATCTATCGGATAAAGTTGATCCTTATTTACGCCCTTTATATGACGCATTGTATGAAATGTTAGGTGTAGAGAAGGTCGAGCGCATGATGGAAAAAAACATCATCGAAGTGGCTCCATTGGCATTTATGCGCGGAAGAACGCTAAACAATGCCTTTGTGATTTTAGATGAAGCCCAAAATACCACAGTTGAACAAATGAAAATGTTTCTCACAAGAACGGGCTTTGGAACAACAGTTGTTGTTACTGGAGATGTCACACAAGTTGATTTAAGAAAGGGCGAAACCTCTGGCCTAAAACATGCCATTGGCGTTCTCGAAAATGTTAAGGATTTGAGTTTTAGTTGGTTTGAATCCAAAGATGTTGTAAGACACAATTTGGTTCAAAAAATTATCAATGCTTATGAGGCCAAAGAGGACACTAGAAATCGAGCAGAATAATGTGGTTTTATTAAACAATGACACAGGAATGGAAATCCCACCTCTGTCATATTTTATTAAATGGATTGAAACTGTGATTCAATTTCATGGTGATGATTTTCAAGTCAGTATCGAAATAGTTGATAAAGCAAAATCCCAAGAGCTTAATCTTACCTACAGAAATAAAAATAAACCTACAAACGTCTTATCCTTTCCATTGGAACTCCCTGATATTGTTGAAGAAATCCTAATCGGAGACCTGGCCATTTGTGCTGAAGTTGTTCTAGATGAAGCTGAACAACAGATTAAAAGCCCTACAGACCATTGGGCGCATCTAACCATTCACGGCTGTTTACATTTATTGGGTTATGACCACATAGAGGATGATGAAGCAGAAGAAATGGAAGCCATTGAAATTAAATTATTGGCAAAATTAGGTATCAAAAGCCCATACTCTTAATGATAAAACTTGAAAAGTTTGTATAAAATAAAATTGATTCTTCAGTAGGTTAAAAGAAAATATGAAGCTTAAATCTAAAATTGCGTTAATATTTATTATTGGTCTCATAATATTTTGGTATGTTTTTCAAGACAAAAAAGAAATATCAAAACCAATAAATGAAGTTAAAACAGTCATAAATGAAAGCTCAACGAAAAATAAAAAAATTAAAACACCAAGAGATATTTTTAAAGAATTAAAACAAGCCAGCAAAGACAGATACCAATTTCTTAAAGAAAAACAAAAAAAAGAAGAACCTGATTTAACTTATTTACAAGCGTATAGAGACATGAAGTTTTATCGTTATTGCTCACAAACATTCTACGCAATCAAAAATGATCAAGATCTTAAAACCATTCCAATATTTAATCCACGTAAAAACATAGAAGCCACAGATAAACAATGGCATTATCACTTAGATAGAATAAAAAAATGTCAAGATATAGTGGATACTGATGATGAAAAATATATTGCCGGAAATTTAAGGTTACGAGACCGTTTTAAAAGAACAAAGCCAAAAACTGACAATGAAAAGGATTTAGCCAGAGTATTACTGTTGGTTGAAAACCTCAAAAATTCTCGTCAAAACTACAACATCAATCAAAGGGGTATACCTGTTAACCCAGAATTGATGAACAATTACAGAAAGCAAATATTTCAATTGAATAAACAGTATTATGATATTAAAGGCACTTTAAAAAAAGGCATTAATATACTAGGCAATCGTATAGTTTATACTCAAGAGCAAGAAGATTTAAGAAGTTCACTGGCAGAACAGATTATGGACCTAGAAGAAAAAATAAAATCAAATTATAAAACAAATGATGCATTGATCATAAACGCAGAACTAGATTTAATTGATAGCAAGACCAAATTAACTAATGCCATAAAACAAGTAATCTCGCCTGATGCTTTTTTAGTAATTATGGATGAATTGATGAAAAAGCATAAAGATCGATCCGGATATCAACCTGTATCTCGTTATGCCAGGTCAGAATATGTTTCTAAAGAAAAAACTATGGATGAATTTGAATATATTCAAGAATTAAGAAATAAGAATAAACTATTTGATAATAAATATTACAATAAAATCATGCCATCAGTGATTGAAATGATAGCCTGTTCCTTGGAATATCCCTGCGATGATTATGCCGATTTTATAGTGAATATCTGTTTATTTTTTGAGGACAATTCTACTGGTTATAGAATGAATAAAGATAACGAAAAAGCATCACAAGCATGCGGGCAAACGGTTGTCGATTATCTTATGAATACAGTGTTAACAGAAAATCAATTGGTTGATGTTAATGCATTGATGGCAACAATGATGAGTGATTATGAATAAAATAATTATAATTTTTATTGTGTTGATATTGTTATTTGGAGTCATTTTTTGGCAATCAAATATTGAAGAGAAAGATATAGTCAATACTAAATCAATTGTTGATGACACCATAACTGTAGTTGAAAAAAAATCTAGCAATTTAAAAGTAGAAGTTAAAGCAACAGCAAACAATCATATTAAGCTTGAAGAATTGAAACAGCCATTTTTGTTTCATGATGAACCAGTAATAGATTTTAAATTTGCCATGTCAAAGTTGGGGAATTGTATTGAATATTTTAATCCAATCCTTCTAAAAGGACCATTTGCAAATCAAAAGAAAGAGTTAACAGAAAAACAAAGTTCAGTGATAAGTGACTTTAATAAGTATTGTGAATCCATTAAAGAAGAGTATCCGTATTATTTTTCAACCAACTCAATAGCTGAGTTAATAAAATTAAATCCAAATTTAAAAAGCATAACTGATATCAATAATTTAACTGAAACTGAAATGATGAAATTAACCTATGATTTTCAGGAAATGGTTGAAAATTTGCCAGAACCTGATTTATCTGTTTTTAATAGTGAAAATGCGTATGCTGTTATTGGTGCGCATCAATTATTAAAAACTACATTCGAAGACAAAGTTTTTCCAGATTTGAAAGAAATAATTGGCGGAAATGACTCGGCATATTTAACAAAAATTGTTACTTATTCAGAGAATAAATTGGCATGTAGATTAGGAGCTGAATGCGGTGGGAACAGCAATATGATGGTTAATTATTGCAGAATTGATGAAAATAATTGTGGCTTGAGTTTTATGCAGATGTACGACACCCGATTAAGCAGAGGGCAGCAACTAGACATTGAAGCCACTGAGGCCTATTTATTCAATTTTTTTGGATTTTTAATTTTATAGAAGTTTGTTACAAATCCTATACACCTAACATAAATTCCTTAGCCTGTTCTAAAGTCGTTTCAGTAATAGTAGATCCACCAGACATTCTCGCCAACTCATTTATGCGTTGCTCTTCATTGAGTAATTTAACCGAACTCTCAGTCAATCCATTGATTTCTTTTTTGCTGACTAAATAATGTTGGTGAGATAATCCAGCAACATGAGGCAAATGTGTGACAGCAAAGACTTGTTGATTGTGACTGAGCTTTCTCATTAATTTACCGACAGTTTCAGCAACAGCTCCACCAATGCCGGCATCAACCTCATCAAAGACAAAGCTACTGGACTGTTTGTCTTGTTTCTTACAAATTTCAACGCCCAAAGCTATTCGAGATAGTTCGCCACCTGATGCTGTGGCTGACATTTTTTGAGGCGCTTGACCAGCATTCATAATCACTTCAAAGTCACAAGTATCTTGTCCTGATTTATGAATCAAGGCTTCAGGGTTATGTTGTATGTTGACTAAAAATTGAGCATTGCCAAGTCCTAATTTTTGAATGATTTGTGTGACTTGTTTTTGAAATTTTTCAGCCGTTTCTTTTCTAGAATTAGATAATGAGGTGGCTTGTTTTAAATACAGTTTTTCCGTTTTATTTTTCTCTTCTAATAATGTGCTGCGTTTTTGTTTTTGTGAATCATTAAGTTGCAGTTTTTCACCCAAAGTTTGCTGATGTTGGTATAAGTTTTCTGCAGTGACATTGTGTTTTCGAGCTGTTGAGTAGATTTGCTCTAATCGGTTTTCAATTTTATTGAGTTTTTCTGGATTGACTTCAATAGTGTCTTGTTGTGTTTGTAATTGCGCTTCGATTTCATTCAGGTTGATGCTTATTTCATCCAACATTGTTAAAACTTCTTTAAAATCAATACCTTGAACTTCATTTAAATGTTGAGTGATATGGGTTATACTTTCAGATACATTGCCATCACCTGATAAAATTCCCATCGATTGTTGTATATTTGATATGGTTTCAACTGCATGAGTTAAGGATTTTTGTTCAATGTGCAGCTCATCAATTTCAGTTTCTGTTAAGTTTAACTGTTCTAACTCTTCGTACTGATATTGTAACAATTGGCTTTCAGATTCATTTAAGGCACCGGCTAATTCAATTTCAGTGAGTTCAGAGTTTATCTTATGCCATTTCATTGATAATTCAGCTACATCCTGCAATGACTTTTGATATTGACCAGTTTCATCGATTACAGTCAATTGGTATTTGCTATTGTTTAGTTTAATTTGATCGTGTTGGCCGTGAATTTGAACCAAATACGAACCCAGCTTTTTTAAACTAGCATTGGTACATGGGCGTGTATTTAACCAAGATTTAGAGCGTCCATCTGCAGAAATGACTCGTCGACATTCAATTTCATTGGTGTGTTCAATGTCTTGATCTAATAACCACTTTTGTGCTAATTTGTTATGACTAATATCGAATACAGCACTGATTTCACACTTTTTATTTTTATCCCTAATAACAGAATAATCGGCTCGATTTCCCAAAATCAATGATAAAGCACCAACAATTATTGACTTGCCTGCACCTGTTTCACCAGTAAACGCATGAAACCCATTAGAAAAATCTAATTCTAGTTGTCTAATTAACACATAATTTTTGATAAAAAGTGATTGAATCATATTGAATTTTTAAGATAGAACATTATATTACGAGTTGTTATTGTATCTAGATTAATGAGAATGAACAAGATGAATGAAGAAACCGAAAAAAAAGAAATAGAAATTGAAGAAGTTGACCAAGTCGTAGAGGAAAATTCAGAAGCAATTGATGATGTCGCTGAAGAATCAGAATCATCAACAGTTGAGATAAATGACAAACAAAGAGTTTTGTCAGAGGAAGTGGTTCGCTTAAAAGATGAAATCATTCGTTTACATGCTGAAGCCGATAACGTCAAAAAACGCAACGCAAGAGAATTGGACAACCTAAGAAAATTTGCATTGGATAAATTCGCAAAATCTCTGCTTCCTGTCGCTGATAGCATGGACAAAGAATTAGAAGCCAATGAGAAAGATGGCATTCAATTAACTGTTGAACAAATGGTTGAAGGAACCATACTAACTCAAAATGTTTTATTAAAAGTGCTTAAGGATAATGGCGTTGAAGTGATAAACCCAGATGGTGAAAAGTTTAATCCAGAATTTCATGAAGCCATGACTCAAGTACCAAACCCAGATTTAGAACCCAATACAATCGTTGATGTTTTCCAAAAAGGCTATCTTTTAAATGGTCGTTTAATTAGACCTGCGATGGTTGTCGTTTCCAAATAATTTCATTTGTTTTCAAGTGCCTGATTAAACTTTTAATTGGGCACTTGCTTTATGAAACCATATCGTTCCTCAATCGAACGTATAACTATCATGAAATGTAATCAAAATTCTGAAGTAGTCAGGGAAGTTACTTTAGCTTTGCGTGATGAGTTTCTTTCGCAGCCCAAAAGCTCATCAAGTTCTGCGTTTAAAGCGAGGTTGTAAAAACCAATATATCCGTTTTTATGTTGCATTCATATGACACAAATCATAGTGCTTGAGACTACAATGGCTAATTTTAGAAATAGTATTTATTTAACATGTTTATCTTTACACTAATATGTTATCGTGATGACTAATCAAACATAAGATAAATTTGTCATGCTCTTGAATTTTCATTACAAGTTGTTATTAATTATTTCTTCTAAGGAATATCTATGGACTTAGGTTGGGTTGCAATCGCTTTTAATGATGTGATTTGGCTTACACTTGCTTTTGTGCTGGGTTTTTTATCTAAATCTATGGGGTTGCCGCCATTGGTTGGATTTCTAGTCACGGGTTTTATTATCAATACCCAAGCCAATGTTAATCATGAATTATTCCAAAAATTAACTGATTTAGGTATCACGCTTCTCCTATTTACAATAGGATTAAAAATCAATATCAAACAATTAATCAAACCGCATGTATGGATTCTAAGCGGAGTCCATATGTCAATCATAGTAGTTTTATTTGGTTTCACACTATATGGACTATCGTTCATTGGGCTCTCGTTGCTATCTGGCTTAACCTTAAAAAGTGCTCTTATCGTTGCTTTTGCATTAAGCTTCTCCAGCACTGTTTTTGTGGTTAAAGCGTTAGAAGATAAAGGGGAATTAAAGTCTTTACATGGCAGCATTGCAATTGGAATATTAATTATGCAAGATATCATTGCTGTTATATTTCTGGCCTTTACAACCAATAAAATGCCTTCAGTATGGGCCTTTTCACTGATTCTATTGATTCCACTCAAGTATTTCTTTAATTTTGTTCTTAACAGAGTAGGGCATGGAGAGCTTTTGGTTCTATTTGGATTTATTTTAGCTTTGGGCGGGGCAGAAGTATTTGAGCTTGTTGGAATGAAAGGTGATCTGGGTGCTTTGATTTTGGGAATGATTATTGCATCTCATGCAAATTCTGATGATTTGGCAAAAAGTATGATGGGTTTTAAAGATTTATTTTTATTGGGTTTCTTTGTCTCAATAGGCCTTTCAGGACAAGTGACCATGGAATCATTTTCGATGGCATTTTTGATTACTTTTTTAATCGCTGTTAAAGCCTACTTGTTTTTTAAATTATTTTTATTCTTTAAGCTACGTGCCAGAACTTCATTATTGGCATCAATTAATTTGGGTAATTATAGTGAATTTGGTTTAATCGTTGCAGCCATTGCATCGGCAAATCAATGGATTCAAAGTGAATGGTTAATCATCATAGCCATTGCCATGTCATTTTCATTCATCATATCTTCTATTCTCAATAAAAGAGCCAATCACATTTATACTGAAAATAAAGTGTTCTTTAACCGCATACAAAAAAATGAAAGAATAACCAATGACCATGTGTTTGATGTCGGTCAGGCAACCATCATGATAGTGGGTATGGGCACAATGGGTAAGGGAGCCTATGAGGTAATGAACACGCAATATCCAAATAAGATTATTGGTGTAGACATTGATCATAATATTGTCAGTCACTTAGCCGAGAATGAACACCATATCATCCAAGGAGATCCCAGTGATGCGGACTTTTGGGACCGAGTTCAAGAACAGCATTCAATAGAGTTAATCCTGTTAACTCTACCAAAATTCAATACAACTTTGGCCGTAATTGATCAATTAAAACAATCTCACTTTCAAGGTAAAATAGCAGCTGCAGCAAAGTATGATGAAGAAATTGAAGAACTCAATGAAAAGGGAATTATGACCGTCTCCAATATTTTTACCAATGCTGGTGCAGGTTTTGCAAGTGAAGTAACAGATCAATTTATCAGCATTCAAAAATCACAATAATATCTTTTTTTAGTTGTAATGTATTTTAATTACTGTGAAATTTTAACGCTTTACAGGGATTATCCAATAATTTGAAAGTGTTCGTTCGCCTAGCAGGGCTTGATTCTTAAAACTAAAAGCATCAAATTTCAAGGTATTTAAGCTTGAATAAAAATAATACACACTTCTAAACCTTTAGATTCATGATTGCGAGCAATGACTTTGGCATTATTTTGTTGGGCTAATTTTTTAACAATCGATAATCCTAGCCCAGACCCAAATTTATTGTCTAAATTTTGCGCTATCACAAATGGCTTGAAAATTGATTCTAAGTCTGATTCTTTTATTCCATCCCCTGAATCAATAATGCACACTTTCACTTGTTTTTTTTCTTCAGTAATTTCAACACTTACTGGAGCTTGACCATATTTAAAAGCATTTTCGTAAATGTTTGTGAGCATTCTTTTAACGCTAATGGGTTTGATTTTAATAGTTATTGGCGACTCTGGTACTATAAAATTAATTGAATGTCCCATTTGAGAAAACTGTTTTATTGATTCACTAATGATAGAAACAATGTCATGCTCGTTGGATTCTTCCAGTGTACCAGAGCGGACATAGGTGACGAAATCTCCAATAATGCTGTCCATTTCTTGTATTTCTTGAATAAGAGCTATTTTTGTTTCCTCATCATTAATAAACTCAGCCTGCAACTGCATCCTAGCCAGTGGCGTTCTTAAATCATGAGAAACGCCAGCTAAAAACATTTCTTTGTCATTATTTAATTGTTGAATTTGATTGGCTGAAGATTTTACTAATTGAGCCATTTCTTTAACTTCTTGAGTGCCTTTAATTTCTATATCATTTGAATTCGATTTTTGTTCTATTATTTCTGTGGCCATTTTGGCTAGATTTTTAAATGGTTTTAACATATATCGACTAAACACATAGGCTGCAATAAAGCTTAGAATTAATAGGGATGAAAAAATTAAAACTATAAATTTTATTATCTTTTTGATAAAAGGTTGAAATTCAATCCCTATCCAATAATCCTGAGACCAATAAGGTTTTGTCCAAATGATTGATTTAGTCTCTAAAGTTTGTAATTTTATCTGTGAATTATTCGCCAGACTGATTTTATTTTTCAATACATTATAAAAAGTTAAATTTGGAAAATTAACACCTTCTGGTTGTCGATTTAAATTGATCTCAGAATTCGGAAAGGCATTATTGATTTCTATTTGGGCATGCTCAATGCTTTTTCCTTTAGCTAACAGCTCGATGCTTTTAATTTGATTATTAATTAAATTAGCGATTTGATTGGCTGTTGGTACTATAGTGAATTGACGCAATGAAATTAATACAACAATAAAATTTAACAGTAACAGAAAAACAAACATTAAAGACAATTGACTATAAGTAGATTTTAACTTAAACATTTTTATCACTAACCAATATGTAACCAACACCCCATACGGTTTTTATAACTTCTGGTTTGTTCACATCTTTTTCAATCAGCTTTCTTAATCGAGAAATTAATACATCAATACTTCTATCGAAAATATTAAATTCCTTTGCATGTATCATGCGCACTAATTTTTCTCGTGAAAGAGGAATATTTGCATTTTGTGCAAGTGCTTTAAGTAAATCGTATTCTGTAGAAGTAAGTTGAATATCTTTTTGGTTCTCAGCACTTAAGGTTCTTGTCACCAAGTCAAAAGTAAAATGACCTACAGTTAATGAACTTGATTCTGATTCAGCTTCATTATGTAATTGAGGGCGTCTTAATATGGCTTTGATTCGAGCAACAAGTTCTCTTGGGTTAAAAGGTTTGGATAAATAATCATCAACACCAATTTCTAAACCAATAATTTTATCAATGTCATCACCACGAGCAGATAACATAATAATTGGAATAGTATTATCTGATGCTCTTAGTCTTTTGCAATAATCCAAACCATTTTCGCCAGGCATCATTAAGTCTAAAACCAAGGCATCAAAATTTTTATTGTGCATAGCCCTATCTGCCGCTTTGGTATCGGCAACATCGGTAACATCAAAGTGTTGCTCAAGAAGAAATTTTTTCAATAAGCTTCTTAACTTTAAATCATCATCAACAATCAATATATTAATTATTTTTTGCATTTTTTTATTTTGATTAACATGAAGGACTAATTGTATCAAATAAATTCAAGTTTAAATGACTATTACAATTTCTTACACTTTAGACATATGAGTAATACATCTGTTTGAAATAATGCAATCTCTATTAATTAAGTGAGAATCAAAATGAAAAATTCAAAATCTAAGTCACTATTAACTTTAACCTTAATCACAAGCTTATTTCTTATTGCTAGTATTGCAAACGCAGGATCAGGAAGAGTTAAAGCTCGAGGCGCTAAATCTAATGCAAGCGGAGGAACCTCCACAGGACAAGTAACGGCAATCAAAGGACAAAATGGCGGTGGATTTGTTCGAGCCAGAGGAATAACTACCAATGGTCAAGGTCAAGCAGCAGGCGCAAGTGCAACCGCAGTTAAAGGACCTAATGGAGGAGGTGGTGTTAGAGCAAGTGGATTTACAGCAGATGATTCTGGCAATGTCAATTATCAAGGTGCAGCAGCAGCAACTGGTGTTAATGGAAGTGCAGCCACATCTGGTGGATTTAATCGAACACAAGAGGGCGGAATTAAAGGTTCACGCTCTACAGCCGCAACTTCAGCAACAACGGGAAATACCTATAATGGCAATACAACATATGATTCGAGCACTGGCAACGTGACACATACGCAAAAATGTTACAACTCTAGTGGAGTTGAAATCAAATGTCCTAGAAGAAAATAAATAAAAGGAGTATTAAAATGAAAAATTTAATTTTATCCATGCTGTTACTTTTAATTTCTTTCTCAAACAAAAGCCATTCTCAATCTCAAACAAGGATTGAAAATATACTGGAAATCATCTATGAAATAAAAAATTTAGCCGATGAGTTTGAATTAACAAAGGAGCAAAAAACGAAAGTGAGATTAGTCTTAATGAATTATTTGCCTGATATTGCTTTAGATGCATCGGCTATGATAACTAACAGGAAAAATTTATTGGCATCAAATTTAACCAATTCAACAGAAAACGAAGAAAATCTGGAAGACTACATGTTAGAAATTGCAAATCAACAAGGACAATTATTAACCAATATCATTATCTCAAAAGAACACATGAAGAATGAGATTAAAGTAATATTAACAGATGATCAACAAAACTTTGTGGATGATTTAATATCAGCAATTATTCAATTCAGAATGAATCACAGTTAAAGTTTGGCTTAAAGGCAACACAAGGAAGTGTTGTTTTTATTCACACTAATTAAAACCTTTCTAACAATCTAATTCTTAACAAAAATAATTTAATGATTGTTACATTTTCTTACATTTACAAAATATTATTCTTACATTTAAATATTAAAATACGCTTTTAAACAATGAGTTATCAAAGATGAACACTATAAAAATAATTACAATTTTAGTCATATACTTGGTATTAACAAGTACAAATACCAGAGCAACTTGTCTTTTAAATGAAGACCTTAACTCATATAGTGGTGTCAATGGTATGATTGAAGCTGAAGACAATGGTTGGACTCACTATACTGATTTTGGTATGGATTCTTGGAGAGTATTACCAGCAGCGGGAGTTTCTTTTTCAAATGCTTTTAGTGTGGCAGAGGAAACTCAAGCAAGCTTGCTTGGAATTACTGATAGTTTCTTAGTGACTCCTGAGTTGATTTTATCAGGTCAGTATTATTTGATTTTTTCACATAAATACGATTTTGAAGCAGATTCCTCCTATTACGATGGAGGACAGTTACAAATAACAACAAATGGTGGTAATACTTGGACAGATTTGAATCAATTTATAACCTTAGGTGGTTATAATGAAACAATTTCTGATAGTTTTGCTAGCCCCATTCGAGGACAACTTGCATGGGCAGGGGAGGAGGAAAATTTCACGACTGTTGAAGTTGATTTAACATCATTCGCCAACCAAACAATACAAATCAGGTGGCGGTTTGTGTCTGGTATTGATAGCATTGCACAATTAGGTTGGAGAATAGATGACATTAAAGTAACTGATTCTTTGGCTGCTACTGAAATTATTTTCAATAATAGTTTTGAAATAC
>JBGCFT010000097.1:0-23451 GCA_045107085.1 Marinicellaceae bacterium | reverse complement strand
CCACCTGGAACTCTTCAAACTTTGTGGAACGATGATGAAAGATTAGTTAAGTCTTATTTTTCAACTTTTGATGGCTATTACTTAACAGGGGATGCGGGATATCAGGACAAAGATGGTTATATTTATGTGATGGGGCGAACCGATGATGTAATAAATGTGGCGGGACATCGTTTATCTACTGGTGGCATGGAAGAAGTCTTGGCTTCACACCAAGATGTGGCTGAATGTGCAGTGATTGGTGCCAATTGTGGACTCAAAGGACAATCTCCTATAGGATTTATCGTAACTAAAGATCAATGCGAATTGCCCAAAGAACAATTAGTTTCTGAGCTCATAACCTTGATTCGACAAGAAATTGGACCAGTGGCTTCATTTAAAAAAGCTTGTATTGTCAAACGCTTGCCAAAAACCCGTTCAGGCAAAATACTCAGAGGCACCATGCGGAGCATCGCTGACGGCGAGGCATTTAAGATGCCAGCCACCATTGATGACCCTGTTATTCTTGATGAAATTACCGATGATTTAAAAGTTTTAGGCTATCCCATAGCTAATTGATTGTGGTTTTTTACCAATAATCCTTATCATTGAAGGCTTCAACACATCGGCTGTCACCAGTCATTTTCTTCAGTGAGTCACCCTCTAAATTCTGTGCCAGCCATCCTTCGGGTTGGCTCAAAGGAAAAGGTGGCTTTGTGGTTTTTTCACTTATTTGTTCAAAGCCTATTTTAGAATAAAAACTAGGGTCTCCGTAAGTAAAAACCAAACTAACCTTTTGGTTTTTTAAACAGTCAAGACCGAAATCAATTAACCCCTGACCTATGCCTTGACCTTGATATTCTGTTGCAACGGCAACGGGGGATAATAGAAATGCCTTTTGATTACTGGGCACAATAAAGCGACTAAAAAATAGGCAGGCATTGATTTTCCCCTCATCCTTCGAGATGCAACCTATTAAATCTTGCTTATTGGTTTGAGTAACTAAATCTTGCACTAATTTTCCAATACTATTTCCTTCTTCTGCTCCTTCTGATGCAGAGAAGACCTGTGTAAATAGATGGATAATTTCCTTTGTATTTTTTGATTTAAAAAGTGAGTATTTCATGGAGCTTTTGCCAAACTGAGTTGATTGCGGCCATTCTGTTTTGAAGTGTAAAGCGCTTTGTCAGCGAGACTGATGAGTTGTTTGAAGTTATCTGAAATGCTGCTGGATGCAATCCCTAAACTGACAGTTAATCCAAGTTCATTCTCAATAGTTAGCATTAATTTCTTTAAGAATGGCAAGCATTTTTCAGAATTTACAGCTGTTAGAATGAGTATAAATTCTTCACCGCCATAACGCACAAAAAAATCGCTTTGGTGGATATTTTGATTCACAATAGTGGCCAAATCAACCAAAACCTTGTCACCTTGAATATGACCATGCGCATCGTTATACTTTTTAAAATAATCGATGTCAATCATCACAACTTGAAATTCATGTCCAGTTCGGCGAGAAGCTGGCATGAACTTTTCCATGAATATTTCCATATGACGGCGGTTTGGTAGTCCAGTTAAAGGGTCGGTTAAAGACTCTTTTTCGAATTTCAATCGAGAAGCAATGTGGTCAATAAAATTATTGTATTTGGTATTAATTAACCGACTAATGAAAATTAATATTGCCAGAAAATAAATGCCCAACAAGTAAAAATGATAAGTGCCTTCATAGAGACATCGGGCAATTAAGAAACTAAAACACGTGAACAAATAAAGATTCAGTATCTTTTTTGAAGAGCTATATATTATGCTGCCACCCACCAAAAGGCTGATTAAAGAAAGTGCTGCGACCATAAAACCTATTCTGGCATCACCCTCAAAAGGCAAAAACACCAAGGAAGAATAGGCAATAAATGGCAAGAAACAATTGATGAAAATTTTATTTTCCCACTGTTGAATATTATCAACAGTGAGTTCTTGTAATTTTTTGGCTTTAAAATATTGAAAAGTGTATATGACCCGAGGAATGTAACAAATAATCAGCGCTGATATCCAATAACCAATGGCTTTCAAACTGGTATAAGGGGCAACCAAAAAACTGGTAATTATTATATTAAGGATTAACCCACCATAAATGCCTTTAGTTTTACTAAAAAAGTCATTAATTCGGACAAATTCGAGTTGCTTATGCATGCTACTATTTGAACTATTCACGCTGTTAAATATATTACGGTTAAATTTTTAAAAGGAGATATATCTTAGCACAGGTGCTTTTTAAATAATAGAGGAGGATTTTGGGCAGGAAATCAATTGATTCAGGTCTATTAAAATTATGAATCTGAATAAAAAACACAGTTGAATAATTTTCATTACCCAACTGTGTCATATTTCTGAAGCCTGTTAAAAAGTAAAACGGATACCTGCAGTCATACTTCTGCCTGGTCTAGGAGCAATATCTTTAATAAATGAAGCATGTTCTCTAATTTCCTCATCTAGTAAATTATCAACATTTAAAAACAGTAATGTTTCGAAATTATTGTGTTCAATAACTCGGTTGATGTTTAAACCTAGTGCATCATATCCATCGGTTGGTAATTCAAGCTCGGCTATGGTATTTTGATCACTGACACTCACATAATCCATATTGATTCCCCAGTTACCATAGAGCATGCCTACATCAAAACCAATTCTTCTGGCTGGGATTCTTGGCACATTTTCACCGTTACTTAATGAAGCTTTGGTTGAATCAGCAAACACTTGATAATTCCAAATAAAACCATTTTCACTGTTATGTTGATACGAAATATCAGTTTCAAAACCTTTGAATGTCGCATCTTGCTGGGCATAATTTAAAATAGGCAATTCATCTATTTCTTCGCCAGTATTTTCTAAGAAAATATAATCGTTGATTTTATTATGAAAAGCAGACAAATTAAAACCAAAACCATTGTTTCTGTATTTGATGCCAATATCTATGTTATTGGCTGTTTCATGGTCTAAATCTGGATTTCCAATTTCTATGGTATTGGTCGCTAAATGTGCAATTAATTCATCCGCACCTGATTGGTTAGAAAATAGTTCTTCAGCAGTTGGTAGCCTTTGAGCAGAGGCAATATTGATGGGTAATATCCAGTTATCATTTAATTCAAAAGTAGCACCCAATGATAGGCTTAAGGCATTGTCATCAATGTCATTATATAATTCGGTAGAAATAGATTGGTTGTCATATCTTAATCCAAATTCTGCATGCCAGTTATCAAAATCTTTTTCTTCTATTAAAAACACACTTAAAATTTGCGTTTCTGAAGGCAGAATAAAAGCTTCATCCCCAACAGCTGCAAAATCACGATTAGAAGACTGTAAACCCCAAACACCTGAAAAACCACCCAAATGTCCATGGGTTAATTCAAACCTGAGTTCATTGGCATCATTGGTAAACAGTGTGCCAATTTCGTCCCCTTCAAGTTCAACGTGTTGATAATCAGTATCTGAATAATGGGCTTTTAATAATTTGAAAAATCCATCGTTATTAAATTGATGTTGGCCTTTGATATTAAAAACGGATTTTTCCATATCAATGCGAACTATTTCTTCCTCTTCTTCCTTTTCACCGCCATGTTCATCTTCATGCTCCTCATCATGCTCTTCTTCGTGGTGTCCATGACCAGGAATTCCATAATTTCTACTGAAATCAGAATACGAAATACCCCAAAAACCATTATCATTTAAAAGAGAAAAACCCAAATTATAGCCATCTGATTCAACAGAAGTATTTTCTAAAAGTCCAAAAGCTTCTTCTTCCTCTTCATGGCCTTCTTCCTCATGTTCCTCATCATCATGCCCTTCTGACTCATGCAAAATTTCAGACTCAGCAAAACCAGGAATTTCATAATCAGCTGTTTCTGTATTAAAATAACTAAAATGCGTCATTAAATTATCAGAGATACCAGCTTCAAGACTAACTACAGCTGCTCTTTCTTCAAGTGCTGAGTCAGATAACCGAATTTCTACTCCTCCTTGAATGCCCTCTATGGCTTGTGTGGGTATAATGTTGTCAAGCACATTGACTACACCGCCTATAGCACCACCACCATAGAGTAAAGTAGCTGAACCTTTAAGCACCTCAATTTGTTTGGCCAACAATGGTTCAGATGTGATTGAATGGTCTGGACTAACAGATGCAGCATCTTGTAGTGTGATACTGTTATTCAAAACACTGACTCTTGGTCCTTGTTGACCACGAATAACTATTTGACCCGATCCTGCACCAAAACTGCCAGAATTGACACCTGGAATTCCATTTAATGTTTGGTCTAAACTCAATTTTCTATTGAGTACTAATTCTTCTTCAGTCAAAACTGTAGCAGGCGTTGTCATTTTTAAAACATTGTGTTCAAGCGGATTGGCTGTGACAACTATTTCTTCATAGCCCAATGAAGATAGGTCAATCATGACAGGGTTATCTTCAGTAAAATTCACTTTAATATTAAAGTGATTGTTGTTTGAGCCTTTAATATCTACCAAATATTCTCCATATTCGATGTCTTTAAATACGAATTGCCCATTATCGTCAGTTGTGACATTTTGATTAACCGATGGAATGACAATTTTAATATTAGAAAGAGGTTTCCCATCTTCCATCACTGTTCCATCAAGAGTCGCCGCGTTAATAGATGACACCATAAATACAGACGTCATTAACGCAATTGTGTTACTTTTTTTCATTTTATTTTCCTATCACTAAATTTTACAAAATACATACATAGTAGGCGAATGTTTAATCCGCTTGAATTTGTTTTTAAGACTTTGATTAACCGAAAATATAATTATTAAAAAAGTGTTATTCGTGTAAATTATTGAGAGAAATTAATTTGGAGCTACTCATATTTTTTTATCACTAATAATATACACAGACAAACAGAAATAATTATTCTGTTTAAGCAGTTATAACAAAGAATTTATATTGTGTTAGCTTAGAAAAGGCGGGGCACGACTTGAATAGTAATTGGGTATTGCTTGAGTGACAGACAAATCCAAATTAAAGGCATAAACTGTATTGTATTCAATAGCGTTTAAATTATTTTCGTTACTGAATGATTCAAAATAATCACTGGCAACAATACATTGATCACAAACCATTTCGCTAGAATTAGCCAGATGTTCGATTTTATGATGGAATGAATAAACCTGAGACACAATAAGCAAAGAAAATACCAAGTGCATTTTCATCCACCAACTATTCTGCTTTGATTTTATTGTTTGTAAAGACATTCCAGACATCAGGATAATATAAGAACGATTAAATAAAATGTCAATATTAAACACTCAAATTATCCTAATTTTATATTCAAACTCAATTCTTTTCAGTGCTATGTTGATAAATGAAACAACATAATGATTCAGATTTGTGTTTAATATAAGATTATCTAGTTATGAATATTTCATTATATATCGGTTGAATCTCATTTAATAATTCAACTGAGGAACGAATGAGTTGTGATATAATCGTTTCATTAATCTCCATGCCCCTATAGAAAATCATGAATATACATCAGATCTACACAGATAATCAATTAAGAAACTTTACTTATATTATCCAATTAAGCAACGGTTCAGCAATCGTAGTAGATCCCTGGGATGCCGAAGTCATTAATACCTTTCTCATTCAAAATAGCCTTTCATTATCCACTATAATCAATACGCACGAACATTGGGATCATACCAAAGGAAATTCAGCTTTAGTGAGCCAACATGGATGTGAAGTTTGGGCGCACAATAATGGATTAGGAAAGATACCAGGACTCTCCAGACAATTATCTGGTCATGAAAAAATTCCATTAGAATCTGATGTTTATATAGAAGTAATTGATACTCCAGGACATTCTCAAGCCCATTTATGTTTTATCGTCTTTATTCATGATAAACCTGAATATATTTTTTCAGGAGATATACTTTTTAATGCAGGTGTTGGCAACTGTCATAATGGTAATGTGTTTGATTTATTCAAAACCATCCAAGAAAAATTTGAAACATTAGCTGATAATATTATTATTTTACCTGGCCATGATTATTTAGAAAACAATCTAAACTTTACATTAAGCAGAGAACCTTCAAATTCAATGGCCAAACATTGGCTTGAAAAATACCATCAGAGTGATATTTTTACTAACCCACTACAAACGACAATGGCTGATGAACGACAAATTAACACTTTTTTTCGATTAAATAATCAAGAAATAAGAAACAATCTTCCGAATAAACCTCAAACTGAAAAAGATGTGTTCGTTAGTTTGAGGTCGTGTCGAGATAACTGGTAAGGCACACTAAAAAACTTGGGTAGTCTTACTTACTCTGCAAAATTACCAGATCTGTAATCAGCAAATGCCTGATGTATTTCTTGCTGGGTATTCATGACAAATGGCCCACCTTTGGCAACTGGCTCGTTAATTGGTTTTCCAGCAATTACAACAAATTGACTTTTTTTATTCGCTATTAAATGCACATGAGAGCCACCAGAAAGAATACCTAATTGGCCATTAGATATTACTTTTTTATCATCGCCTACAGAAATCTCGCCTCTTATTACATAAATAAAAGCAGTGTGTTGTTTTGGAAGCACTTGATTAAATTCTCTACGTGCATCAATTTTCACATCCCAATAAGTCGGCATTATTACTTCATTTTCTATGATGCCTTTTGTTCCATGTAGTGTTGTGCCTGCTATCACATGGATTGTAATGCCTTCATTTATGCTTTCAGTCGGAATAGTTTCTTCATCATATTCTTGATATTTAGGTTCTGTCATTTTTTTTGATGCAGGAAGATTTACCCACAATTGTAATCCAGAAAGTAATCCTTTTTCTTGTTCAGGCATCTCTGAGTGTATTATGCCTTTTCCGGCAGTCATCCACTGTATACCACCTGGTTCAATGACTCCTTGATTGCCTGCACTGTCTTTGTGGCGCATTTTACCAGCCAACATATAAGTGACCGTTTCAAAACCACGGTGTGGGTGTGATGGAAAACCACCTATATAGTCTAATGGTTTATCAGAACCAAAAGCATCTAACATTAAAAAAGGATCAAGCATATCTAAATCTGATGTTCCAATAATCCGTGTTAATTGAACGCCATCGCCATCAGATGTTGCTGTGCCGTTTATAATACGTGTCACGCTTCTGTTTTTTCTCATGCGATTAATGCCTCCAAATAGTTATCTGTTATTTCTTCTAAATTGACTTTTGATGCATCAATAATTTTAACATCCGTAATCCCAATAAAGGACATAATGCGATTCAAATATTGTGATACGAAATCCGCATCACTGCCAATAGGTACTCCTCCTGATGCTATTATTAGATAGGCTTTTTTATCCTTCAACAAACCAACCGGACCATTTTCTGTGTATCTAAATGTGAGTCTGGCCCGTGCTATCAAATCAACCCATGCTTTTAAATAAGCTGGAATATTAAAATTATAAGTTGGTGCAGCTATCACAATATATTTTGCCTGTTTTAGTTCAGAAACCAATTTATCAGAAAATTCCAAAGTTTTAATGGCTTTATCATCTCGTTTATGTTCAGGTGTAAAATTTGCCTTAATCCATTCTTCATCGATTAAAGGCAACCCTTGCGCAACATCTCTATAATTTAATGTTAAGCTCGGATTTTCTTGTAATAATTTATCAGAAACCAACTTCCCAACTTGACGACTAAGAGAATCTGTTGATCGCATACTAGAATCAATATGTAATATTGTATGACAAGTCACCTTATTCTCCTTTTTTAAATTTATTGTCTAAAGAAACCAATCCTGCACCGTTACTCACTAAAAATAGAAAACCACCGGCTATCGCCATGTTTTTCATAAATAAGGCTGATTGAATTTGATCTGCAAAATTAAAATGAAATATGAAGGCTGATACCATTGAAAATCCTGCCAATAAAAATGCAAATAATTTTGTTTTATACCCAATAATAATAGCCAAAGCACCTATTACTTCAAGTAGTATTACTAAAGGTAAAAGTACGCCTGGAACGCCCATGGCTTGCATGTAACCTTCGGTAGCAGTATAAGCAAATATTTTATTTATTCCTGCCATTAAAAATATTAAACTGATAAGTATTCTGCCAATAATATTGCTGTATATATTTAAAAATTTCATGTTTTCATCCTGTATTAGTTAATTGATGAAACCATTATAATGTTTATTTTTTTCAGATAAACAGCCATTATTAGAACCAATTGTTCTTTTTTTAAGAACAATTGAATTAAAAAAAATATGAAAAACTATTCTAGTTTACAATTCTATCGGCAGGAAAAACGATATGGAAACATGTTCCTGTTTCAGGCTGACTGTTTATGGTCAATTTTGCACCATGATTGTCACAAATTTGTTTAACTATGGCCAAACCCAAACCAGTTGAAGTAGTATTTTTATGCCGAGAATTATCTACACGATAAAAACGCTCTGTTAAATGATTCAAGTGTTTTGCTTCAATGCCTTCCCCATTATCACACACTTCTAAAAACGCTTTGTTGTCACGTCTGTACCACTTAAGTGTGACTTCCGTATCATTTTTAGTGTGAATAATGGCATTATTAAGCAGGTTTAATCCGATACTAACAATTTCTTCTTCATTGCCTATTATTTTCAATTCTGAATCAATGTTGGCAAAAAATACATGTTGTTTTGATTGTGTACTATTTTTAACATCATTAAATATTCGATTCAGTAAATTGGGCATATCAATCACAGTACTGGTTCCTTCCAAATATTGCTCATGTTCCATACTAGATAGCTTCAACATATCATTGATAATTTTTTCCATGCGATTAGATTGAAGTATCGCTTGATCAATTGCTGATTTCCATGTTTCTGAAAAATCATTGGACTCATGAAACATTTCTAGATATCCAGCAATAACAGTTAAGGGTGTTCTTAATTCATGGGAGGCATTGTCGACAAATGCTTTTCTTGATTTTCTCAACTGTTCTTGTTCACTTATGTCTCTTGCAACCAATAAATATCGTTTGTTTGATAATTTCACCATTCTGACTTGGACTTTTCTGTCTTTATCATTTGGGTGAGTTATTTTAATTTCATGGCTGTCATCCAATTCCAGTAACATTGTATTAAAAATAGGGTCACGAATAATATTATCAATTTTAGAACCTTCATCTTTGCCTTGAATAACACCCAAAATACCATTGGATGCAGGGTTTGCCCATGTGATTTCGAATCTTTTATTTAACAAAATAGTGGCATAAGGCAAAGCTTGAGCTGTGGCATTAAATTGATTCAAAAGAAATGTGTTTTTCTTTTTAATCTTCAGATTTCTTTTTTTGTTATGAATCACCAAAGCACATAAATCTTCCCAGATACCAGAAATTAATGGCACATCATTGACATTGGCCCCTTTTTTATACCATTTATAAAAGGAATAGAATTCGGCCCATTTCCAAATAATATAAACCATTGCCCAAAACACAAAACCCAAAGCCCAGTGATTGAATATTGCTCCTGTGATAATGGATAAAACAATAAAAATCAAAGCAAAGAGTTGTTCGGTCTTAAATGATTTGTTTCTCATAAAGTTATTGTAACTTGTCGTTTGAAGTTTTGGAATGTCTAAACAAAAAAACCTGTGATATTAATACCACAGGTTTTTTTGTAGGTTGACCACCACAGAAACTCATTATTTCTGGGCTGATAGAAGTGGGATATAATCTATCAATCTAAAAACTCAGTCCAACCATTTGTCCAGGCTTGTGATTGAGATTTAAAAGCTCCAACATAATTGACTTTGTCAAAGAATGCTCCCCATTTTTCAGGGTCAATTGACATGTTTGTTGGAGTCGCAGCAGTAGGATATATTCCCATTAAAGCTGGATCAGCAACGATATTGCCAGTTTGAGCTTCAAAAAATGATTGCACTGTAAAAGCATCACCTTCCTCTTCTTCATAATTAAAATCACAACTAATAACAGTGTTTTCCATGGTTAATCCACCCGTTAAGTTAGCAGGAGAACCAGCCGCAGCAAATGTTGCACTAGAATCAATGTCCAAACATTTTTCAAAGCCAGTTACTATGACATTGGTAAAATTAGCTCCAGTACCACGTCTTAAAACCATGCCTGTTGTGGTTTTGTTATCAGATGCTGCACCAATAAATGTTGCATTGGCAATCATAGGTTGTGAACGCGGAGTGGCGTCATTGTTTAATTCATAATTATCTGCTTCAATGCCTCGTTCTTTATCATTCAATGAATCAGGATCTTGTTTGACTAATAAGTACTGAACTTCTCCATCCCAACCATGCGTCCAATCAAGAGAATCATCTTTAATGTTGGTTAAAACAAGATGTTTTGCATTAACTGTTCCACCGAAAAATTCAACACCATCATCTTCATTAGCATGGACTTGGACATAATCGACAACAGTTCCATCACCAACACCTTGGAAAGCTATACCGTTTAATTCATCTTCATCATTAATTCTGAATCCACCAAATTGAACACGGACATATTTTAAAACACCGCTTGAATCATGGGGCTGATCACCACCAAAGTTTCCAGAAGCGCCTTCACCCACATCTTCACATTGGTCAAAAGGAACACTTTCATCACAAATGTTCAATGGCGCTTTACCACTGATAACTAAACCGCCCCAATTACCCGCTCCTGCCGATGGATCGCTGGCATTAAATGGTCCAGTAAAAACAATGGGAGCATTTGCAGTGCCTTCAGCAAATATTTGAGAGCCACGTTGAACGGCTAAAAAGTCATTCCCTGTTACACCAAGTACTCTAGTACCTGGTTCAATGGTTAAATTGCCCTGTGTACCGCCATCAACGCCGACAAATACTGGACCTTGTAAAACCCAATTAGTATCATTGGTTAATGTTTTATTGCCCGTTAAAGTACCTGATAGAATACACGTTTTAGCTTGCGTAGATGTTGATGCAAAATCAGGACATGATGTAAATGAAGTTTGGTAGGGACAACTGCTCGCATTTCTTGGAAAACCCGTAATGGCATCAAATGGTGTGAGGTTATAAGAAACACTTGTTGCTGCTACTAAATCACTGTCTATGCCTGTAATATCAACTGACATTGATTGACAATTATTAAAATTAACAGTCATAGATGCAAAAGCATTATTAGTTCTAGTTGATGCTTCAGTAAATGAACCATTAGTTACTGTTAATAAATCAAAATCAAGAATTGACTCACCTGCTAAGACTTCTGTGATACCAGTCACCCAAAAAGGATTGCCAGCATCATCATAAACATAACCAGCAACAAACATTAACCCTTTTTCTGGTCCTTGTCTTATGTAATCAAAACCCCATCCTCTTCCAGCATCGCTGTCACTTTCATACCAGAACCCTTCAAATAAATCATTGTTAACATTGATTGCATTAACAGCACATGTAGTCATCAACATACATGCTATCAATGCGAATTTAATTTTACTGAAAATCATACTTACCTCTATATTTAATAATAAAGGGGCGAATATTAAGGGTTGTCTATTTCATTTTAATTACAGAAAGATGAATTTGTAATGACATATATTTCATCTCTGTGACGTCACCAAATTGTCATTATATTGTCATTAATGGTTAATGATATTGTCACAATACCTACTTAGAATACCGCTTTTAATAGAGTGATTTGAGTGATGAGACAAAAAATACAGCTTTGTTTGTTATTGACATGCTTTTCTTTTGCTATTTTCAATGTTAGCGCACAAGAGGACAATAATCTTGCAAACAATCTAATACAACTCAGGGGAGAAGTAGAAGACCTTCAATCTGAGTTAAAAATACTGAAATCTGAACACAAAAATTCATTGGCTTATTTAAGTACAAGAAAAACAGAATTACAAGCCAATGTTGATAGAAAAAACCTTAAGATAAAACAAACCACCATTGAGTTACAAAAATTACAAGATAAAGTTAAACTCTTAGGTGAGGGATCTGAACAATTAATACCTCAAGTTGAACAACTTTTAATTGCCGTCAAAGAATCAATCCAATCTGGCATTCCATTCAAATACTTAGAAAGGCTCGATGTTATTGAGGAGATTGAGAGAAAGCTCACAGCAAAACAAATCACTTCTCAAAATGCCATTAATAGATTATGGGCATTTATAGAAGATGAAATTCGCTTGACTAGAGAGAACGCTATTTATTCTCAAACCATCGAATTAAATGGTGAGAGTTTATTGGTTGAAGTCGCAAAACTGGGCACGGTTTTAATGTATTTTAAAACTAAAGACGATCAATACGGAACAGTTAATAGAGAAAACAATCAATGGTCTTATAACTTACTCACCGATACACAACAATCCCAACAAGTGGCGGTTTTGTTTGATTCATTAAGAAAACAAATTCGTCAAGGCTACTTTAAATTACCTCTTAACATAACATTAACTTCAAGGAATCAATAATAAAATGAAAAACTTTTTACTATTATTGCTGTTAAGTTCTCAAATAAACCCTACTTTTGCACAGGAGACAGAGAGCCAAAGCACAGCCATTGAAAATCCCGAACCATTACCAGAGGTTGATGAAAACCAAGCAGCGCTTGATATCCAAAAAGCGTATCAAAAAGAATATGCTTTTCTCACGGCTCAAGTCAAAAATATTAAAGCAAGAACTGCAGAGTTTAAAAGTACAGCTAAAACAGATAAGCTTTTATTGAATCAACAAATTGCTAGACTTGAAAATGAAATGCTTGATTTGGACAATGTCAATAATCAATTAGAAGATGATATTTTTCAAATCCAAAGAAATACAGATTCAGCTGTTGATAACAATAATTTACTAGAAGCAACCATCACTCAAGCCAAATCTACTTTATCAGAATTTAAATTTAATGCATTTGATGATGACAGTGAATGGTCTGCTATGCAAAAAATAGAATCGCTAATACTTTTTGCAAAAGATATCATCATTAACCAATCAAACGTTTCACAAAACACAGGAACATTTTTCTTACAATCAGGAAAAGAAGTCAATGGCTCTATAGTTAAAGTTGGAAACATTGCTTCTTATGGTTATTCACCAGAGGGTTCAGGAGTCTTAGCACCTGCCGGTGAAAACAAGTTCAAAGTATGGCGTGACAGTGACAATGCTATAGTTGAAGATTTCTTTGAATCGAATTCAGCTACACAATTGCCTATATTTATCTATGAATCCTCTTTAAAACAGATTGAAGAAAAGCAAGATAAAACTGTTTTAAGCGTCATAGAATCAGGAGGCATAATTGCTTGGATCATTACTATTCTTGGACTATTTGCTCTGTTGCTCATTGTCTTAAGGTTTTGGTTTCTTAAACGGGCATCCAGCAGCACTGAAAAAATTCTCAACAAAGTGGTCACTAACATTGAAAATGAAGACATGGAAGCTGCCATAAAAGTAGCCACTAAAAAGAAAAGTTCCAGTTCCAGAATTTTATATGCAGTTTTGAGAAACATTACCCGAGACAGAGAACACATTGAAGATGTGGTGTCAGAATCAATTTTACATGAATCAAGTCAATTAAACCGCTTTGGTTCAATGATTATGGTGGTTGCAACTGTTGCTCCATTATTAGGACTTTTGGGCACAGTAACAGGCATGATATCTACATTTGATATTATTACAGAATTTGGCACAGGTGATCCAAAATTATTGTCCAGTGGTATTTCTATTGCATTGGTTACAACAGAAATAGGATTGGCAGTAGCCATACCAACATTGTTGTTTGGCAACGTATTATCTGGCTGGGCAGAACGTATAAAAGATGACATGGAAAAAGCTGCCCTTCGAGTCATAAACGTCTATAAAAAATCTTATAGCTAATGTCTGCAAACTTTCAAATATTACTTGAATACTTTTCCTCTGGTGGCTACGTAATGGTGCCTTTAATCATCGGAACTGTGGTTCTTTGGTGGACATTAGGCTACCGAATAGCAGCAATCAGAAGAGGAACATTAAGAAGTACAAGAGCATTGGTATATCGTTATTTAAAGGGCAAAATGCCAAGCGGCAATGGTGTGCTAGTCAGAGCATTACACAAGGGAATGAAATTACGCCAAACAAAATTTGATAATTTTAGACGCTATTTAGATGACGCTTTTGCAGAAGAACATGCTGAAATAAAAAAATTCAGGGTGTTAATTGCCACAATTGTTATTGTTGCTCCACTGCTTGGGTTATTGGGAACTGTGATTGGCATGATTGAAACTTTTGAGTCACTTGGAGACATGTCTTTATATTCACAATCAGGAGGCATTGCAGGTGGAATTTCACAAGCCCTAATCACAACTCAAATGGGATTGGCCGTATCCATACCTGGGCTGATTGTTAATGGAATATTAGACAAAAAACAAAGAACATTAGAAATCGAATTAGCCCAATTAAAAGATTTATTGTGTGCTCCAATTCCTGGGGAAGAAGACATTATCCAGAAACCAGTTCAACCAAACAAATGATGAGGACGAAACATGCGATATAGAGAAAGCAAAGAAACCGTTCAAGATTTAAACATGTCTCCATTAATTGACATGGTTTTTATCTTGCTTATTTTTTTTATGGTCAGCACCACTTTTGTGAAGGATATGAAACTAGATTTAGATCGTCCATCGGCCACATCATCTGATACAGCCTCGACAAAAGCAGTACGTTTGTATGTAGATAATGCCGGACAAGTATACATTGATGGCGACAATGTGCGTATTTGGGTGATTCAATCTCGTCTCAGAGACATGCTCAAAACTAAAACACCAAAAAATGTATTGGTCATTACAGATGAAAATGTACCTTCTGGGAAATTAATAGAAGTGATTGATCAAGCCAGATTGGCTGGTGCAAGTGATGTTGGCGTTGCCACATCAACCGAAGTAGGAGGAGGAGGATAGTTATGAAAAAGTCTGAAAAATTTATTCGTTTTTTTAGTGGATTAGTTTCCATGTTCAT
The DNA here is from genome assembly GCA_045107085.1 of Marinicellaceae bacterium. Taxonomy (GTDB): domain Bacteria; phylum Pseudomonadota; class Gammaproteobacteria; order Xanthomonadales; family Marinicellaceae; genus NORP309. The sequence continues at coordinate 8,509 of JBGCFT010000097.1, read as the reverse complement.
AGGCACATCAATGGTTCTGTTTGTCTTGGTATTAATCAATGATTCGAGCAACGAACTTGACGATGCTAATAGCAAGGCAAACTCACAAATACAGTTTAAAAGAGACAAGCCTAAAGCAAAACAAAACGTTGAAAAACAAAAGCCTAAGCCTAAACCTAGGCAAAGATCAAACAAATCACCAGCCCCACCAATCCTAGGATTAAATAGTCAATTAACGGGAGTAGATCTTGGACTCCCGGAATTTAGTATGGATGGGCTTGATGATCTGGACAACAGTATACTTGGAAACAAGAATGGCCTCATCATGACAGATGACACAGTAGATGCATCCCCCAAAGCGATCTATCAATCTCCAGCCAGTTATCCGTCAAGAGCCAGAGCAAAAGGCATTGAAGGTTATGTGGTTTTTTCATTATTAATAGGAATAACAGGCGAGATTGAACAAGTCAAAATAGTTGAGTCTCAACCCGAGGGCATATTTGATGATGCGGCCAAACAATCTATGCAAGCTTGGAAATTCGAACCCGCACAATACGAAGGCAAACCTGTCAAAACTTGGGCAAAACAAAGAATTCGCTTTGACCTGAGTTAATGACAATGAAATTTATAGACACAAAATTTGTGGTATTTATGCTTTTACTGTTCGGCTTAAATGTTCACGCTAGTAAAAAAGATGAAGAAGTAAACTACCTTGATTTAACCGCTTTAATGCTCAAAGATGACAACTTAGATCGGGCAGAATTAGCCCTTTCACAAGTTGATTTAAAAGATCAAGAATTAGACATACAAAGGTTTTATATCCTCTCAGGTTTATTAAGTGTCAAAAAGAATGAAAACCAAAATGCCATAGAATTTATTCAAAAAGCAAAAAGCCTGGGTGAAGTAGATGCTGTCATTAATGTTCACTTAGCGCAAGCTGCTTTTGCGCAGGGACAGTTTAATCTAGTTAATAGTGCTTTAGATGATGCTGGTTACAGCATTGCAAAAATTCCCTCTATCTATCACATGCGTGCACAAAGTTATTGGAATTTAAATGATTCACTAATGGCCATAGCAATTTTAGACCAAGCCTCTAAAATTTTCCCAGAAAATAAGAGCTTTCCAAAAAGAAAAATATTTTACTTTATTCAATTAGGATTTAACAAACAAGCTGCCACACTTGGAAAAGCTTATTTGAAAAAATATGACGGCGACTTGAATGATTATATTGCGATTGGCAATGCCTTATCTTCCTCGGGCGATTCAACTACTGCATTACAATTTTTAGAAACTGCCCGATTAAAATTTCCAGCTGATGAAAATCTATCAAAGTCACTGGCAGCGGTTTATATAAAAAATGAAAAATACTATTCAGCAGCTAAGATTATTCATGACGCCAGTTATAGAAACCCTGAATTAATTAACCAAGCGGCTGAATTATATCGCCGGGCTGGTTCAGAATACATGGCACTGAGTTTGAATGGATTAATTTCAGACCAAACAGAAAAGTTTAAACAAAGAATGGGTTTAATGTTACAAATCGGTAATTTTGAACAAGCTGCTGGTATGGAAAACAGTCTCAAACGTCACCATTTAGATGACGATGAAAACATAAAATATGCTTTGGCCTATTCATTTTTTAAGATTGGAAATTACCCCAAAGCCAATAAGTATTTGTCACAAATAACAGAGACTGGCCTTTTCAAAAAAGCCACAGAGTTGAGAAAAATAATTCATGATTGCGCATCAGAATCTTGGCGTTGCAATGAGTAATCACAATCAATAAACACCACAATGATGAAAATTTTATTAAAGAGCCTCATAGTAAGCAGTCTGCTGTTTACTCACTTAGTATTAGCCGTTGAATCACAAAATGCCAAAGTTTCTGTCTTTGTATTTTTTAAAGGAGATCCGCTCTACTTGGTTGATATTGTCGAAAATAATAAGGTACTAGGCACCACTGACCGTTATGGAAATGCAGAATTAATTTTTAGTCCTGGTACACATAATATTTCTTTTATGAGCCAAAAAGATGAAATACACCAGCAAGAATTGAATCTTAAAGCCAATGAAATTATGCAAATATTGGTTGAAATTAATGCTGAAAAATCTTCAGCGTCTGTTGATATTGAAACTTCTAACCAAAGTTCTTCTGACTTATCACAGGTTCTTGCTATTGAAGAAGAAACACAAAAAGAAAATGTTTTAACTCAGTTTTCAGGACGCATACTTTCAGCAGATAATAACCAACCTATTGCCAATGCAAGAATTTATATTAGTGGCATAACAGAACACCTCATCAGTGATAACAAGGGTCAATTTTCTATGACATTAAATTCTGGCCTTTATAATATTAGCGTTTTGCATGCACAACACAACAGTACCATCCAATCAGATGTAGAAATTACCGAACAAGGCTTAACAGATTTCTTAATAGAATTAACCCCTGCAGGTACTGAATTACCAGAATTTGTCGTTATCGTTCCCTTTATTGAAGGGTCATTGGCCTCGGTTTTAGAAGAAAGAAAACAGAATAATTCGGTTGCCAATTATTTAAGTATGGAACAGATTTCTAAATCTGGTGATTCCGATGCCGCTGGTGCATTAAAAAGGGTGACAGGTCTCACACTGGTTGATGGTAAATTTATTTTTGTACGTGGACTAGGAGAAAGATACTCGAGTACATTACTGAATGGTGCTAATTTACCCAGCCCTGATCCAACACGCCGTGTGGTTCCATTGGACTTATTCCCTACAGGAATTATTGAAACCATTGAAGTACAAAAAGGCTACTCTGCACTATTACCTGCTGAATTTGGTGGTGGAACAGTCACATTAAAAACCATTAACATTCCACAAGAAAATTTCTTAAAAATGGGTTTATCTTACAAAAACAATTCACAAACAACAGGCAAAGATGGTTTAAGTTATATTGGCGGCGGTAATGATTGGACTGGTTATGATGACGGATCAAGAGACATACCTCAGATATTAGCACAAGCCATAGCAGGAAACACCGAGTTGCGGCCCACCAATCCTTTTGTCGAAGGAGGCTTTGAACCAGAACAGCTAGAAGCCTTTGGAGAATCCTTATCAAACATCTACACCTTAACCAATGCCACAGTCGATCCTGGTCTGGGACTGAGTTTATCAGGCGGAATACGCAAAGAGTTAGAATCTGGAACTGTTATTGGGTTTTCAACAGCGCTTGAATACAGTTCAGATTATCAAACAAGATCAGAACTAAGAAGAGACTTTATTGTTTCATCTGGTGATTCTTTGGCTTTGGACAGTGAAGAAAACGCACAAACCACAACTCGAGATATCAATTTAAGTGGATTTCTTACTTCTGGCATAAAATTTGACGATAACAATAATTTGTCTTTGAATTATATGCTCTTGAGAAACACCCAAAATTTAAACGAAATTGCAGAAGGTTTTAACGAAGATTTAGGCAATTCACGACGTATCTATGAATTGCGTTGGACTGAGAGAGAATTATCCTCTGCTCAAATTTTTGGTGAGCACACCTTCACAGATTTTCATGGATTAAAATTTGATTGGCAATTGACAGATTCTTTGGCAAGATTTGACGAACCCGATAACAGAATATACCGATATGATCAGAGGGATGAAGGAGATTTTATTTTTTCTACAAGAAATGACAGTAATTCAAGAGTTTGGCGAGAGTTGGAAGACTCCAGTAAAGACATCAGGTTTGATTTTAAACTGCCCTATTCTATTAACAATAATCACGATTTGTTATTTTTAACTGGACAGAACTGGGTGAGCAAAGACAGAAATTCTGATATTCGTCGCTTCGTATTTGAAGATGTTGGCAATTTAGTGAATGGCGTTGATCGCACGGATGTGTTAGAAAATATTTTGTCACCTGAATTTATTGCAGGAAACGGTTATCAATTACAAGAAGTCACCCGTGCAACAGATAACTATTTTGCAAATTTTGATATCAAATCCAGTTATTTTGGAATAGATTACGCCTATAAAGAGCTACTTAAATTTTCAGTTGGCTTGAGACAAGAAGATTTTTTTCAATCGGTCACTACATTCAATTTATTTGATACTAATGCGCCTCCTATAACAGTGGATTTGCAAGACAAAGATTATTATCCAGCCTTTTCATCTACTTTATTTATCGAGGGTGATCATCAATTTCGCTTTAATTATTCTGAAACAGCTACCCGACCAGATTTCAAGGAACTGTCTCCTGCACAATTCAAAGATCCTGTATTAAACCGCAATGTTATAGGTAATCCTGATTTAATAACTGGAGAAATAAAACACTATGATCTGCGGTGGGACAAATACTTTACAGCAGGTGAATTTGTATCAGTGAGTTTATTCTATAAACAATTTATCAACCCCATTGAATTAATTATATTGCCAGGATCATCGAGAATTATTAGTTTTGACAATGCTGAATCTGCTGAAAACGTTGGCATAGAATTAGAGCTTTATAAAGATTTATCATTTATGAAAAAATTTAATGAATCAGATTTTTGGTCAGATATTTATGTCAGTGCAAATTATGCCATTATTGAATCTGAAATCGTCCTAGACAGCGAACAAGCTGGAGGACAGACGAATAATACAAGACCTCTTCAAGGCCAATCTCCTTATGTGGCTAATTTTCAATTGGGTTACGACAACAAAGATAAAGATTTAAATATGTCATTATTGTTCAATGTTTTTGGAGAAAGAATATCTGAAGCAGGTACCAGTGGCAAACCAGATGTTTATGAACAACCCTTTAATCAAGTTGATTTTGTTTATTCACAAAAAATATTTGATAAATTTAGCTTAGGTTTTAAAGCTAAGAATTTATTAAATGATGAAGCCGTTTTTCTCGTAGGAGATGAAACGGCAAGATCCTATAAAAAAGGCAGGTCCTTTAGTTTGGGATTAAGTTACAATATTTTGTAACAAAAATTTAGTATGACACATGACTTTATACTCCAAAACCCCATATTTATCGGCTTATGTTAAGATTAGATGTCAAATTAGCAACAGTTGCGTAAAGCTTATGTGACAATTGTGTTAAATATGTCATCTATCTGAACTATTTTTTAAATTAATATCAACATCGCCTTAATTTATTGGGAATTTAGCCTCTCTTGACAGTAAAATCCTGTCATTCCATAACTATCTATTTAATATGAAAAAGAAAATCTTATGTCTTTCATTGATAGCCGCAATGAACCCAACGGCTTTTGCAAGTGATACCAGTGAAGAAGTCGCCTTGTTACGTCAACAAGTGCAATTATTAACTGAACGCTTGAACAAACTTGAAGCACAAACTAAAGCCTCACAAGAACAACAAAAAGCCATCACTGAAAAAGTTAAAAAAGCCACAGAAGAACAAACGACTTCAAAATCATGGGCTGATAGGATTTCTTACAAAGCGGATTTTCGTGACAGATTTGAATACATTGATCAAAAAGGCAAAGAAGCCCGAACAAGAAACCGTATAAGATTACGTGCGCAAGTTGACATGCAAGTTAATGACAAATTAGGCTTTACTTTAGGAACTTCAATAGGTGGTGATGATCCTGTATCAGCTAACCAAACTTTGGATGGTGCATTTTCTACCAAAGATTTAAGAGCAGATTTGGCTTATTTTAATTATAAGTTTAATAATAACTTTACATTATTTGGCGGCAAAATGAAAAGCCAATTGTATAAATCTAAAAATAACCAAATTTTATGGGACAATGACTTAAACCCTGAAGGTTTTTCTTTAAATTATGATAACGACAATTTTCAAGCCCGTATGATTGGCTATGCCGTTGAAGAACGCTCCTCTGCAGATGACACATTATTATTTGGTGGACAATTAATGTATACCTTTGATGTCAGTGAAAGAGCAGCATTGCATGCAGGTGTTGGTTATTATGATTATTCTAAACTTAAAGGCAACACACCTTTATATGATGGAAATCCACGAGGTAACACGCTAGATGCCAATGGTAAAATTGCCAATGATTTCAATATTACTGAAGTATTTTTAGACATGAAATCAGAATTAGCAGGACGTCCTCTGTCTGTTTACACCAGTTATTATGAAAACAATCAAGCCGATGATTTTAACACAGCCTTCTCTGTTGGATTTATCTACGGAAAAGTCAGTGATCCAGGTTCATGGGACTTTGGATTGGCATATAATGATGTTGAAGCAGATGCAGTTTTAGGCGTTTTTAATGACTCTAACTTTGGCGGTGGAATAACGGATACCAAAGGACTAATATTAAGAACAGCTTATGGCTTGCCTCATAATATGAAATTAGGGCTAAATTATATTGATTCAGAAATTGATCAAAGTCAATTAACTCAAACTGAGTATGATAGACTGCAATTGGATCTCAGCTTTAAATTTAAATAATTAACTATTTTGTGTATCTGTTTTTACTAAAATATAAACAGATACACAGATTTAGATTTAGTTCAAACTCTCTTGCAGCTCTTCGAGTAAAGCTTGATCTTCAACTTTCCATCCTTGATTAAACGTTAATTTTGCTTGATTTAATAGGTTTAATGCTTCAATTTTTTTTCCAAATTTATTATACGTACGCGCCTTAATTAACAAATAAGGATTGACATTGGGGTTATGAACCTCGATACCATTTAAAATTTCAATTGATTTTTTTACATCAATATCGATATACATTTCAGCTAACTCATTTTGAGCATCTACCAAAATTTTGATGTCATTGTTTGATTGAGCCTCTTCAGAAATACGGTTAAATAATTCTGTAGCTAACTGAACATTACTAACTTCTTTGTAATAACGTGCCAAATAATAATCCATATAAACTTGATACCTAGAAAAACCAAGTTCTTGAATGAGTTGGGTTCTTTTATCCCATTCTTCCTTAAAATTATCAGTTTGTTTTTGTGCCAACCTTAATTCAAATTCTAAAAACGCATTATCTAATTGCATGACATGATTATTGGTTTCCATGGCCAGAGAGTTTTGTTTTTGAATTTGTATTTTAGCCAGATCGTATTGAAATAAATTCATTAATATAACGGCATCATAATGTAGATAATTTAGATACAAAGAATCAACCTCTAACTCTTTTGCGACATCACCCAATCTATCATTCACCTCTTTAGCTTCAGTAAAACGCCCTCTTTGTATAAGAAATCCTGCTAACGTTCCCAAACCTTTCGCCACTTCACTTTTATCGTTGACTATTTCCATGATGGACAAAGCTTGTTTTTTAAGCTTTATTCCTTCTTCCGGGTTATTGCTAACCCATAACATTTTAGCCATTTCATCGAGAATAATAATTTGCATTTCTAGGTTTTTTGAAAGACGAGCAAAATTTAAAGCTTTTTCAAAATACTTAAGAATACTCTCATCATTAGATTGGTTCAATAAAACCATTCCTTGCCCGTAATAACTTTGAGAAAATAGATCAGGATTATAATCTTGATTAATAGTAGAAATCGCTTGTTTAAAATTTTTCATTGCATTTTGCATATCACCCAAGCTCCGATAAGCTTTGCCAATTTGTAACTTGATTTTAGACTTTTTAACTTCGCCAATATTTAGATGAGTTGATTGATATTCTGTTAATTGTTCTATTAAGGATTCCATTTCATTCTTGATAAAATAGATTTTTGCGAAGGATAATTCAATTTCTGCACCAATTTTATCGTAAGCATTGGTTGATTTCAGTGTAGTTAATTGTGCCAAGGCTTTTTCATAGTCTTTATTGGTCATTAATATTTTAGCTAACTCAAATCTTGCCAAATACTGATTTTCATCCGATTCTAATATTTTTTCAAAAATTTCTTTTGCTTTTGATAAATTATTTATTTTTTTAAAGCCTAAGGCATCAACATAAAGATCCTTATTGGATAATACTTGGATACTATCTTCGTTATTAAATAGTTTATTAGACTGATATTTGGCCATATAATTAATTTGATTTTCAAGAAGTTCACTCAGGCTACTGGCTGAAAGCTTTGTGTTTTCAATAACATTTGAGCCCTGGGATATATTAATAATGGCTTCATAAATTTCACCGTTTTTTATGACATTTGATTGCAGAACCGATAATTCTTTATCAACCAACCAAAACTTTCCCATTATTTCTTCATGAGTTTCTTGAATATCACCAAATATCATTTTTCCTTCTGAATCAGAATGATCAAAAGTTGATTGAAGTAGATCACTTAATCCTTGTTCTTGCAAAGAGCTGATTTCTAATTGAGAGTAATTAGTTGGCATAACTAAAATATGCTGAGAATTTGCCAGGTCAATGTGTTTTTGCTTATTTATTTTATCTATGGATAAAGAGTATTTTATCAAGAAAGCTACTATAGCTATTATAGCAACCATAGATATTGCTGCAAACATAATGTTACGCTTTTTTTTTGATTCTTTCTCTGTGACTAAACTGACTTTTGGCAGAAATTTTATTCCCTGGCCATAAACAGTTTCAAAATAATTTTCATTCTTGAAACTAGACAGTATTTTTTTTAACTTAGAAACACTTTGATC
>JBGCFT010000096.1:0-6348 GCA_045107085.1 Marinicellaceae bacterium | reverse complement strand
TTCCACCAAAATGTGGGATTGAATTTATTGCTGCGCTTAATACAGTGTTTGCACCGCCGGCTCCGGGGGAGGTTGATAGTAGGAGCATTGGTTTGTCTTTGTAGACTTTGGCATCAATGCGAGAGCACCAATCAAACAGGTTTTTATAGGCTGCTGTATAAGATCCATTGTGTTCTGCAAATGAAATAATTAGGGCATCGGCATCGCTAATTTTTGACATAAAGGCTTGAGCTAACTCAGGATGGCCCAGTTGAGCTTCTTTGTCTACACTGAATAAAGGTATTTCATAATCATTTAAATCTGCTATTTCCACAGTGCAGTTATCTAACAAACTGGCGGCATAAGTAACTAATTTTTTGTTGATTGATTTTGTACTACTGCTTGCTGCGAAGGCTAATATTTTCATTTGTTTCTTCTCTTTAATTATTATTGTTGATATTGGACTCAAAGGATTTAATTTCAGCCGTCATGTTTTTGGCCAAATCATTGGGTATTGGTATGGTTAAATGGTATTGTGATATTTTCCAAGTATTATCACTAAAAACTAAAACGCCTGTTCCCCTTGTTGTTCCATAACTCTCATTGTCTAAAACTTCATGAAACCAAGCAACTGTGTCTGATTCATTGAATTTAATTTCACGGTTTCTGGGAACATAAGTCCAGCCCTGACCTTTGTCAAAATAAGGTTTGGCAAAAGCTTTAAATTCATCAATATTCCAATATTCACCAACATCCGTGCCAATAAAATTGGCTTGTTCTGTGAAAAGATCAAAATAAACTTTTGAATCGGCTTGTGAAGCTGCTTTGTGCAGATTATTTAATACATCTGCAACCTGTTTGCTTTTATCTGCATTGGCTTGGTTTGTTATCATAAGTAAAATTGTTAGTGTGTATAGAAACTGCAAAGTATTCTCCTTTAATGTCTTTTCCAATAAATCACGAAAAATAAGTATAAAACAATCCAACAACATTAAACAGCGTAATTACTTATTAATTTGTGATATGAACAGAGTTTATTTCACCAATTAAAGTCTATGTTGTACTATGCATTATGAAATACAATCTTAGGATATATTTATGACAAACAATGCTCTTTTGCGCAGATTGCGTTACTTATTAAATGTAAAAGACACCAAAATCATCAAAATCTTAGCCTTAGTCGATTATCAAGTGCCATTGCCTCGTGTGGTTTAATGGTTAAAAAAAGAAGGCGATGAAGATTTTACTGTCTGCTCTGACAAAGACATGTTGGCTTTTTTAGATGGACTAATCATAGAAAAACGGGGCACAAGAGAACCGCCTCCAGGTCAAAAGCTAAAACCTTTGCCCGTTCAAAGGCTCAATAACAATCTGATATTTTTGAAATTAAAGATTGCCTTTAATCTGAAATCAGATGACGTTTTAGAAATGTTAGAGTTGGCTGAATACAATATCAGTAGTTCTGAGTTATCGGCTTTTTTCAGAAAGAAAAATCACCGACATTACCGCGTATGCAAGGACCAAATCTTGCGTAAATTTTTAAAAGGCTTACAGTTGAAATTAGCACCATGAAAATAAAAATATTAAGTATAATTTTAATCACCACAATTGTCTATTCATGTGGGCTTAAGAAAAAATTCAAATCAAAATTAGATTTCTTAAACAACCTAGGCCAGTATTGTGGTCAGACTTTTGAAGGACAAACGGTTTTTCCTGATGATCCCAGTGATGATTTTGCTGGTAAAAAATTGGTGATGCACATTAAAGAATGTTCTGAGAATGAAATTCGTGTGCCTTTTGCTGTGGGTGAAAACACCTCAAGGACTTGGATAATCAGCCGCACCAACAAAGGTTTGTTATTAAAACACGATCACAGACATGCCGATGGCACTCCTGATGAACTGACCATGTATGGCGGTTTTGAAGACAAAAACCTCACTACCACAAATATGAAAGCCAGTTTTGCTGCGGATGAGGAAACCGCAGAAATGCTACCTGAAGCCAAAACCAATGTTTGGACATTGACTATTGATAAAGAGAATAATCAATTCATCTATTCTCTCAAACGTCATGACAAACCACGTTATGAAGCTGTGTTTTCTATGAAGTCAAACTCAACGACTATGGACTGAAAGTACCTTGTCATCCTCGCGAACGCGGGGGTCCAGTATTTAAAACTCGATATTTGCATTAATAGCATCATTTTTATAATCGAGTAATGAATTCCTGCTCTCGCTAAAGCTCGGCTGGAATGACAGAGTTCTTTTAAAGTCTTGAATAGATAATATGTGTATCAGCTAAAGCCTTGCACTAAAAGTGCATAGTTTTAACTAGCGTGTTGGAACAAGAAACATTAATACTGCGATGTCACTTTAGCAATTTGCTTATTGTGTACTCCTGACAACGTTATAAGTGCAATGATTGCTCCCAATAAACACAGCCACATATCTGATTGCGTGTCCCAAATATAGCCTTGTGTGCCTAAAAATGCCTCTGCGTCTTCGCCTGAGGCTAAGGCCACCCACCATTCAATTAGTTCATAAAAAGCACTGAATCCCAAACAGATTGAGAGCACAATAAATATGCGCCATGCATGACCATTGACGACATTTTTGCGAATCAACAATTCTCTGGCTAATATAGCTGGTACAAATCCTTGAAAGAAATGCCCGACTTTGTCGTAATTGTTTCTTTCTGATCCGAATAAGCCATCAAAAAATGGCACTTCGGCATAGGTATAATGTCCACCAATCAAGAGAACAATGCAGTGTAATAAAATCAAAAAATACAATAATGGTGTCAGTCTGAAGGATTGATAAGTATAAACCATTAAAAGTGCGCCCAATATCGCGGGTAATACTTCTAAAAACCAAGTAAACTGTTCCTTAGGGTTGATGCCTGACCACACTAATGTCGCCATGAATATTGCTGCCCAAATGTATTTCATTGACTTCTCTCAACTTAATTTAATTCTATTATACATAATTTAATTAGATTTCAATGGCACTTAAGATGAAAAATTTACCATGCGAAAATTGTAGAACAATGTTGATTAGAGACTTGAGCTACAGTTGTATATCAAAAAGTTATTCTGTATCATGATTTCAAAAATTGTGTGAAGTGATATGAAAAAGTACTTAATTGGAATGATCTTGAGTTGTTATTGTGGCTTTGTTTTTGCAGATTTGGGGTATTATCGGTATCCCGATATTCACAATGATACCTTGGTTTTTACTGCTGAAGGTGACTTGTGGCTGGCTGACATTAAGTCTGGTAAAACACAAAGGTTAACAACTCAAGCCGCTCAAGAAACCCAAGCTTCGATTTCTTTAGATGGAACAAAAGTGGCTTATGTTGCCAATTACGAAGGCTCAACAGAAGTATACGTTATTGGAATAGATGGTGGATTATCTAAGCGCATCAGTTATGAAAACGCCAGAGTCAAAGTATTGGGCTGGACTCAATCAGGAGAGGTTTTATATAGTACAAACAGTCATTTTACAGCGCCAAGAAGTTGGGAACTGGTAAAAGTGAATCCAGAAACACTCAGTTCAAAAACCCTGCCTTTATCAGACGCAGTTGAAGCAACCATAGATTCAGATGCATCCATGCTGTATTTTGTTCGGTTTGGGCTTCAGTTATCCAATGATAATTCAAAAGTCTACCGTGGTGGAGCCATGGGGGAATTGTGGAGATTTGATTTAAATTCTAACATCGAAGCACAACAAATGATCGATATGCACAAGGGTTCTATTAGAAAACCCATGCATTATAAAGATCACCTTTATTTCATTAGTGATGCCAGTGGCGCCGATAATCTTTGGCGTTTAAATAAATCATCAGGAACATTGACGCAAGTGACTGACTATTCTGACTGGCCAATTAGAACCGCTAATTTGGGTCTCAATAAAATTGTATTTCAAATGGGAGCTGACCTAAAGTTTTTAGACCTAATAGACAATCAAGTCAAAGACATCACCATAAAACTCACATCTGACTTTCCTCATATGAGAGAACATTGGCTTAATAAACCTTTAAACCATTTAACTTCAGCTCGACTTGCTGGGGATTTTGATAAAGTCGTGTTAACTGCCCGTGGGCACGTTGCAATAGCAGGAATTGATAAATCGCGATTAATTCAAGTCGCTACTAAACCAAATTCACGTTCAAGAAATGCCATACTGAGTCATGATGGCCAATGGGTTTATGCGATTAATGACAGCAATGGCGAACTTGAAATATGGCAATTTGCAGCTGATGGATCCAAAAAATCCAAACAATTAACCAATGATGGAAATATATTTAGATGGAACTTATCTCTGTCGCCAGATGGAAAATGGTTAGCGCATGATGATAAAGACGGCAATGTTTACCTGCTAAATATTGAAACCAAGAAAAATAAAAAAATAGCTTTTGATAAAACGGGCGCTAACCCTGTTAATGACATGGTGTGGTCAAGTAATAGTGAATTATTGGCAATCAGCAGCGTACATAAAGATCAAGAAAGAAGCCAAATCATGCTTTATTCCATTGCAGAAGAAAAGTTAAAAACACTGACTTCTGTCAAATATGATTCTTACGCACCAGCATTTAGCCACGATGACCAATGGTTGTATTTTTTATCCGATCGTAACTTTGTGGCTACCCCAAGTTCACCTTGGGGAGATAGAAAAATGGGAGCTTTATTTGATCGCCGTGTTCAAGTTTATGCTTATTCATTAAATAAAAAAGCTAAATTTGGCTTCCAAAAACCCAATGAACTGATGGTTAAAAAAGTAAAACAAGACAGTAAAGATAAGAAAGAAAACGATAAAAAAGACAAAAAGAAAGATAAAAAAGAGGAGTTCTTAGTTGATTGGCAAGGCATGACTCAAAGATTGTGGCAATTGCCTATAGAGGCAGGAAATTATAGCCAATTAGCCGTTAACAAAGACACCATCTATTTAAAAGATCAAGTGAATGAGCCCAAAAGCCAAGCAAAAATACTCTCTATCAAAATTGAACCATTTGCCCAAGCTAAGGAATTCACTACAGGAATCAAATCATTTTCACTTTCAGATGATGGTGAAAAGATGATGGTACAGACAAATGCTGATGCATTTTTTATAGTTAAAGCAGGAGACAAATTTCCGAGTGACTCCAAAATGATGCAAGCACAAACAAATGATTGGCAGTTATTAATTAATCCTGTGAATGAATGGAAACAGATTTTTCATGATACCTGGTTAATGCACAGAGACTCTTTGTATGATAAAAATATGCGCGGACTAGATTGGGCTGCAGTCCAAGAAAAATATTCAGTTCTTCTCAATCGAATCACTGATAGGTATGAGTTAAATGATATCTTTAAGCAAATGATTGGTGAACTCAATACATTGCACTCGCAAGTCTACGGAGGAGACGTTGAAATCGATAAAGACAGTGCTAGTGCAGCATTGTTAGGAGCTGACTTAATTCAAACTGATGCTGGAGTTATTGTACAAAATATTTACCAACATGAGTTTGAAAGGCCAAATACAGCTTCTCCATTATCACACCTCGGTGTTAATGTGCAAAATGGTGATCTAATCGTATCAATAAATGGCTTGAAGACACCTAATATTGAATCTGTTAATAAAGCATTAAGGAATCAAGCAAACAAACAAGTAATAATAGAAGTAAATCGTGATAAAAATAATTATCAAAGTATTGTTGTGCCAGTTTCTTCCCGTCAAAACACTCAATTGCGTTACCATCACTGGGTTAATACAAAAAGAAGTAAAGTGCTAGCCGCAGATAAAGACATTGGTTATTTTCACCTACAAGCAATGGGATCAAGAGATATTGCCCATTTTACCAGAGAGTTTTATAACAACTATAAAAAACAAGGGTTAATTATTGATGTCAGAAGAAATCGGGGTGGAAATATCGGCAGCTGGGTTCTTGAAAAATTATTGCGCAGAAATTGGATGTTTTGGGAAACCACAAATGGCAGCCAGTATAACAATATGCAACAATCATTTAACGGCCATTTAGTGGTACTAAGTGATGAATTCACCTACTCAGACGGCGAAACATTCGTCGCTGGGATTAAAGCCTTAAAACTGGGCACCGTCATTGGCAAACAAACTACAGGAGCAGGAGTTTGGTTAAGAGATCAAAACCGTGTTTCTGATGGTGGTATGTCACGAGTGGCTGAATTTCCACAATTTGCACTGGATGGCCGTTGGCTTGTCGAAGGACATGGTATTGAGCCAGATATTGAAGTTGAAAATTTACCACATGCCACTTTTAAGGGAAGTGATGCACAATTAGATGCGGCCATCTATTATTTGAAAACTAAAATAAGTAAAAGCCCAAAAGCAGAATTAAAAGGCCAAGAAATTCCAG
>JBGCFT010000095.1:0-3604 GCA_045107085.1 Marinicellaceae bacterium | reverse complement strand
TAGCAAATCTCAAAGAAGCTGGATCTATTCAGAACTGTGCATCAATCTCATCTGGATTTATGTGGTCTTTTTTGTGTTGAATTATGACTTTTTAAGATACCACATCATAGTCATGCTTGTGGGTCAAAGTATGACTGCATTTTTTGCAGTCTGGACAGTACACCATGATTGTGATTCTGAAAAACAAGTTGCAAGAACCATTCGTCATGGCATAAAGGCCAAGTTAACATTTAATATGTTTTACCATTTAGAACACCATTTGTTTCCAGCTGTTCCGACTTGCCATTTGCATTTATTGGCCAATAGAATAGATAAGGTAGCACCGAAGCTAGAAAAGAAACAAGTTTTTTAGATTCAAATTTATTACGGTATTAAAATGCAATAATATAGTCGTCATGATTAATATGAAAAAAACTGCATTAAGTGATGCGTCTGGAGTATTTGACTTATACAAAAAAGTCACTTCTATTGAAGGTAAACTGGCACGATTACGAAGTGAAATTGACCATTTATACATATCTGGTTTTATAGAAAAATCACTTAATCAAGGTTTATCACTGGTAGCAACCGATATAAAGCAACAAATAGTTGGTGAGATACATGCCTATTCTTCTGGGTTATCATGTTTCTCACATGTACTCACAGAACTCACCATTGCAGTTGATCCAAATAAACAAGGACTAGGTGTGGGAAGAAAATTGTTTGAAGGTTTTTTGCAAGAAGTTAATGAGAATTTTAAGCACATTTTACGAGTAGAATTAATCGCCCTAGAATCCAACCAAAAAGCCATTCAATTCTATCAAACACTTGGGTTTCAAAAAGAAGGCTTATTGCAAAACCGAATCAAGAATTCTGATGGCAATTATGAATCTGACATCACAATGGCATGGTTTAGGTCTAAAACATCCAAAAAATAACAATCTTTACACAATCATTATAAAACCAATAGAGTATTCAAATATTTCAGTTTGATATTTGAGGTACTATTGAGGCTTGTTTTTATCTGATTTTGATTGAGGTTTTCATGAAGCATAGTTTAATATATATTTTATTTATTGGTGTGTTATTAGTTCATTCAGGCTATGCACATAACAGTAATCAACTTTCTGATTTAGATATATCAACAAAAACCAAACAACAAATTAGGGATGGATTTTTACTCAGACAATCCATCAAAACATTTAAGCAAGCATTGAGAAGTGCTGGTGGATTTGCAACGGTTGGCAGTGATATTGATTGTGATTATAGAATTGGCTCAACTAAAATCCAAGATGCCATTGATCTTGGAGAAACTGAAATCCGTGTGGCGATGAACGATACTTATGATTCAAATATTGTCATAGATGACAAAAATGTCATTATTAAAGGCGGTTATAGTGATTGTGCTGCTGCTCTTGCTGATGATCAAACAAGTAACACCAATATAGGCAATGTAGCCTCTGGTCGTATTATTACAATCACAGGAAACTCTCAAAGAAACACAGTGGTTTTAGATTCATTAACCATAATCAATGGTCAAGGAGGCATATTTGCTGACGATGCCAATCTTCAGTTACATATATTTAATTCAATAATAGCCAATAATGTTGCTTCTATAGGTGGTGGCATAAATATTATTGGTGGTGATTCTGACATTGAGTTAGAAAACACGTTAATAGTTTCCAATGAAAGTATATCTAGAGAAGTAGAGGACCACGGTAGTGGTGGTGGGATATATTGTAATGGGGCTAACTCATCTATAGTAATGCATGGAGATAGTGGAATATATGGCAATAAAGCGACATATATATTAACTGTAGTAGTCCCACCCAATGTAGTTGTTTTTGGAGGTAGAGGTGGAGGTGCTGATATTAGTAATGGTTGTTCATTCATGAACTATTCTGGTGGATCAGGAGGGTTTCTAGATTTTAGAGGTTTCATTGATAATACTGCAACAGGTCATGGTGGAGCAATAGCAGTGTCAAATGGATCTAGTGCAACTTTGTTTGGGCATCAAGTTTGCGTTGATGGGGATTGTATTGGAATCAATTCTGAGCCAGTTAATTTATTGAATAATATATCAGGGATTGGCGGTGAAGCTACGGAAACAGGCGGAGGAGCAATTTTTACTAGCGATGCGACTGTTGTTATTTATGCTGGATTGGTTTCAGGGAACGAATCTTCTTTTGGCGCTGGTGCTATAGATATAAATTCTAATTCACATTTCACAACCAAAAGATTAATGAAGAATTGTTGGAGCCAAGACAACTGTAATTATTATGAAGGCAACAAAGGCAAAAGAGGTGGGGTGCTCAACTCCAATCTTTCAGTTGCTGAAATTTCAGATGCTATTATAGAAAATAACCGAGCTGATTTTGGCACTGTGCTTTTTATTAGTAATAATGGTTCTTCTGCAACAGTTAATAACAGTGTCATTCACCACAATGGCAATAATGGTTTAAACGGATATTTAGATAGATACATTGCTGTAGTAGGTGAATTTAATACCCATTTAACGATTAATCATTCTACAATCGTAGATAACCAAGTAATAAATGCCTTGTTTCTTAGTGATTTTACATCAAGTAGTTCAAAATTTGTTTCATCCATTGTTCATGATTCAGTTCCCATTAATGCGGATATTAGTCTGAATGACGCATTTGCATCAGAATGCAATATAGTTCATGAAGATGACTCATTAACAGACCAATCATTTACAGCCGTTGTTGCAGATCCTGGTTTTGTTGATCGAACGGGCAAAGACTATCATATTGACCCTAATACTTCATTGGCTGTTGATTATTGTTTTAAAAATAACACATCACAATATGATATGGATTTTGATACTCGGGGATATGATGATACTACTGTTGATAACAATTTAGGTGTGTTTGATATTGGTGCAGATGAAACCATTATCAATGACATTATATTTTTTAACGGGTTTGAAATATAATCCACAAAGGAAAAATAACATGAAAAAAACAATCGTACTACTTTATGGAGTCATCACTTATGTGATATTTTTAATATCGTTTTTATATGCTATTGGGTTTGTGGGCGAATTTATCGTCCCAAAATCTATTAATTCAGGACCCCAATCAGCCTCTCTACCTTCATTCATTATTAACTTAATATTATTAAGCGCTTTTGCTATACAACATGGCATTATGGCCAGACCCGCTTATAAAAGATGGGTTTCTCCAGTATTTGGACCGGCGGTTGAACGCAGTACTTTTGTCTTGATGGCAAGTTTGATTTTATTATTACTGTTTTGGAAGTGGCACCCCATGACAACCACTATTTGGCTCATTGACAATCATATTATGGCATCTATTGTCATGGGAATTTCTTTGTTTGGTTGGATTGTGGTTGTGGTTTCTACTTTTTTAATTGATCATTTTGAGCTATTGGGTTTAAAACAGGTATTTAACAACTTAAAAAATAAAAGAACGCCCAATCCACAATTTAAAACAAACTTCTTGAGACCTTTGCTTGATTATGAAGGATTGAGAAAAAGATTTAAAAATGTGTCAATCAAGGCACGAAATGCAGCCTAATAACTAGTTATTAGCAAATTTTGAAACGCAGAGTGATGCTTTTTTAAACTTTTTATCTTCTTTCA
>JBGCFT010000094.1:0-82321 GCA_045107085.1 Marinicellaceae bacterium | reverse complement strand
TCATTATTATTTAAGATTAATCTAATGTTACCGATACTTTATCGTGATGATTATATTATTGCCATTGATAAGCCATCGGGTTTATTGGTTCACCGCTCTTTGATTGATAAGCGAGAAACTCAATTTGCATTGCAGATGACACGGGATCAAATTGGCCAATATGTGTATCCTGTTCATCGACTAGATAAGCCAACCTCAGGTGTGTTATTAATGGCTTTATCCACTGAAATAGCAAGGCAACTCACAATTCAATTCAGTCAGAAAAAAGTCTCAAAAAAATACTTGGCATTAGTTAGAGGACACACCAATAGTCAAGGAATAATTGATTATGCTTTAAAGGAAGAGCTGGATAGAATGACTGATAGAAAAGCACAGCAAGACAAAGCTGCGCAAGAAGCCATAACCGAATACAAAACAATATGGAAAGGAGAGGTTCCGATTGCTGTTGGTCGTTATTCAAGTGCCCGATATTCCGTAGTGTCTTTAACTCCAAAAACAGGCCGTAAGCATCAGATTAGAAGGCACATGAAACATATCTTTCATCCCATTGTAGGTGATACGACTCATGGTGATGGTAAACACAATGCAATGTTCAGAGAACAGTTTGGACTGAGTCGTTTATTGTTGGTTGCGAAACAACTCAGTTTTGAACACCCAGTAACTGGTCAATCAATTACCCTTAATGCACCATTTGGAGAGGAGTTTAAATCCATAATGAATGCTATAGGTTGCCAACTTAATTTTTAATCTAATAACCTATGATTTTATGAGTTCAATAGTTACTGATAAGTGAATGTTTGTTTGGTAATAATTGAATCAGAATAAATAAAAGGTTTGGGTATATATTCATCTGGTCTTTGGTCAATATTAAACTTGATAGATTGAGTTAAATGTGGAGTCATTTCAATGAGGTTAAAATCTAAACTCTCGCCAGATGCCAGTTCGATATCTACTATAAAATAATGCTCTGACTTTTGATAAATAGTAGCTAATTGTCTATTGGCTTTTATTGTTTTTGTGCTGCCTTCGTATACAACTTCTTTGTTAATAGCGAGCTTAAGTAAGTTGATTTCTGAATTATTGACCAGATTCATTCGATTTATTATGCGCTGTGGTGTGATTTTAAGTTGATAAATGTGTTTATCCGAATAATTTCTATTTTTTAAGACTTCTACTTGTGCAACTGGAATATTTTTATTTTCAGTGGTAGCAACAATATTTGCGCCTCGCCAATGATTCTGTGTGAATTCATTTAGTTCAGTTGGATTGAGTTGATTAGTATTAAGGTATTGTATTGACCAATCATCCATTTTATTATCATTTGAAAACAGATAGGCTTGGTTACTGTTGTTATCCTGAAGATAATATAAACTATTTGGAAGAGGGCGTTTTGAGCTAAAGGAAGCTTGGGTTTCGGAGTAAATATAAATTACGATTAAAGGAATAACGAAAACCCATTTGGTCAATTGGTATTGTTTTAACAAAGTGAAACTTGTAATAAATACACAAAAAATCATGGCCAATAAAATTCCACTAAATGGAATAGACATCACTCCTAAGGCTACTGGGAGTAAAGCAATAATAGGAGTGAATATGAGAATAATTGGAGCAAACAATATTAAGGTAACAGAGCCTTGATTCTTATTAGAGAACATATTAATGCTCAGTGCAATAGTTCCAAGAATAGGAATGATGATAAAAAAATGGGCTCCTGTTAATGATTGAGCTAAAAATACTGTCATTAAAATCCATAAGAAAATCGGTAGTACCATTAATTCAGCGGCAGAATATTTTTCTATTACGCGTCTATAAAAAAAGTAGCAGATGCTGATGGTTAATAAACTAAAAAACCCATTGTAAATATTTCCGTTATAAGGGAAACCCTGTAATATTTCAGAATAATGTGGGTGTAACCAATAAATAAACTTTAATAAAGCAAAACTAACTAAAGCAGAAATAATGATTGACTTCAATAGAGGCAGACCACCCATGGCTATGGATTTCAGGTGGATTTTTTTATTTTTCAAACCCAAACTGACTACAATTAAAAAAATTAATAGCATAAGTATCGAAATCATCAATGTGCTATCAAAGGGGTATTCTATAGTTTTCCAAAAGGGCACTTGAAAGTAGACAACATCTTTGTCTGTCTTAAGTGATGCTAAATCAATTTGACTTAAATGATTAAGCATAGGCATTAGATATAAAGCGTGATGCGCTAAGGAATCAAATGATAAATTTTCTGCGTTATCTAATTGAGTATGGTAGTTAAAGTGGTTGTCAATAAAGGCAAAATTAAAACCAACAGTGTTTAGGCTTTCTCTAAAAATAGTTAAATCAGTATCATTGGGTAACATTTTATAAATACTGTATGCCAATGAATGCGATTGAGCCAATTGTACATCAGCATTTTTAAACGCTTGAAGCAATCCTTTGTTTCCGGAATTGGTTTCCATAAACATATAGGAGGAACCTGCTGTTCCTCTGGCTTCAAAGTTTAAAACAGCACCAATATTTTTAGCCCATGAATGTTTTTCTGCAAAAGCTTTCGCTCCCAATAACCCAATTTCTTCGGCATCAGAAATCAGTATAATAATATCATTTTTTGGTTGAATATTTTGAGATAAAAATGACCGAATTCCCTCAAGAACAACAGCAACACCCGCTCCCGCATCACTTGCACCATATGATGAATAGGGTGCTGAATCATAATGAGACATGACGAGAAGAGATTGTGCGTCTTCTGATTTGTCAGATCCTTTGATTTTAGCAATAATATTTTCTACTTGTATAAAAGTATGGTATTTGTTTGATACATTTCTCTTTTGTATTAAGACCTCCAATCCCATAGATTGGAGTTGCTGCATTATATAAGACTTGACTCTTTGTTGGTTTTGGGAACCGACATAATGTGGTTGATTACTGATATATTTAACATGATCAATGGCATTTTTCATTAAAAATGGGCCATTCAATATGGCATCTTCTTTAATATTATGTGGCTTTAAAGGAATGAATGCTAAATATATCAGAATCAAAATAGAAATAAAATTAATGTAATTGGATGATTTTTTCAGCATAATAATAAATATTGATTGTTAATTTTGAGCGATATGATTTGTCATCAGGATGACACTCCGCCTTCTATGAATTGAATGTCAGAAACAGGTGATTGAATAAAGTTTCCATGGATGTAATCGGCATTAAGTTTCCAAATATTGGCAGTGACATTGGCACTCTCTATATTAGTGACCATGACTTTGTATCCTAATTTATGGGCTTTGTTAATGATATGAGCGATGTCATCTATGTTCTTTGTATCAGGGCTTTGATGGTGCATTCCAAAGGGTTTAATTCTCAACCAATTCACATCAAGGGTTTTAGCAATATTCCAAGCCATTGGTGAGGCATCAAACTCTGATAAACAAATAGTTATGTTGGCTTGTCTCAACTCTTTTCCAACTTGACTTAATAAACTGGTGTGTTCTTCAGTTAAGTCTTGTCTAAACTGAAAAATGAGATTACCTTCAGGTAGCTTTTGTTTTTTAATTTGATTCAAAATACTTTGGCGGTACTGTTCTGATTCATAATCGCTAATTAATTGATTAATTAAAATACGCCTGTGGATATTTTGTTTTTTACCCAGAAAAATAAGTTTAATTGCGTATTCAAGAGTATATCTATCAAGTAAACGTAATAATCCAGTTTGGTTTGCAATATTTATGTAGTCATGGCTTCGTAGCTCACTTCCGTCATTTGATAAGACCTTGAGCATTAACTGAAAAATTTCTTGAGTATCATCTTTAATACTGACAATAGATTGATAAAGCCATTTGAAATCCCTGGCTTTTATGGCATTTTCTAACTTGGTTTTAATTAAATAAAAATGTCTTTGATCTTCGCCTTCAGAAATATAAGTAATAAATTGATTGGATTTTGAATTAAAAAGTAACCTTTCTGCTTCATAGGTGAGTAATTCATTGTTGGATTTTCTGGGAATATCACTTAATACAAACGCTTTAGAGTTGATGCGACATTCTTTATTACGAATTGAAAAAGAATTTTTTGTTAGCCAGTTATTAATGTTTTCCAACCAATAGCTGGCTTGTTTTCGTGTTAAGTCATCAGAAGCAAAAACAAAAACCCCTTCTGCAATCTGACCTTGAATCAAAAAATCAATTTGATATTTTGGTAGCTTTTTAAGTAAATTATTACATAAATTTTTGAATCCTGACAAGCCCACTTTCTTTTGTATTGCTACTTTATTATGAATTGAAATCCAAATTACTGTGGCGTCTTTATTGTCTTGAGCTTCAGCAATAAATTTGACTAAATTCTCATGTTCATCGTCTTTGATTGAATGCGTGTTAAATTTATTGAGGTTTTTATTTTCAGAAATATTCAAAGAATGAAGAAAATCTATCTGCATGCGATCAATGAGTTTTGCAGTAAGTTCTGGATCAGAAATCGTCTCCAGTAATACATCATCTGCGCCAACATCAATCACGAGTTGTCTTGCTTCTTGTGATATTTCTTGAGTAATAAAGATAATAGGCAAAACCAATAACTCTGAATCACTTCTGATTAATTTAACAAATTCATCTGCGGCAATTTCATCAATATTGAGTAACATTAATAATAAATTAGGCTGGTATTGTTTAATGGATTCTAAAATTTCAATATCAGGATGAATACTTTTTGTTAATATGCCTGACTTTTCTAAAGTGGATGAATAATGCTCAGATTGTTTGATATGATCTGCAACAATCATTACTTTATAGTGCTCATGATCTGACCAAGTAAAAAAATCTTTTTTACTGAGAGAACTAAAATTTTCAACGCTGATAAATTTGATACCATTGGAAGACAGTTGATATCTATTTTTATTATTGAGTCCATTGTCTACACATAAAAACTGGGAATGAGAGTTTAATTTCTTCTTTATAATAGTAATTATGAGTTCAACAGATTCCCATTTGAAGACAACAATTCTGCTGGTATTGCGAATTAACGTTTCTAATCCAGAACCATCAATGTATTTAATTTGTTCTTTCAAGTTTTCATTGTCAGTAACTAATGATTGAGAAAGGGAATAAATAGGGTTGTTTTTATCCATCAATGTTGCCCAAAATAATTGTAATAATTCATCTCAGAATTGGAGTTTATGATTCAATTGCTTACTATTCTTTATGTTATCATATATATTCATTAATGAGACAATTAATGACAACATGTCAGTGGGTTTTTGTACACAATTTTTATATTCATTGTTTTGAAATTTTATTTGAAACTTTATTTTTAGCTGCGATTAAAAGGGCTAAAACGAAAAAAGCACCCGGTGGTAAAATAGCAATTAAAAAGCCTTGATAATCTTTTATTATTTGCCACTGAAGATATTGGCCAAAATCACCAAAGAGTAAATGTGCTTGAGAAAAAATACTGCCTTGTCCAATAATCTCGCGAATTACACCGATAATGAATAAGACTAATGCAAAGCCTAACCCTGTATAAAATCCATCTTTGATGGATAGCCAAGTCGAGTTTTTGGAGGCAAAACTTTCTGCTCTTGCAATTATTATACAGTTGGTTACAATCAGTGGAATAAAGATACCCAAAATTAAATATAATTCATGAAAATAAGCATTCATGAACATTTCAAGAGCAGTCACCACACTGGCAATAACCAGCACAAACAATGAAATTCGAATTTCTTTGTTTATAATAGGCCGTATTAAAGACACCAAAGTATTTGTTGTCGTTAAAGTAAATATAGTAGCAATACCAAGTCCAAGGGCATTAATGGCAGAATTAGATACGGCTAATAAAGGGCACAAGCCTAAAAGTTGTACCAGTGCAGCATTGTTATCAATTAATCTTTTTCTAATGAATTCACTCATTATTTTCACCTGATACAGACGCTGATTCTAGTTTTTGTTTATTCGCTTCGAAAAATTTTAACGCTTGATAAATGGCAGCAACCACCGCTCTGGGTGTAATCGTTGCCCCTGTTATTTGATCAAAATCACCACCGTCACGTTTAACTTTCCATTGTTGTTCTGATAAATTATTTAACGATTTGTCAGGAAACTGCTTTAACCAATCACCTTTGCGCTCTTCAATTAAATCGCCTAAACCAGGAGTTTCGTGTTGTTCTAATATTTTAACAGCGGTGATTTCACCATTTGATTTGATGCCCACCATTAAATCTATATCACCGGAATAACCTGTTCGAGATGTTACAGGAATTGCCACAACAGAAAGTTTTCCATTTAGTCTTCCTATATAAGCTGATTGAACTTCTCGCAAACCGAGAGCATCTGGTTCATTTAAGGATATTGTTGATTCTATTAAGTTATTATCATGCAGCTCATCTGGAATAAGTTGCTTTAAGCTATTGAGAAGCACCCATTGCTTTTGCTCTTCAATTTTTTCATAAGTGACTTCTTCACTTAACATTAACAATGCACTGGAAAGTAAGGTAACTAAACATAAAATAAGAGGTATTTTAATCATGTTAGACATGTTTTTTTGTACCAAATGGTTTTGGAATACTTAATCGATCTATTAATGGTGCTGACATATTCATTAATAATATTCCAAAAGCAATGCCATCAGGAAAGTTTCCAAACTCTCTTATTAAGATGGTCATGATGGCCACACCAGCTCCAAATATTAACTGTCCTTTATGACTAGAACAGCCTGATGTTGGGTCTGTTGCTATGAAAAATGCACCGAGCATTAAACCCCCTGAAAATAAATGCTGCAATGGACCAATATAGTGATCAGCATCATATAAATTAAATGGCAAAGAAAACGCAAATGTGGTGACAATAACAGCCACAGGAATCCGCCAGGTGATAATCCGTTTATATACCAAAAATACACCACCAATAAAATACATATTAGCAATCCATTCCCAACCTAGTCCTCCAAAATCACCAAATAATGGCGTTGATGTGATTTCACTGATAGAAAGGTTTTGTTTGACACCAGTTTTAATGCTATCAAGAGGTGTCGCTTGCGTGAGTGTGTCAAAGGAAACTGAATTTGGAAATTGATTCAAAAAAATAGCTTGAATATTTTCTAACAAAGAAAAAGTATAAGGACTGATGGCATGAGGAGCCAGCCAAACAGACATGGCTTGTGGAAATGAAATTAAAACCACCGCAAATCCAACCATTGCTGGATTGAATATATTTTGTCCAAGGCCTCCAAATAAATGTTTAGCAACAACGATAGAAAAAAACATGCCAATACAACTTATCCACCACGGAGCAACGGGCGATAAACATAAAGCAAATAATAAGCCTGTTACAACAGCTGAGTAATCAGATAAATATAATTTAATCGGTTTATTGAGTAATTTTAAACATATACCTTCAAAAATTATGGCAAATGCAATACTCAATAGAATTTGAATCAGAATGCCTGTACCAAAAAACATAACATAAGTAATTATTGCAGGAGCCAATGCCAAACAAACAGTGAGCATCACTTTACTCACAGTATTGGTGTTTGGAATATGTGGTGCGCTTTGAGGACTATTTTTGGATTGGACAGATTGAGAATTATTCACTTATCTTCACCGTTGTGTTTTTTGGCTTGTGCTTTTTGCACCCGTTCCATTGTGGCTTTTAAATCAGCTTGCATCTTGTCTTTGTTGCGGGTTCTTCTTCTTGTTTGTTTTCTTTTATCAATGCGTTCTTGTTTCAGTCTTATTAAGCGGGCTTCTCTTTGCTCGTGTCTAAGTTGTGCATTATCGGCTTTATCTCGTTTATAGTCTAAATATTTTAATTCAGATTTCGCAAACCTATAATAATCAACCAATTTAATTTGACTTGGACAAACCCAGGCACAAGCGCCACATTCGATGCAATCAAACAAATGGTGTTCTCTGGCTTTTTCTAAGTTTCCTCCATTAATATACCAATGTAATTGTTGGGGTAACAATTCAGATGGGCAAACATTGACACATTCACCACAGCGAATACATGGCATTGTTTCTCCATGATGTTGCGTATTTTTTTTGGTTAGTGCCAATACACAGTTACTTGTTTTATCAATACCAATTTCAATATCAGGCATAGCATATCCCATCATTGGTCCACCAATAATAATACGGTCCATTGCTGAAAAATCACTTTGTGCTTGTTCCAATAGGAATTTAATCGGTGTCCCAATGGGGACTATGAAATTTTGGGCTTTATTTACGGCATCACCTGCAACAGTAATAATGCGTTCAACTAATGGTTTATGTGAGGTGACAAAATCGAATAGGGCTTTAATGGTTCCAACATTCTGAACAATCATGCCCAAGTCTAAGGGCAGTCCTCCAGAAGGCACTTCTAGTCCAGTAAGCACTTTGATTAATTGTTTTTCACCACCAGCTGGATAAATTGTAGGGACTTTTATGACAATAATCTGTGAAATATTCATCTCTAACAATTTTGATTCAAGAAGGCTTTTAATACCACCGACTTGGTCCTCAATAGCAAAAACAGCTTGAGAAGCACCTGAAGCTTTCATCATAAGTAATGAGCCAAAAATCAATTCGCTTGAATAATCTATCATCAATTGTTCATCACAGCTTATGTAAGGCTCACATTCTGCTCCATTAATAATTAATGTATCTATTTTCGAAATTTGTGTGTGGTTTTGCTGATTGTGTTTGTACTTTAGGTGAGTTGGGAAACCAGCACCTCCAAGGCCAACTAATCCTCCTTGATAAATTGCTGAAATTATGTCATCTGCACTGTACTCGTTAATTAATTCTTGATTAATGGTAGATTCAACATTTAATGCTATCCATTCATCTTTGCCATCATTTGTAATTTCAATCACTGGTGCAATATCTGCATCAGGACTTGCTGTTGATCGTTTTTCAATGGCTGTGACTTGACCAGAACTGGAGGCATGAATATAGGAAGCAAATTTATTATCCGGCACAGCAATGATTTGCCCTTTAAGAACATTTTCACCCACTTTTACAATGGGTTTAGCGATATTACCTCTATTTATTCTTAAGGAAATCAATAATTTATCTGGTATGGATATGCGAGATAAACCATTTTGTAAAGAATCGTTTTTATGGTGTTTAAGCTTTAATCCGCCTTTAAATGAATGCAATTGATTGGGGTTAACTTGATTTACCATTGTTGGGCCTCTTCAATGGTATTAAATATATTAGGTCGACTTAATCGTGATAGTGAATCAGGAAGCGGTGCAGGAATTGTGATAATACAATCGACTGGACAAGCAGGAATACACAAATCACAGCCTGTACAAGAGTCTAAGATAACAGTATGCATTTGTTTGGCTGCACCCACTATGGCATCTACAGGACAAACTTGAATGCATTTGGTACAACCGATGCAATCTTCTTCAACTATTTCAACCACCATATCCACTGGATTGGCTTCACCGTTATCTGGATTTAGTTCTAATACTTCAACATCTAGTAACTCAGCCAGTTTTTTTATGCCTTCTTCTCCACCTGGAGGGCATTGATTAATAGGAGCTTCACCACTTGCTATGGCTGTCGCATAGGGCTTACATCCAGGATAATTACATTGACCGCATTGAGTTTGAGGTAATATGGCATTAATTTGTTCAACAATTGGATTGCCTTCCACTTTAAATTTTTTAGAAACCCACATCACTATAAAGCCAAAAGCCAATGACACACAGGAAATTATTATTAAACCAAAAATTGGACTCATGTTAATTAACCATCCCACCAAAACCCATGAATGCCAAAGACATTATACCTGTAGTGATTAAAGCAATGGGTACGCCTTTGAATGACTCAGGGACATTGGCCATTTCAAGTCTTTCTCTGATTGCTGAAAATAAGACCAAAACCAGAGTAAATCCTATGGAGGCACCGAATCCAAATATGGCAGATTCAATTAAATTATTTTGCTGCTGAATATTTAATAATGCCACACCTAATACTGCACAGTTTGATGTAATCAGAGGTAAAAATATTCCCAATACCTGATATAACAAAGGAGATGTTTTATGCAGAATCAATTCAGTTACTTGAACGGTTATGGCAATAACCAAAATAAAGCTTAATGTTTTTAAATATTCGAGCTCTAAGGGCAACAATAAGTAGGTATGAATGAAATAACTAACAATTGAGGACAAAGTTAGAACAAAAGTGGTTGCCAGTCCCATGCCAATAGCAGATTCATATTTTCCAGATACACCCATAAAAGGACATAAACCTAGAAATTTAACCAATACAAAATTGTTGATAAAAACAGCACTGATAAATATGAAAAACAAATCACTCATAATATAAAATGGACAGAGTCAGATCCTAATTACTCTCTATTGATAATTAACCGCTTATTTTACAATCTTTGCCTGAATAAAGTATAATTAATATGAATTATTTGAGAATTAAACATGCAAAATTATGGTACTTTAGATGCATCCTACAAAGCAGCAGGAGAAGAGCAGGGGATTCGAAAGTTAGTTGATGAATTTTATCATCAGATGGAAACATTAAAGCGTGGAGATCACATAAGAAAAATGCACACAGAAGATATCTTTATTATAAAAGATAAGTTATCAGTTTTTCTTATGGGTTGGCTTGGTGGCCCCCGCAATTATGCAAAAAAATATGGGCAAATGTCGATTCCAATGGCACATCAACATTTAATTATTGGAGAAAAACAAAAAGATGATTGGTTGTTTTGCATGAAGGAAGCGTTAAAGTTACAAGATTATGATAACGAGTTTAAAGCTTATCTTATCCAAGAGTTATCTCGGCCAGCAGAGGCCATACGTCGGGTGTCTCAATTAAATCAACATGCATAAAATAATATCAGTCCTGTGTTTAATGACTATTATTTTGGTCCTTTCTGCTTGTCATGACTTACATCATGAAAACTCAACATCTCAGAGATATTCTTCATATACTGAGTTACCAGATAATTGTGAAGGCACTATTCCAATTGTCGTTCATTGGGGTTCAGGCTGGCACACATCATTAGTCGTGCCAAATAGAAATTTAAAAGTTGGAAAATATTTCAAAGACTTTCCATTTGTTGAAGTCAATTGGGGAGACAAAGGATTTTATCAGGCAGGAGCAAGTGAAATCAAACAAAAGTTGGCTGCGCCTAAGGCAATGCTATTACCTTCTGTTTCGGTGATGTATTTTGTTGGAGTGGCTGAAAATAGCCAAGGGTGGTGTGATTTATACAATAGAGATATCACTTTAAATAGTACTGATAAATTACTAATTAATAAGATTAATAATAAACCTTTGAGTATCTGCTCTCACATAAATACTGATTATGGAGATATGTTTCAATATTCTGATGCCAGACAAATTTGGGTGAAAGAACAAGATTTCAACACATTAACTGAAACCATCAATCAATCCTTAAACCATTCAGACAGTGGCAATTTGATTGACATGGGCAATGCTTTTTTATTTAACTCTGCTTACTCTTCAGCTGGAAGATTTTTTGAGAGTAATAAAAGCTATTTCGGATTGATTAACACTTGTAATACTTGGACAGCTGAAGTACTGGCTAAAATTGAGGGCATTAAACATTTAAATCAACAACGTATCTATCGATCTCAACCAATATTTGACTTTTTAGAAAATGAAATTGCCCAAGGTAATTCTTGCGTAAAGAAATATAATTAATCACTTTAAGGCTTTGTAACTGAATCACAAGCTACAAAGCCTCTTAATTTTTTGTTAATTAAAATTTAGCGTTTCCAGGAGTTCGAGGAAATGCAATAACATCACGGATATTATTGATGCCAGTAACATAACTGACCAATCTTTCAAAGCCCAAACCAAAACCTGCATGTGGCACAGTGCCGTATCTGCGTAAGTCAAGATACCATTGGTATTCTTGAAGGTCCAAATCATGTTCTTTCATGCGTTCAACCAATACATCAAATCGTGCCTCACGCTGTGAACCACCTATTAATTCACCGATTCCTGGTACCAGTACATCCATGCAAGCCACTGTTTTATTGTCATCATTACAATGCATATAAAAGGGTTTGATAGATTTAGGGTAGTTCATTATAACAGTCGGTTTTTTATAGTATTCTTCAGCTAAATAGCGTTCATGTTCAGTTTGTAGCTCTGCACCCCATTCAACTTTATACTCAAATTTTTTGCCGGATTTTAATAAAATATCAATTGCATCTGTGTAATCAACTCTGGCAAAACTGTCTGTATCAAATGATTTTAATTGTTCTATTACGCCCTTTTTGACGAATTTATCGAAAAATTGCATATCATCTGGATTTTCATCAAGCACTGCTTTAAAGACAAATTTCAAAAAATCTTCTGCTAAATCAGCACTGTCATTAAGGTCATGGAAGGCAACTTCTGGCTCTATCATCCAAAATTCAGCTAAATGTCTTGTTGTGTTTGAATTTTCTGCTCTGAAAGTTGGGCCAAAAGTATAAACTTTAGACAATGCGAGAGCTTGTGATTCAACATTGAGTTGTCCTGATACCGTTAAATAAGTTTCTTTTCCAAAAAAATCTTTTGAATAATCAACAGTGCCTTTATCAGTCATGGGCACATTGGCTAAATCCAATTGTGTTACTCGAAACATGTCACCAGCCCCTTCACAATCGCTGGCTGTGATGATTGGTGTACTGATCCAGTTAAAGCCATTTCCATGAAAAAAACGGTGAACAGCTTGAGCCAATGTATTTCTGACTCGTGTCATTGCACTAAAAGTATTTGTTCTGGGACGTAAATGCGCAACCGAACGAAGAAATTCCATTGTGTGGCGCTTAGGTTGAACTGGATAAGTTTCAGGGTCTTCAACCATGCCTGTTACTTCAACAGAGTAAGCTTGTATCTCACATGATTGACCTTTTCCACCTGATTTGACTAATTTGCCATGAATAATTGCGGAGCAACCTGTGGTTAAGTGTTTGATTTCATTGGTATAGTTTTCTAAATTAGAATCTGCTATGACTTGAATGCCATCGAAGCATGAACCGTCGTGCATGACTATGAATGAAAATCCAGCTTTTGAATCTCTGCGGTTTCTAACCCAACCTTTGATGGTTACATCAGTATCAAATGCAATAGCGCCTTGTAATGCTTGTTTAATAGTTATATCAACAGAAGTTTCTGTCATGATTGTTTCCTGTGGTTAAATGATTGCGGCTGATGCCACTTAAATTATGATTGAATGGAGGTTTGAATTTTGATTAAGAATCAGTCTCTTTTCTTCTTTGATTTTTTCTTCGGTCTTTAAAATCGACACCCACTACTTTTTCTCTTCTTTGCCCTTTTCGGCGGTCTTCAAAATCAATGTCTTCTTTTATGACCCTTCTCTCAGCACGGCGTCGATCTACAAAATCAGGAGCCATTGTATCTGAGCGACGATCTTTACTTCGCCGCTCTTTTGTTTGACTGTCTTTATCTTTATCACTCATGGTGTATCAAATTAACTGACTTTGTCTAACACGTTTATTCTTGGTCCATTAAGAATGGCGTATTCAACGGCATCAATAATGAGGTCAACTTCTTGTGAAGTAACAGCAAAATGGGGTGTAAATCTTAATGAATTTTCTCCACCGTGAATAACTCCAACACCATTATAACGCATAAATTCTTCAATAGAATCAGTGCCATAAGCTTTGAATTCTGGAGCCAATTCACATGAAAATAACAAACCAGTTCCTTGTACATTTGTTACCATACCGTTTAACTTTTTCTGAAGTCCTTGTAATTTATCTACAAATTCTTTGCCGCGTTCTTTGATGTTTTTTCTAAAAGATTCGTCGACTCTTGATAATACCTCATAGGCTACTTCCATGGCCTTGGGATTAGTCGTCATGGTATTTCCGTAAACGCCTTTAACATAAATTGAAGAGGCTTCAGCTGTCATTGCAAGCACAGACAAAGGGTAATGGCCAGCGTTTAAAGCTTTTGAGTATGTTTCCATGTCTGGTGCTTCAATGCCCTCAAAACCATCATAATCTACAATAGATAAACAACCTTGCGCTCTGAGTCCTGCTTGAATTGAGTCAACCAATAAAAGCGTGCCACGTTCTTTTGTTAAGGCACGTGCAGTGTCATAAAACTCACGTGTCAAACCCATACCTGGATTGCCTTCACCCATAACAGGTTCCATGAAAAATGATTCAACAAAAATATTATCTGTGTCAACTTTTGCAAAAGCATTCTTTAAATCATTAACGTCGTTGATTTCAACCGTAATTAAATTATCTCTTTTAGAAAAAGAGGCACAGTTTTTTCTATACCCTGGTAAAGATGAATCTGAGTATTGTGCAGGTCTATCAGTACGTCCATGAAAAGCGCCTTTAAGAGCCATGATTTTAATTTTTTTGCCTTCGTGCTTGCCGCCTTTTTCTGTCATGTTTTTGGCATTGATGTCAGAAATTCTGGCAGCTACTGTTACTGATTCTGAACCAGAATTCATACACAGAAATTTATCAAATGGGCAGGAACCTTGAGTATGACCAACCTCACCTTTGATAGCCTGGCTTAATTTTAATTGCGTAACAGATGGTGTCATAATATTGGCCATTACATGTGGACGACTCATGGCTTCTAATACAAAATCTGGTGCGTGGCCAGCACCTAACATGCCATAACCACCATTATCATGAATTATGGCTCCTTTCAACGTAACGATCCAAGCGCCTTTACCTGCTAGTGAAACATAAGGATTAACAGCATCTTCTGAATAGAAATTAATATAATCTTTTTGTGTTTCATGCATTTGATCGACCTCATTCATGTCAATTAATGCAGGGAACTCAGCCTTGATGGCATTAAAGTTGTCATAAGCCGTATCAATGGCAATAGCTAATGCTGGGTCTGATTTCAAAAAATCAGTGATAATTTTATCACTTAATCCTGTGGTTAGTACGTCACCTTTTGACGCACGAATAGTGTTCAGTTTGTCTAATGCTGTCATGTTAATTCCTCAAAAATACTATCTGTTAAATTTAGCCGTTAATTTTATCACACACTTGTGCGATATTCAGCAAGTCAGAAGCTGAAAGTTGTTGTTTTTATACTCTATATAACTTGTTTGGTAATGCCAATCACCCAGAACCATCCTGTGGTGAGCTAAATTGTCAATAAAATGGCGATGAAAGCAGGGTCTGTGTGTGTGACCATGCAGCATAAAATTGGTATTAAAGGCTTTAAATAGTTCTTTAACTGCGTCATGGTTAACATCCATGATTTGATCGTCTGAAGCTTGAGTGTGCTTTTGACTTTGCGTTCTGGCTTGCTTGGCAAATTCTATTCTTTCTGGTATTGAAAGATTTAAAAACCATTGCTGCCAATGGGGGTCTCTCAATTGTAACCGTACTTTTTGATATTCTACATCGTCTGTGCAAAGGGCATCAGCATGGGTTAATATAACTTTTTTTTCGTCAAGTTGAATACAAGTTGGGTCATTTAATATAGTTATCGAGGATTGAGCAGCAAAACCATTCGCAAGTAAAAAATCCCTGTTCCCAGCCATAAAATAGCAATCTACTTTAAATTTATCTACTAATTCACTGATATCATTGCAAACATTTTCTATTACACCTGCAATGGCATCATCGCCTAAATAATATTCAAATAAATCTCCTAGAATATACAAAGCCCGAGCATTTCGGGCTTTGTTATTTACAAAATCTTTGAACCTTTCATAGACCAATGGTTCTTGATCATTAAGATGAAGATCAGCTATAAATAAATGTGACAACTTAGTCTGTCGCTTGTTCTTTGGTCTCATTTATAACTGAAACTTTCTCGATGAGCATAGTCTTTATCGGTACATCAGACCTAAAAGGAGGGTTAGGCCCAGTTTGTGTGTATCTTATTTCATCAACAACATCCATGCCTTCAATGACAGATCCAAATACTGCATAGCCCCAAGTTCTTCCGTTTTGATCACCTGTATAATCTAATGCTGGATTGTCTTTAACATTAATGAAAAATTGTGAAGTAGCGGAATGCGGATCTGGTAATCGGGCCATTGCAATCGTACCACGTTTGTTTTTTAATCCATTTGAAGCTTCGTTTTGTATTGGCTCTTTTGTGGTTTTTCTGATTAAATCTTCGTCAAATCCTCCACCTTGAATCATAAAATTACTGATGACGCGATGAAAAATAGTTCCATCATAATATCCAGAATTAGCATAGCTGACAAAATTAGCCACTGAAAGCGGGGCTTTATTTGTATCCAGTTCTAATATTATGTCGCCTCGATTGGTTTCCATTTTGATTTTAACAGTTTCTGCAAATGAGCTAATTGATGTTAGCATACCCAGTGTTAAAAGTAGGGTGGTAAGTTTTTTCATAAATGTTCTCTTAGTAAATTTGTGCAATATTCTATATGATAATAAACCATATAACAATGTATGATGAATTTAGAATTTAAAAGTTCAATCAGTCCATTAAAAATTAATTAAGTCCATTTCGGTTTTTTCTTATCTAAAAACGCTTTAAGTCCCAGTTGTCCCTCTGGAGAGACGCGCACAGAAGCGATTACTTGTGTGGTGTATTGATCGAGCTTTTTTTGTTGTGGAATTGTTCTGGCTACCACCGACTGGACTAATTTTTTGCTAATTAATTTAGCGCTTGGTCCGGTTGATAATAAAAACTTAACCTGTTTTGCAACAAGTTCATCTAATTGATCCACGGGACACAACTCTGACACCAAGCCCATTTCATAAGCTTTTTGAGCAGTAAAGATTTCTGCCGTTTGAAAATATCGGCGAGAATGTCTTGCTGAAATAGCATCAACAACATAGGGAGAGATTACAGCTGGAACTAAACCGAGTTTGGCTTCAGTTAATCCGAATTTAGCATCGACATTTGCAATAACAATATCGCAACAGGCAATGAGACCAACACCGCCGCCCAATGCCAAACCTTGAACTCTGGCTACAACCGATTTGCTACAAAAATTAATGGCACGCATTAAGGCGGCTAATTTAAGTGAATCTTCTTGGTTCTCAGCTTGTGTGGCTTGAACCATAGATTTCATCCAGTTGATATCAGCTCCAGCTGAGAAAGACTCACCTTCTGATTGTAAAATAATAATCAGGGTATCCTTATTTTTATCTAAGGCTTCAAAGGCAGAGGTTAATTCTCCAATCATTTCAGCATTAAATGCATTGTGAACTTCTGGCCGTGTCATCGTAACTGTTGTCACACGTTGTTTATTTGTGTTAACTTTAATTGTTTTGTACATTGAAAATTCTTTCATAATTTAAAACTCAAGTAGTAAATCCAGCCATATATAAGGGTGCCAGATATAAATAATAACAATAAAATATTTGATGCAAACTTTTTCACACCAAAATACAGGATTTGTTCAAAACTTCGAAACCCCCAAAAAAGAGCAATAGCCAATGTTAATGTTTGACCAAGTTTTGTGGTTAACATTTCTGAAGAATTGAAATAAGATATGTAGGCAAAAATCAAAAACACAAAAATCAAACGTAAATTTAATATTTGCATGACCGATTTGTTCATGTGAGATAATTTTTTTAAATCTTGAACCCAATCAAACAATTTCCAAAACAGTAAATGGAACAGTGCAAAAATAATATGGAAAATTGCACCTAACTTTAAAAGACTATCAGGGTTTTTAAACAATTCCATCATATTTACATTCTAAAGACACCATATTTGGTTTCTTTTGCTGGAGCATTTAATCCAGCTTCTATAGCCATGCCTAAAATTTTACGGGTATCAATGGGGTTAATGATACCATCATCCCATAATCGGGCAGTTGAATAATAGGGAGAACCTTGGTCTTCATACAATTGCATTATTTTATCGTACTCCGCCTGTTTTTCTTCAGACTTCCATTTCAGGCCTCTTTTATCCATGCCATCTTGCTTTATTGTTGTGAGCACTGATGCTGCTTGTTCGCCGCCCATTACTGATATGCGTGCATTTGGCCACATCCACAAGAATCTACCACCATAAGCACGGCCATTCATGGCATAATTTCCTGCGCCAAAAGATCCACCTATGACAACTGTATATTTGGGAACAGAAGCACAAGCAACAGCCGTTACCATTTTTGCTCCGTTTTTGGCAATTCCATTTTGTTCGTATTCTTTACCAACCATAAAACCACTGATATTTTGTAAAAACACCAGAGGAATATTGCGTTGGCAACACAATTCTACAAAATGTGCTCCTTTTAGTGCTGATTCTGAAAATAAAATGCCATTGTTAGCAATGATCCCTATTGGGTTGCCATGAATGTGTGCAAAACCACATATTAAGGTTGTACCATATTTCTGCTTAAATTCTTGAAAATCTGAGCCATCCACAATTCGAGCAATGATCTGTCTTATGTCATAAGGTATTCTTGTGCTTTGAGGCACAATACCATAGAGTTCTTTTTCATTATAAATTGGGTCTTGAGAAGTTTGAGACTTTAACCAATTATGAGGTTTACGGTTGAGAAATTTAATGATATCTCTGGTGATTTCCAATGCATGTTCATCATTTTCGGCAAAGTGATCTGTAACGCCTGAAATTGAGCTATGAACTTCCGCACCACCTAAAGTTTCAGCATCTACCACTTCTCCAGTAGCCGCTTTCACCAATGGAGGTCCACCTAAAAATATGGTACCTTGTTCTTTCACAATAACTGCTTCATCACACATGGCTGGCACATAAGCGCCTCCTGCTGTACAAGAACCCATAACTACTGCAATTTGTGGGATATTTTTAGAAGATAATTGCGCTTGATTATAAAAAATTCGACCAAAGTGTTCTTTGTCTGGAAAGACTTCATCTTGTAATGGCAGAAAGGCACCACCAGAATCTACTAAATAAATGCAGGGTAAATGGTTTTCTAAAGCAATTTCTTGTGCTCTTAAATGTTTTTTAACAGTAAGAGGGAAATATGTACCGCCTTTAACTGTTGCATCATTTGCCACTATTATGACATTTTGACCTTGCACCACGCCAATTCCTGTAACAATGCCTGCTGCAGGCGCATCTCCATTATACATTCTATTTGCAGCTAAACCCGATAACTCTAAAAAGGGACTTCCTTTGTCGATTAGAGCATAAATTCGGTCTCTAACAAGTAGCTTACCTCGGGATTCATGCCTTTGTCTGGATTTTTCTGAGCCTCCTTTAGAGGTTATACTCGTTTCTTCACGAAGTTGATCTACCAAGCCATGCATAAACTCATAGTTTTCAGCAAACTCTGGAGACTCTGTATTAATGGTGTTTTTGATAATAGTCATTTTGCGGATTATAACATGACAATAATTCTCATCTTAAAATTATTGAATTAATTTTAAATTACAAGAGTATGGAGTAAAAGTTTAAATAAAAAATCTCCAAGATATGATGAGATCACAATTACTAACTCAAATTGATACTAAATTAAAACAACAAAAAGCATAACTATTTAACACAATTAAAACATTTATTATTATAATATCCAACTGAAATTCTTTTGGAGAAAAATTTAATGCTTGATATAGTCAGTTCAGGTGGCGTGGTCATGGTTTTCATATTGGTGCTTATGGCATTGGCAATGATGATTGTTGGTGAAAGATTTTGGTCTTTACGTGATAAAGAAATCATACCAACAGAATTAAAAGACCAAGTAATCAAATGGTCAAAATCAAGACATTTAGATGCCAAACATATTGCTAAATTAGAGGAAAATTCCCCACTGGGATATGTGATGAGTTCGGCGTTAAAAAATAGGGAGTTACCCAGAGAAGCCATTGTTGAAACAGTTGAAGATGCGGGTAGACATGCCGTACACAAAATGGAAAAACCCTTGAATTGGTTATCCGTGATTGCTGAAGTTTCTCCATTATTAGGACTTTTAGGTACAGTTATCGGCATGATTAAGGTTTTTGCTGCCATTAATGTCAATGGTGTAGGTGATGCTGCACATTTGGCTTCAGGTATTTCTCAAGCTTTAATTACGACGGCAGCTGGTTTGGTTGTGGCTATTCCTGCGATGTTATTTCACCGTCACTTTAAAACAAAGATTATTGATCAAACCATTGTTATCGAAAAACAAGTGATGGACTTAATTGATTCTATTCATGATAACAAGAAGTGAATAAATGAAATTTACTGACGAAAATAACTCAGGTCCAAAACTTAACATGACATCATTAATTGATGTGGTGTTTTTACTTCTTATTTTTTTTATGGTGACAACAACCTTTGAAAAGCAAGCCAAATTAAAAATAGAACTACCAGAGGCCACTGAAAAAGTTAATGCCAGTTCCAATGAACAACTCATTATATCAATAGATCAAAAAGGCAGTATTTTTTTGAACAACAATGAATTGGTAAATTCTCAATATGAAAACATTTCATCAAGTTTAAGCCGGATGATTAAAGACCAAGAAAAACCTCCTGTCATTATAAGAGCTGATGAAAATGCAGCCCATAAATATGTCGTGACTGTAATGGATGTATTAGCAGATATGGGTTTTACCAGTGTGTCAATAGCGACCACTCCTAGCCAATAATTAATGTCATTATCTTCAATACATAAAAAAACCTCCTTCAGTCGAGTATGGCAATATGCGAAGCCATATAAGCTTGTTCTGTCAATAGCAATTTTTGGTGTTATGCTAGATGCGTTGGTACAAGGTGCATTTATGTTGATGTTTGAGTATCTTATAGATGATATATTTGATCAAAAAAACTTAACTTATATTAAAATAC
This sequence comes from Marinicellaceae bacterium, assembly GCA_045107085.1. GTDB lineage: Bacteria > Pseudomonadota > Gammaproteobacteria > Xanthomonadales > Marinicellaceae > NORP309. The sequence continues at coordinate 61,611 of JBGCFT010000094.1, read as the reverse complement.
TTCCGTGGATTATTGTATTCATGTTCATTCTTCGGGGGATTGGTAATTACTTAGCAACTTATGGCTTAAATTGGGTGGGACGAAAAGTGATTACAGATATGCGCCAACTTGTTTTCACCAAGTATTTAAAATTACCGACTTCATTTTTTGATAAAGAATCATCTGCTGGTTTAATTTCGAGGATGACTTTTGATATTGAAATGATGGCCATGGGTGTATCAACAACTGTCATTGTTATTATAAGAGATCTGCTGACAATACTCGTATTATTTGCAGTGATGTTATATCAGTCAGTGCATTTAACTTTGGTTGTTTTTGTTTTACTCCCGATAGTTGCTTTGATCATTTCAATTGTAAATAAACGTTTTAGAAAAATTAGTCATGGCATTCAAAACTCCATGAGTGGTGTTAGTGAAGTCGTTGAAGAGGTTGTTAAAGGCCAGAAGGTTGTGCGGGTATTTTCAGCTCAAGAGGATGAAGCCAAACGCTTTCTCAAAGTAAACAATAAAAACAGAAGTTTAAACATGAAGGTTGTAGCAACCAGAGCTTTATCTTCTAGTATAGTTCAAATTTTAACTGCTTGTGCATTGGCTTTAATTATTTATTTTGCAACGGTTCCTGATGCCATTAATGAATGGACTGGTGGAAAATTTATGTCATTCATTGGTGCAATGATGGCCATGTTGCCACCTTTGAAAAGGTTAGCAGACTCAAGTGCTACGATTCAAAAAACCTTGGCAGCAGCCGATAGCGTCTTTTATATTTTGGACCATGAGGCAGAAAAAGATGAAGGTAAAAATAAACTCAAAGCTGATAAAATTTCAATTCAATTTGAAGATTTATCATTTACTTATGAGGATGGAACGCAAGCATTAAAAAACATAAATTTAGATATAATTTCAGGACAGACAGTAGCTTTTGTTGGTCAATCTGGCGGAGGTAAAAGCTCATTAGTAAACTTGGTGCCACGTTTTTATCCTTCTTCTCAAGGCAAGATCATGATTAATGATAAAGACCTTAATGATTATACGTTAGACAGTATTAGAGACCACATCGCATTTGTTGATCAAAATGTAGTACTTTTTAATGATTCGGTAGCAAATAATATTGCCTATGGTTCGAATAAGTCATCTAGCTTAGATGAAATTATACAGGCAGCTAAACAAGCCAATGCCTATGATTTTATTCAACAATTACCGGAAGGTTTTGAAACTTTACTTGGCGAAAATGGCACAAGGTTATCAGGAGGTCAAAGGCAAAGAATTGCCATAGCCAGAGCGATATTGAAAGATGCACCTTTACTCATCCTTGATGAAGCCACTTCTGCATTGGATTCTGAATCTGAAAAACTCATTCAAATTGCCTTAGAAAGAGTCATGATAGGACGCACAACGCTTGTTATTGCTCACCGTTTATCCACCATTGAAAAAGCTGATAATGTCGTGGTATTGAACAATGGACAAATATCAGAAGAGGGCAGTCATCAACAATTAATTACCCAAAATGGTATCTATGCAAAATTACACCAAATTCAAGCATCATCAGAATGACAATGACGCAAACCAAACAACAAAATCTCAATAAAATTTGGTACAAAGGGAAAAATATTCCACTCATTTACAAAATGTTATCTCGCATATTTGGCTCTGTAAGCAAAACCAGAAAAAAACTCTATTCTATGGGAGTATTAAAAACTCAAAAGGTAAAATGTCCGGTTGTTATTGTTGGAAATATATCTGTTGGTGGAGTAGGAAAAACTCCCATGGTGATTTGGTTAGTAAATCAATTACAGTCTCAAGGTATAAAAGTTGGCGTAGTTTCAAGGGGTTATGGAGGAAGAAGAGAGCATGAACCCATGCTTGTTATTCCACAAACTTCATCAAAAGCCAGTGGTGATGAGGCTTTACTTATTGCAAAACATACCAATGCTCCGGTTTTTGTAGGAAAGAACAGGTACAAAGCGGCAAAGAAATTATTACTTGACTACAGGGTAGATATTATCATTGCAGATGATGGTCTTCAACATTATGCTTTGCACAGAGACTTAGAGTTTGTTTTGATAGACGCTAAATATGGCCTTGGAAATAAAAAATTATTACCTGCTGGGCCACTTAGGGAGCAAGTCAACCGTTTAGACACAGTTGATTTGGTTATTTACAAAGGAAAAAAAGAAAATGAACATTATTTTGAATATGAACCTTTGATGGTTTATGCATTGGGTGATATTAAAAATCAAAAGTCTATTGAGTCTTTTAGAAATCAACACATCAATGCCATTGCTGGGATTGCACATCCAGGAAGTTTTTTTAACATGTTATCCAATCAAGGACTTGCTGTGATTAAAAATCCATTAAATGATCATGAAATATTGACTGAAAATCATTTTGATTTTGATAATGATGACCCTATATTTATTACCGAAAAAGATGCAGTAAAATGCCAAGAAATGCAGTTAAATAATGTTTGGGTTGTTGTATTAAAATTAGTGGTTAAAAAACATACCAACCAAGCCATAATGAAATTAATAAAAGGAGTTTTAAATAAATGACTTCTGATACAGTGATTTGTATTCCTGCTCGTTTTCAATCCTCTCGTTTGCCAGGTAAGCCTTTGATTGAAATAGCTGGTAAACCCTTAATTATCTGGGCCATAGAATCAGCAAAACGAATACAAGCTAAACAGATGATTGTGGCCACTGATGACATGAGAATATTCAATGTCGTTGAAAGTTTTGGTTATGATGCTGTTATGACAGATCCTAAACACAATTCAGGCACGGACAGAATTGCGGAAGTGGCCAATAAATTGGCGTGGTCAGATGATACTGTCGTTGTTAATTATCAAGGTGATGAACCATTGACACCAAAACAAAATATTGAACAATTAATCAAGGCATTAATTAATAACCCTATGGCTTCTATATCTACACTGTATCAAAAAATTGAAAGTTATGATGATTTAATCAATCCTAATAACGTCAAGTTAGTGACAGATAATGATAATTACGCATTGTATTTTTCTCGATCTGCCATGCCTTATTCAAGAGATACTTTTGGGACAAATCAGTTAGATAAAAATATCACTTATAAACACCATATAGGTTTGTACGCTTACAGAGCTAGTTTTTTAAAAAGCTTTTCAAAATTAGAACCTTCTAAACTTGAATGTACAGAATCATTAGAGCAACTAAGAGCCATGTCTAACGGCTATAGAATAATTGCTCAAAAAGCCTTGAAATCTATGCCTCACGGAATTGATACACCAGAAGATTTATTGAAATTTGAACAATTGATCTAAATCTATTGTCAACCTTGTCATAATTTTAAATCAAACAGTAGTCTATGCAATGAATTTTTCTAAGAAAATTATGGGTAAATGGAGTGTTAAGAGACTCATATCCTCTTCTCTATTAATATATTTGTTATTTATTCTTATGGCATATTTTATGTCTGACAAATTGATGTTTCCATATGATCAAACTACTTATAATGAGAACTTAGAGGGCTTAAAGCTATTACAATCTGATGACGGTGTAACATTAGCTACTAGATTTTGGCAATCAAAAAATGAAAGCAGCTTAATTTTATACTTTCATGGTAATTATTTGGATATTGGTCTCTTAAGTGACATGGCTGAAAAATTTAATAATCATGGATTTTCTGTCATGGCTCTTGACTACCGTGGATATGGTTTGTCTGGTGGTAAAGCCACAGAGCAAAATGTGTATAAAGATGCACAGCTATTATTTGATAATGCTCTGTCACTTGGATACAAAGAAAATCAGATAATTATTGTTGGCAGATCAATAGGAACCGGTGCAGCAACTGAGTTAGCTGTCAATAACAAAAGCCAAGCTTTGGTCTTGATAAGCCCATTTGTTTCTGTCTATCGAGTTATTACAAAATTATCTCTATTGCCCTTCGATAAATTTAAAAATTTATCTAAAATATCTAAGATATCTGAGCCATTGTTTATAATACATGGTGATGAAGATACTGTTATTCCAGCTTGGCACAGCGAATTAATTTATAATAAATATGCAGGCAAAAAATATAGGTTTTTAATCAAAGGGGCGGGGCATAACGATGTATTTAATACTGATATGGATGATTTAATAAATCAATTTAAATATTTTATAAATAATTAATCATTTTAAAATTAATTAAGTATTCGATTTTATGGGTAAATATTCTAAAAAATCAAAATCATATAGGTTGTTTTCATCAGACTTATTTTCTTGCTTTGATGAAATTTGCCAGTCTTGTTTGTTCCATTCAAAATAGGTGTCTCCATTAAACTCATGGTGTATTTGTGTTATAAGAATTTTTGTCGCATAAGGCATCAAAAGTTTATAAATGATTGATCCCCCAATCACCATAACTTCTCCAGAAAGGTCTTTTAGAGAATCAAGTTTATGAATAATTTCAAAGCCTTTTCTAGAAAAGTTAATGTTTCTTGTTAACACTATATTTCTTCTCTTAGGCAAAGCAAATGGTAATGATTGGCAGGTTTTTCTACCCATTAAAATAGTTTTATTGAGTGTTTTTTGTTTGAAGTATTTTAAATCAGCAGGAAGATTCCATGGCAAATCGTTGTTACTTCCAATTAAATTATTTTTATCCATCGCCAGAATAAAAGTAAGATTGAGTTTATTCAACATATTAAACGGCCACTTTTGCTTTTATGTGCGGATGAGATTGATAGTTTGTTAATTCGAAATCATCATATTTGAAATCAAATATATTTTTAATTTTGGGATTAATGACCATTTGAGGTAATTCAAAAGTTTCTCTGGATAGTTGTAGTTTAGCTTGTTCCAAATGGTTTGAATACAAATGGGCATCGCCTAAAGTGTGAACAAAATCTCCCAATTCTAGATCACATACTTGTGCTACCATCATTGTAAACAGGGCATAGGATGCAATATTAAATGGTACGCCGAGAAATACATCAGCACTGCGTTGATATAGTTGACAAGAAAGCTTGTTATCTGCAACATAAAATTGAAAAAAGCAATGACAGGGAGGTAGAGCCATTTGTTCTAGGTCAGCAACATTCCAAGCGCTCACAATTATTCTTCTAGAATCAGGTGTATTTTTTAATTGGTCTATCACGACTTTAATTTGATCAATGCTACCTCCATTTTTTGCTGGCCAGGATCTCCATTGATGACCATAAACTGGACCCAAATTACCATCTGTATCAGCCCATTCGTTCCATATTCTTACTCCATTTTCTGATAAGTATTTAATATTTGTATCACCTGATATGAACCATAAGAGTTCATGTATGATAGATTTTAGATGTACTTTTTTTGTAGTAACGAGTGGAAAACCTTTATTTAAATCAAAACGCATTTGGTGCCCAAATATACTTTGTGTTCCTGTACCGGTCCTATCTGTTTTTGTGGTGCCATCATTCAGCAGTAAATTGAGTAAATTCAGATAGTTTTTCATGGATTATTGCCTTTTAAATTTTTGAATATTATATCAATCAATATCTGATGTTGGAATTATTTGACCAAAAAAAAAGCCTTAATTAAAAGGCTTTTACGAACTATAATTTTTCAAATTCTTATCCAAATAAAGCTTTTCTTACTTTATTGTTATTTTCAATGGCTTGAGAAATTTTTGAACCTGATAAATTTATGTCTTCAGGTAGTATGGCTTTTCTTACCATAGGTCTATCAATTTTTGACATAAACGCTCTTTTAGATAAATCTATGGTTTTATGTGATTTAACTTTTTCCTTATTTCCATTTTTCAATAAAAATATTTCCGGTCTTAAACGTTTTTCAGGATTATGTGATACAACCAAACCGATTGACTCATCAGTTAATTCAACAATTGTTCCAGGTGGATATAATCCAATGGCTTGTACGAAATCATCTATGAGTTTACTGGCGAATAATTTATTTTTCTGTCCATAAAGCCAATCCATTGCTTGTGCAGGTGTGTAGTGTTTTCCATAAGATTTTTTGCTAGTTATCGCATCAAACACATCAACTAATCCAGCTATTTGTCCAAAAAATGGAATCTCAGTTCCTACAAGACCATAAGGGTATCCTGTACCATTGTATCTTTCATGATGCGTTTCGGCAATTACCAAAATTGTATGATCAATGTTATTTTCTTTAGCTAACATTTCAACACCCAACTCAACATGACTCTTCATTAAAATCATATCTGATTTAGAGAGTTCTTCGCTGCTATTGAGCATTGATCTTTTGATTTTTGTTTTACCTATGTCAGCTAACAGCACTCCAGAGGCTAAGGTAATCAATTCATTTTCTGAAAGTCCTAAATATCTTCCAAAAACAGTTGCCAAAACACTAGAACGCAATGAATGGTTATAAGTATAATCGCCTTTGTCTTTTAATCGACTAAGCCAAATCATCGTATTTGGATTGCTGATGACACTTTTAACAACTGAACGTGTGAGTTCTTTTGTTTTTGCAATATTTAATGTTTTTCCAACTCTGATATTGAAACTAATCTGCTCTACAGAACGAGACAAGTCCGAAAATAATACTTTTGCATTATTGATTTCTTTTTTGAAAGGCTTTGTGTTTTTTTCGTATTTACCAATATTGATATTGATTTTTTTAAGATCAGAAGCTTGTACACAACTTGTTTTATTAGATTTTTCTCTGACTAAAAGAGGAGAAGGTTTGCTTATTTCTGATTCTTTGTACGCTTGAACACCTTTTTGACCATCTATGTAAACGTATTTACAAAAACCTTTGACTTCATTTACTTCATGTGTGGTTCTAAGATAAAAGCCTTGAAATGGGAAAGGAGTTTCTAACCATGGACGATCGAGTTTGCTAATATACATACCAACTCTAAGTTGGCTTACTGCTATTTTATCTGTAAAGTTCGTTGTCATTATCGGTTAGATCCAAATTTAATGTATGTATTATAAGTGATGTAAATAAATTTTTATGTGACAAAGTTCATGTTTATGCGTTAAATTTAACTAATTGACACAAATTGTCACATTATATTTTCCCAATAGTAGCATGATAGCTTAAACATCGATAATAATAATCGATAATCTAATTAAATAATTGTGATTTGAGATAAATTAGTCTTCACTCAGTGGAGTAAATGATTTTAAGTCTAATTTTAAGTCTAATTAAGATAAATTAAGATAAATTAAGAATATTTGAAAAGGAAAATGTTCATTTAAATAAGCTTGTCATTACCCAATTTCATTAAGCGCATTAATTTCGATTTAGCGCATCAACAAAATTGGGTAAAAGGAAATTATGCCATCGCTTTAATTTTGCTGTTCAAGCGACTTTTATGTCTGGCTATTTTGTTTTTATGAAAAATACCTTTGTTTGCCACTTTGTCAACAACAGGAATCATTTTGTTATATAAGCTTTGCGCTTCTTTTTTGTCACCAGCTTCTATTGCTTTGATAACATTTTTAATATGAGTTCTTGCTTCTGAGCGGATACCCATGTTGTGTAAACGTCTTTTAGCTGACTGTCTTACACGTTTTTTTGCAGATGATGAATTAGCCAATTTGTTTCTCCAATATTTGGTGTTTTAATTTTAAGCCGCGCATTCTCACATTAAACTAACTTAGAGTCAATAAAATAGGCTTTAAACAGGGTTATTTTGATTTATTAATTTCATTTTTTAATAAATTTATGTTTTTAGTAAGAAAACTTAGGAGTTAGAGCCTAATATCAATAAAATTAAATCCTACAAACTTTAGTAATTTATGAGCCTTTTTAAATCAACAGCTGTTGTTAGTATCTTTACCTTATTATCACGCATCTCGGGTTTTATTCGAGACATGGTCGTGGCCAGATATTTTGGAACCTCAATTTGGGCCAGCGCTTTTCTGGTTGTTTTTCAAATACCCAACTTTATGAGAAGATTATTTGCTGAAGGTTCTTTTTCATTGGCTTTTGTTCCTGTTCTAAATGAAATTAAAGCAACAGAAAATAAATCTAATTTAAAAATGTTCATTGATAAAATAGCGGGCACTTTATTTGTAGTAGTTTTCCTTGTCTGGCTTCTAATGGAAATATTTGCTCCACAAGTATTGACCTTGTTTGCTTATACTTGGGTTTCTGATAAACCTGAAGTTTTTGCTGAATCAGTTTGGATGCTTAGGTTTACACTCTTTTATTTGCCATTAATCTCTTTGGTTGCTTTTGCAGGAGGCATTTTGAATGCCCACAATAAGTTCGCATTACCTGCGGCAACTCCAATATTATTGAATCTATCTTTAATTGCTTGTGCATTCTTTTTAAGAGAAAACTTTGATTTGCCTATAAAATCCTTGGCTGTGGGAGTCCTGATTGCAGGTGTTCTCCAGTTATTGATTCAAATTCCTGCTCTTTATAAGTTAGGCTTGTTACCGCGTTTTAGATTGGGTTTCAAAGATAAAAAAGTTAAACAAGTGATGAAGTTAATGGTTCCCACTCTTTTTGCATCTTCTATTGCTCAAATCAATTTACTTGTTGATACTTTGATTGCAACAATGTTGCCCATAGTAGGTGTGAGTTTTTTATACTTTTCTAATAGGTTATTAGAGTTTCCTTTAGGAGTTTTTGCTATTGCAATTTCAACTGTTATTTTACCTACTTTATCTCGCCAATTTGCTAAAAATAATTCAAATGAGTTTACAAAAACCTTGAAATGGGCTTTGAATTTAGGGCTTTTTATCGCAATTCCAGCAGCCACAGGATTGCTTGTTTTAGCGAATGAAGTCATCATAACATTATTTCAATATGGTGCTTTTGATGACCAATCTACCGAGATGACTGCGATTAGTTTAATGGCATATATGTTAGCATTGCCTGCATTCATTATAAATAAAATATTGTTGCCCGCTTTTTATTCAAGAAAAGATACCAGAACACCCGTCAGGATAGGCATAATAGCCATGTTTGCGAATATGGGGTTGAATTTTATTTTTGTTGCAATATTATACTACTTAGATTTTATTGCCTTACATGTTGGGCTGGCGCTTGCCAGCGCTGTTTCAGGATGGATGCAAACAATCATGCTCTACAGGGGCCTACTTAAGATGAAAGTTGTTCCCACAGGCGTCATTGAATGGGCAGTAGTTTATAAAATAACATTGTCAAGTTTGTTAATGGCAGGATCAATCGTTATGCTTTTATCACAATTTGGAAGTTGGGCAGAATTAACCTGGTTTTGGCGGTCTCTTAACCTGTTTTACCTCATTATTATTGGTGTTTTAGTCTATATTTCTTCCTTATATTTTATGAAAATTCAATTTAAAAATTTATTGGTGCACAAATGAAATTTCTTCGTTATCCTAATAGAACACCTCTTGAAGTTCAGTCAGTTGTTACTATTGGTAATTTTGATGGTGTACACTTAGGTCATCAATCACTGATAAGAAAAGTAACGGGAATTGCAGAAACTAAAAGATTAAAGTCAGTTGTTGTAACAATGCAACCTCTGGCTTCATTGTATTTTAATAAGCATGCTAAGTTGCCTATTTTAACAACTTTCAAAGATAAATATAAGTTGATCAAAAACCTCAATGTTGATTTCTTGTGTGTTTTGAATTTCAACAAAAGTTTGGCTGAGTTATCAGCTGAGGATTTTATACAAGATATTTTGATTGATGGTTTGAGTGCTCGCCATATTATTATCGGTGATGATTTTAAATTTGGTAAAAATAGAGCTGGAGACATTGATTTGCTCAAGGACTATTGTATGTCTAAAGGGATTGATGTGACAGCTATAGATACAATTAGTAAAAATCATCAAAGGGTGAGTAGTTCTCAAATTAGACAGGAATTGTCTATAAATAACTTTGAAAAAGTAAAAAGTTTATTGGGTAGGACTTTCTCAATCACAGGAAAAATAACCCGTGGAGAGCAGATAGGACGCACCATTGATTATCCTACTATTAATATAAAACTAAAAAATAGACAGATTCCTTTAAATGGAATATTTTTTGTGAAAGTTTTATTTGAGAGTGGTGAAACCCATATTGGTTCTGCCAGTATAGGTACCCGCCCTACGGTAGGAGGTATTGAAAAATTATTGGAAGTCTACATACTTGATTTTGATAAACAAGTTTATGGTCAGAATGTAGAAGTTTTATTTTACCAAAAATTAAGAAATGAATTAAAATTTGATTCTTTAATTGAATTAAAAAGACATATTAAAGAGGATGTGATAAAAACACGTCTATTTTTTAGCAATAACAAATAAATGGAGCTGTTGCGTGAGCAATAATTACAAAGAAACACTTAACTTACCCAAAACTAAATTTTCAATGAAGGCAGGTTTAGCACAAAAAGAACCTCAATGGTTGAAAAAATGTGACGATGAAAATTTATATCAAAAACTACAAGAAGCCAGTCTAGGAAAACCACAGTTTATTCTGCATGATGGACCTCCTTATGCTAATGGATCACTGCATATAGGACATGCACTAAATAAGATTTTAAAAGATATAATCATAAAGTCAAAATTGATGTCAGGCTATAGTGCACCTTATGTTCCTGGTTGGGATTGTCATGGTTTGCCCATTGAAATACAAGTTGAAAAGAAATTTGGCAAAGTCGGTCAGAAGATTGATGCGAAAACATTTCGTCAAAAATGCAGAGAATATGCAACCAAGCAAGTTGAAATTCAGAAAAATGAGTTTAAAAGACTAGGTGTCATTGGTGAGTGGGAAAATCCTTATTTAACCAAAGATTTTAAATACGAAGCAGATATGATTCGTGCTCTGGCAAAAATTGTTGAAAATGGTCATGTAGAAAAAGGAGTTAAACCAGTTAATTGGTGTTTTGACTGTGGATCTGCATTAGCTGAAGCTGAAATTGAATACCAAGATAAAGATTCATCGGCTATTGATGTGGCGTATACAGCTGTTAAAGATTCAGATGTTTTGGCGGCATTTGATTTAGCAAAATCATCAAATAAAATAGCTGTCACAATCTGGACCACAACTCCATGGACATTGCCAGCTTCTTTAGCTGTTTCACTTCATCCTGAATTGGAATACTCGCTGGTCTCAGGCCACAATGATTTTGATTTAGTGATCGCTACTGAGTTGATTGATGAAGTCTGTGTCAAATACGGAATTGAAAATCCCAAAGTTTTGTCTACGGTTGTTGGAGAAAAATTAGAAAATATTTCATTACAACATCCTTTCTACGAAGATAGACATGTCCCAATTATTTTGGGAGATCATGTCACCGTTGACGCAGGAACTGGTGCTGTTCACACTGCCCCAGGTCATGGTGTAGAAGATTTTAATGTCGGAAAGTTATATAATCTTGAAGTCTATAATCCTATGGGAGGCAATGGTGTTTATTTAGAAAGCACACCAATATTTGGTGGGCAATATATTTGGAAAGCCAATAAAGCCATTGTTGAGCTTCTCAAAGAAAACAATGTATTGCTAAACTTTGAAACCATTCATCACTCTTATCCTCATTGTTGGAGACATAAATCTCCAACAGCATTTAGAACGACGCCTCAATGGTTTGTGAGCATGGATAAAAAAGGCTTGCGAAAGAAAGCTTTATCAGAAATTGAAAATGTAAAGTGGGTACCAGATTGGGGCGAAAGCCGTATTTACTCTATGATTGAAAATAGACCCGAATGGTGTATTTCTAGACAGCGAACTTGGGGCGTTCCTATTACTCTTTTTACACATAAAGAAACTGGGGAGCTGCATCCAAACACACTGGAAATCATGGAAACTGTTGCAAAAATGGTAGAATCAGAAGGAATTGATGCATGGTTTGATGCGGATATATCTCAATTAATTGATGATGCTGGTGATTATGATAAAACCACAGATGTGTTGGATGTTTGGTTTGATTCTGGTGTCAGTCACTTTGCAGTATTAAAGGCACGTGATTATCTTTCTCAACCTGCTGATTTATATTTAGAAGGATCTGATCAACACAGAGGATGGTTTCACTCTTCTTTGTTAACAGGAGTCGCTATAAATTTTGAATCTCCTTATAAACAAGTATTAACACATGGTTTTGTAGTAGATAAAAATGGCAAGAAAATGTCAAAATCTTTACGCAACATCATTCCACCGCAACAAATGATTGATACTTATGGGGCTGATATTTTACGACTTTGGTGTGCTTCAGCTGATTACTCAAAAGAAATTACGATTTCTGATGAAATAATGAAGCGTGTAGCTGATGGATACCGCCGTATCCGTAATACTTCACGTTTTCTCATTGGAAATTTACATGACTTTGATTCAAAAACAGAGGTTTTAGAATTAGATCAATGCACTCTATTGGACCAATGGGCTGTAAAGTTAACTCAAGATCTTCAGTTGGAAATTCTTGAAGGTTATAACAATTATCAATTTCATCAAGTTTATCAAAAACTGAGTTCTTTTTGCTCACAAGATATGGGTGCCTTTTATTTGGACATAATAAAAGACAGGCTCTATACAGCTAAAACAGATTCTTTAGCCCGTAAATCAGCACAAACAGCAATGCACCATATATTACAATCCATAATCAGATGGATGGCTCCAATTATGACTTACACTGCGGATGAAATTTGGCGATTAATTGGTAATGATAAGAATATATTGTTTGAAAAATGGTATGACATGCCGAGTACTTCAAAAAAACCAGATTGGAAAGATGAAAATTGGCAAATAATAAAAGAAATCAGAAATGCCAGTTCTAAATTGCTAGAACAAATGCGGGTAAAGGGAGAAATTGGTTCTTCTCTGGATGCATCAGTTAATGTTTATGTTGAAGATGAGATTTATGAACAATTAAATGGCATAAATAATGAATTAAGATTTGTCTTAATTACTTCAGCAGCTCAGATTTTGCCCGTTTCTGCAAAAACCTCCAATGCAACAAAATTTGAATTAGAAGATTCCAATATATATATTGATGCTGAGGTAGCTACAGGCGATAAATGTGTAAGGTGTTGGCATAAACGTGAAGATGTTGGTCAAAACCCTAACCATTTAGAATTATGTGGTCGTTGCATTGAAAATATTGAAGGTGAGGGTGAAATAAGAGTGTATGCCTAAAGATAATCAAACTAATAGAGTAAGCTCCAAATCAGGTCTTTGGTGGCTATGGATTAGCGCTATCGTATTTGCATTAGATCAATGGACAAAAGCAATCGCAACACAATCTTTGGAAATTTACCAAGCTGTTGTTGTAAACAAATACCTCAATTGGACTCTAATGCACAATGAAGGCATGGCATTTAGTATTTTAGCAGATCAATCTGGTTGGCAAAGATGGGCAATTAGTATTGTCGGAATCATAATTGTGATTTGGTTGTTGACCTGGTTAAGAATGTCAAAATTTCAAGATAAATTTTTAAATTTAGGTTTAACATTCGTTATCGGTGGTGCGATTGGAAATATATATGACAGGCTAAGTCTTGGTTATGTTGTTGATTTTATTGAAGCACATTATGAAGATTATTATTGGCCAGCTTTTAATGTAGCAGATACGGCCATCACCATAGGTGCGTTTTTTTTGATATTAGATTTAATTTGGGGCAATCATGAAGATAAGTCTGGCAAATCCTAGGGGTTTTTGTGCTGGTGTCGATAGAGCCATTGAAATTGTAAATCGTGCCATTGAAATTTTTGGTGCGCCAATTTATGTAAAACATGAAGTCGTGCACAATAGATTTGTTGTTAATAACCTGAAAGCGAAAGGAGCGATTTTTGTCGAAGAATTGGATGAAATCCCAGATGACAACATAGTTATTTTCTCTGCTCATGGAGTCTCGAAGTTGGTAAGAAATACTGCCAAATTAAGAGGTTTAAAGGTTTTTGATGCGACTTGTCCTTTGGTCACAAAAGTTCACATGGAGGTTATGCGTTATTGTAAAAATGACTTTAATCTTATTTTGATTGGACATGAGGGGCACCCTGAGGTTGAAGGAACAATTGGTCAATGGGATAATTCTAAAGGTTCAGGTTCGGTATATATTGTGGAATCTGTTGAAGATGTTAAAAAATTAGAAATAGGTCACAGTCATAAATTGGCTTATGTAACACAAACCACATTGTCCTTAGATGATACCGCTGAGGTTATTTCTAAATTAAAATTGAAATATCCACACATTCAGGGTCCTAAACATGATGATATTTGTTATGCCACTCAAAATCGACAAATAGCTGTCAAAGATTTGGCACAAGAATGTCAATTGGTGCTTGTCGTGGGCAGTGTAAATAGTTCAAACTCAAATCGCTTGCTTGAATTGGCCCAAAGGCAAGGAGTCAAATCTTATTTAATCGACGATGCAGAATGTATTGATTTAAATTGGTTTGAAAATATTACTTCAATTGGAGTAACAGCTGGTGCTTCTGCTCCAGAAAAATTAGTTAAAGATGTAATTGATTTTCTGTCGAAAAACAATGAAAATGTTGAAATATCAGAACTTTATGGTGAGCCTGAGCACATGATATTTGCTTTACCAAAAGAATTGAGAATAAACATTAAATAATTTACCCACGCTCATTTTACCGTTGAGTCATGAATTTTAACCATTCATCATATTTGTATAATTTAAATTTGAAGTTTGCGAATATCTATAAATAATGTTAAATATAGATATGTATTAATCAAAACTTGGAAAAATGGGCAAAAAACTTAATATTAAACACAGAAAAAACTCTGGATTCTCATTGATAGAGTTAGTAGTCACTTTGGCTATTGCGGGTATACTCATGTATTATGCGATTCCTGCTTACAGTGATTTTTCTAAAAGACAAACCTTATCAAATCAAACTAACGATTTACTTGGAGATTTAGGCTTTGCACGGTCTCTTGCAATCGAAAACGGAAGTGTCGTGACCGTAACTTCTGCAAATGGCAATAATTGGAGTAACGGTTGGGATATCAGTGAAACCTCGGCTGATGGCAGTTTGAATGTTATTAGAACCAAAATAGAATTGCCCGATAGTGTAAGCATTACAGCTACAGATTCCGATGTGACTTATAATAGTTTAGGAGCATTAAGAACACCTGCTGTTGTAAACTTTGATATTGAGATTCTTCCTGATTTTCCAGATTTTTTGGCTATCAATGTATTGCCATCCGGGTTGGCTTCATCAAACAGAGGTGGAAATTAGCATGAAAAAACAAAAAGGCTTTACTTTAATAGAAGCAATGATTGCCGTTGTGGTTTTTTCCTTTGGACTGCTTGGCGTGGCGGGTGTTATGTTAGTGGCTGTGAAAAGTAATCACAATGGATATATGCGAACCCAAGCTACTTTTTTAGCCCATTCAATAGTTGAGTCGATGAGGTCAAATTCATGGGCTGTATGGAATAATGTTTACAATGGAACTTACCAAGGATACAGTTCAACTGACGGTATGTGTACAACTAATGCATGTAGTTGTACAGCTGCAGCCAATAGAGACACACAAAAGTGGTCAAATATGATAACAAATACACTAACCAATGGGCAAGGTGAAATAGATTGTGATTCTTCTGGTGCTTATGCTTTTGCTTGTGGTGAATCAGATCAGCCGTATTTGGGATTTTGTACAATCACAATCACTTGGAATGAGTCTAATGAAACCAGTGCTGTATCAGAACAATCTGTAACCGTCGTTTCAGGACCTTAACTATATGAAATCTTTAAAAAATATTAATATCAAACCCAAAAAACACAATACAGGTTTTTCAATTGTTGAGCTAATGGTGGCCATTGCTATTGGAGTCATTGTACTGACTGGACTCATTCAAGTTTTTGATACTTCCTCAAAAATGAACAGAACACAAAACGGATTGGCAAGAATTCAAGAAAATGGCAGATATGCTATTTCATTAATGAAGCAAACAATTGAGCAAACAGGCTATCAGTATTGTTTTGGAGAGTCGAATAAAGAAACGGCAAAAGAAGCTCAACCCACAAAGGTTGCTTGGGATGTGAAATCCTTGCCATTTATACCTGGATTTGGAATCGGCCCATTCGATCCATCTTATTTACTGAGAGGGCATGAATGTGATGCTGCTGGTACCTGTCAGCCGGCATTGAATTCATTGGGGTCAAATACCACAGCAATGATACCAGCAGTTGGTGTAAGTGATGGAGACAGGATTGCAGGTACTGATGTTTTGACTGTGCGCTATATTAGTGGACAAGGCAGAGAAATTGACTCTGTTGCTGGCAATACATTAACATTAACATCTTGGTCTGCAGCAAACCCCCCTGATACAACAACCGCACCCACACCCAGTTCAGGACAATGGTTAGTAGTGAGTTGTGGTACTGGAATATCTTATCCTGAAGTAGTAACAGAAATAGCGTCCTCTACAAATACCATAGTGGTGACACCCAATGTTAAATCAGATATAACTTTAGCCAAAGCTTTTAATATGCAAAGAGATTTTACTACTGCCACTTACTATGTTGCAAATAACAGAGTGGATGACAGAGATATCCCAACTTTATACAGTAATTTTAATGGTGTAACAAATGCGGTAATTGAAGGTGTTGATGCATTTGATGTGATTTATGGAGTAAGAGACAGTCAAGGGTTAATTAGGTATTTAAATGCCAGTGGCGTTGAATCTTTGACAGGAGCAGATTGTTGGCCAGAAGTTTTAAATGAAACTAATAATACTACTTTACCAAATAATCAAGGATGTGGGTGGAGGTCAGTTGTCACCATCGATATTCACATGTTATTAAATACAATTTATAACAGTTCACCTAATTCAAATGAGGAATTTAGGTACAGTCAATACGGTGGAGAATTTTATAATGAATCAGATTTACCATCGGGCATAAACCATTACAGTATGCACAGAAGAGAGTTTACAACTTCTATAGCACTTAAAAATATAATGCAATAAGGCATTGTGAAATTCAAACCATAAAATATTATGAAAAATTATAAAAATATAAAAAAACAAGAAGGTGTTGCACTAGCAATCGGCATCATTCTACTGCTAGTCATTGCGGTAATTGGAGTGACCTCTATGAAGTCAGCTTTGTTACAAGAGAAAATGGCTGGAGGTCTTGCGAGAAAAGGTTTTGCTGACACAGCAGCCTACACATTGCTTGTGAATGTAGAAAACTATGTATTCAGACAATATCAAACAAATAATGGGGTGAATTCCGCAGAATGTTTGTATTGCGGTGATAGTTTTGAAATTCGTGGCAGTGATTGGCACAGCTTTATTTCTGATAAATCCATGGGTTTAGGATCAATGTATACGGGTACTAATAGCTTAAAAACAACATTGAAAGGCAATTTAAAAGATGAGCCAAGGTTTTTAATATACCCTATTAATAATTATTTAACAGATGGAAATGGTGTTGCGATTCAGAATACAGTAGGTGAAGAAGGAGGTGGATCAGCAGCCAGTAGTAGTGGTTCACTGGGCGGTAGTAAAGACGAACAAAAAATGTTTTACTATAAAATCGGAACCAAAGCCAACGATTCAACAGGCAATATATTTGTGGTCTACCAATCTGTATTTGCAATGAGACAAAATTAAGGAGTTAAAACAATGAAATTAAATAAAATAATATGCGCCTCAGTGTTATCTTTCACTTTCTCAGTGAAATCGGTTCCTCTTTTGTTAACGCATGAACCTTTGTTCTTAAATCAAAGTGTTCCACCTGCTTTGGCAGTAACATTTGATGATTCAGGCAGTATGGCTTGGGGTTATATGCCAGATACACAGTTATACTATTATGCAGCTAGTTTTGCGTCTGCTGATTATAACTTATTGTATTTTAATCCTAATATTAACTACAGACCACCAGTAAGATCAGATGGTACCTCATTACCGGATGCTGATTTTGATAATGCTAAATTTGATGGATTCTATGAAGCAGGTAATTTAGTTGGCGGAGGAATAACTGGTCGTATTAATCTGAATAATAATTATGTGCCTGTATTTAATAGTTACCCTAATTATACAAACGGAACAGTTGGTGTTTTTCTACTTGAAGGCGGTGTTTTAAATCGTGGAAAAGCATACTACTACACATGGAATGGTCCAAGCAATGCCACAATTGCAACACGAGCGACAGCCGGTGTTGGAACTGGTCAAAATCAATACACTAAACATGAAATATCGGCAGATCAAGAACAAAACTTTGCAAATTGGTACAGTTATTACAATACCAGAGGAAAACTAGCCAGAGCAGCCCTTAGCCATGCATTTGTTAATTTTGGTCCTGATTTTAAAATAGATTGGCAACAAATAAATAATAATAGATTTTCTGGTTCTACGGGCGGCACAAACATGAATCTTTTTACAGGTTCTCACAGAGATGACTTTTTTGATTGGTTGTTTACGATACCAGCAAATGGAGGAACGCCCTTAAGAAGATCTACTGAATTAGCGGGAATTCAATTTGAAAAAAAAGGCGTAAATGGACCTTATTATGATGCAAATTTTGGTGCAGAGTTATCCTGTCAACAAAACTTTCATATTGCTATTTCCGATGGTACTTGGAATGGAGCAGAAGGGGTTGACAGTAATGTAGATAATACTGGCACAACATTTCCAGCAGTATCCGAAGGAGAATCAGGCTATAATTACAATCCTGGATCAGGTTTATCTAAAATGTATGCAGGAACTGATAGCAGAACTTTAGCTGATAATGCATTTGAATTTTGGAGAAGAGATTTACGGCCTGATTTAGAAAATAGGGTGCCAGTTTTTATTGAAGATTTTACCGATATTAACGGAGATATTGTATCAGTATCAGAAAACGAACAGTGGTGGCAAAAGCCTGAATTGTTCTGGAACCCCAATAATGATCCTGCATCTTGGCAACATTTGGTAAGCTTTAACATTGGTTTAGGATTATCTGGAGCATTAGATCAAGAAACAGATTTACTGGCATTGAGACGTGGTGAAAAAACATGGACAAGAACTGGTGATAGTGGTGGATTAGTAGATGATGTTTGGCACGCTTCAGTTAACAGCCGTGGCAAATACTTCAGTGCCAGAGATCCAAATGAATTAGCTGAATCCTTAAATAAAGTTGTATCAAATATAATTCAAAGAAAAGGCCGTGCCAGTGCTGGTAGTGTCTCTTCTAATGTTGTTTCTGATGCAACACTATCTTTTAAAACAGGATATGATACTTCTGATTGGAGTGGTTTTGTTATTGCATCTCCATTAAATGCTGATGGCACACTTGGAGCTGTAGAATGGGATGCTGGATGTAAATTGACAGGTGGCTTGTGCGCATCTATGGGCAGAGTTATAGCTGCTACTAATGATCATTATTCTAGAAATATATCAACATTTTTCAATGGCAATCAATATGATTTTGACGCAACTTCATTACCTACTAGTGCCATAACTCCAATTATTAGTTCAGAATTTGTTATAGAAAATCCAACAATATCATACACTGATGTCATTAACTATATCCGAGGTGATAGATCTTTGGAAAGATTTAACAATGGAGTGTTCAGAGACAGAAGATCTTTATTGGGAGACGTTATTCATTCTCCTGCCCAGATAGTTCGAGCACCGAGTGCATCCTTTGACGATGAGTTTTGGCAACCAGGAACGCCTGAGTATAACGCAGCTAGTTCAGGCAGTGGATACGAAGAGTTTAGAGAAACATACAAAAACCGTGATAACGTTATTTTAGTTGGAGCCAATGATGGTATGCTGCATGCTTTTGCTGCAGGCATTCAGAATACCACAAATGGAGGACATGAATATTGGGCTTATATTCCTTCTAAGTCATTAGAAACAATTGCTGAACTTGCTGATCCTATAGCTCCACATAAAACCAGAGTAGATGCTGCTCCATTTGTCAGAGATGCTTTTATTGAAGGCGGTTGGAATACTGTTGCCCTTGGTAATTTAAGGTTTGGCGGCAAGCTATTTTATGCTTTAAATTTAGGTTCAGATGTCAAAAATGAGCCTGAAGTTTTATGGGAATTTACAGACGCTGAAGACAGCGATATGGGCTATACATATGCTGGTGGTATTATTTCAAGGGTATATAATCCCGAAACAGGTGCATCTAAATGGGTTGCATTCTTACCCAATGGTTACTCAAGTAGTAATCAGAAATCTGCATTGTATGCTTTAGATCTAGAAACAGGTGCTTTACTACATAAGTGGATATCTAATGATGGAAGTATAGCAGACCCAAATGGTATGGGTCCTCCGGTTGTGGGTGATTTTGTTGCTTATGATTCTTCAGATACAAGTATCACTTATTATGCAGCAGATCAGGGTGCAGATTTTATTTATGCAGGTGATTTGCATGGTAATGTATACAAATTTGATGCTCTCAAAGTTTTTTCAGGAGGCACTACCACTATATCCTCAGATCAAATTTTATTTTCTGGCTCGTCAGATCAAGCCATCACTACACCACCGAGAATATTTACGCCAGATGACTCTACTACAGATGTGATGATTACGTTCGGAACGGGCAAATATATAGAAACACCTGACAGAAGTGTAACAACGACTCCACCGCAATATCTAATTGGATTAAGAGATTCTTTTGAGGGATACAGCACTTATTCTCTTAACGATTCTAGATTGGTTGAGCAAACAGTTACTGAAACTGGAACATTCAGGAGTGTGAGCTCAAATCCAGTCGCTTCTGATGAAAGTTGGAAAGTAGAGCTTCCTACATCTGGTGAAAGAATGGTTAATTTAATTGGAAGAAATAATCAATCAAACATAATGACAGTAATCACCATTATACCAAATGGAGCAGATCCATGTCTTCCTGGCGGCGAAAGCTGGATAATGGCAATTAGCTCAACAACTGGCGGATCTTTGTCATCGGGTGGATTTTTTAATGGGGGTCAATCAGAAGGCATATTTGTTGATGACTTAGCTTTAGGAATGAATATTATTACGACTCCAGGAGGTAATAATACACTCATAAATATTGATACAGGTGCAATTGACAACACTGGTGAATCTGGATTAGTAGAAATACCCACAAGAAAATGGGGCAGAAAAAGTTGGCAACGCATAATTTTAGATTAAATAGGAGATCAAAATGATTAAAAAAATAATTATATGTAGCTTGTTGTTACTCAGTTCTTTGGTATTAGCTGATGCAAGCTTAAAGTTTGAAAATGCTGAAGTCAAAATAACTAATATTGACATGGAATCTAAAACCATTGATTTTGTTGAAAATAATGTAAAAACAAAGACATTGACTTTATTTGAATCTGTTTTAATACGTGGCTATCATACCAGCGCAAACAACACTATAAAATTAGATGAATTAGAGCTAAACAAGAAGTACCACATAAGAATAGCTTATAATGATTACAAAGACGAAAATAAAAAACAGGTTTCTAAAACCTATGTTACTTTTATTGGAACTGTTCCATATGATACACTGTATTAACTATGAAAAAATTATCAAATAAAAAAGGCTTTACCCTAGTCGAATTAATGATTGTTATTGCGGTTATTGGAATAATTATGGCTTATGCTATTCCAACCTATAAAAAACAAGTGATTATTTCGAAAAGGGTAGAAGCTCAAAATATCTTAATGGAGTTGGCTGCTATTCAAGAGCGTCACATGGCCACTTATCAACAATATGCTACTTCTATTTTAGGTGCGAATGTAACACCCACTAATTTGGGTTTGTCAGGTAAATTTAATCAAGTAGAGAATTATAGATTTAGACAGACAATTGTTGACGGTGGTTATGAACTCAGAGCCATAGCAAGAGGTAATCAGAGAGATGATACAACACCATTATTTAATACAAATTGCAGAAATATCAGAATTAATTCTGTTGGCAGAAGATGGCCAACAAATTGTTGGCAGTAGATATTTGAGCCTTAGATTTTAGTTAAAGTCTGAGGTTCTAAATTCAGCTTTACTGATTGGCTTTTAACACTCGGTGCTTATTTCTATCCCAGTCTCGTGCTTTGACTGCTTGTCTTTTATCATGAATATTCTTACCTTTAGCTAATGAAATAAGCAGTTTAATCTTTCCTGCTTTCCAATACAGTTTTCTGGGCACTATGGTTAAGCCTTTTTGTTCAATGGCACCAATCAATTTTGATATTTCTTTTTTGTGCAATAATAATTTTTTTGGTCTCATAGGGTCAGATTCAACATGAGATGAAGCACTTAAAAGAGGTGTTATTCGAGTGCCAATTAATTCTGCTTCACCATTTCGCAAAAATACATAGGATTCGTTAAAATCTACTTTTCCTTGGCGCAAGCTTTTAACTTCCCAACCCATTAACGATAAACCTGCTTCATAATCCTCCAGAAAAAAATATTCATAACCAGATCTTTTATTGATAGCTATGACATTGGAAGGTGTTTTTTTCTTTTTCTTATTCATTATTGAATTGTAGTAAAAAAACTAAAAAAATGCACTTCAGTTGTGTAGAATATGCATTTTATTTACTTTAAGTTTCATGCATACAATTAACAGGCAAGCCATAATAAGACATAACGCCGAAAAAATGTTTGATTTAGTTAATTCAATTGAAACCTATCCTGCCTTTCTCAATTGGTGTCATGAATCCCATATACTTAAGGATAATGACAGTGAAATGATTGCTGGAATGACAATAAGTCTTGCTGGCATTAAACAAAAATTCACAACAAGGAACATATTAAGTAAAGAATTAAAAAATTATCGTATCGATCTTACGCTTGTTAGCGGACCTTTTAAAAACCTCTCAGGCTATTGGATTTTTACCCCATTTGGTACAAACGCAAGTAAAATAGAATTACATTTAGAATTTAATTTTAAATCTGGATTACTTAACAGTACTTTTAAGAAAGCCTTTGGAAGAATAGCTCAGCAATTGGTTGTGGATTTTGTAGAGAGGGCAAACAATGTTTACAGTTGAGTTAATTTATGCATTATTAAGTGAGCAAAAACTGATTAAATTGGAAGTTCAGGAAGGGTCGAGTATTTCTGATGTGATTAAACAATCTAAGATATTACAAGATTATCCCGAAATAAATTTATCAGTTAATAAAGTAGGAATATATAATCAAGTCAAGCACTTAGATGAAATAGTTAAAGCAGGTGATAGAATTGAAATATATCGAAATCTTATCGCAAATCCAAAACAGGTCAGGATTCAAAGAGCACAAAAACAACGTGATCAAGGTATAATAAAATAATATTAGCTAGATTAATTTTCTATGTTTTCACTGTTTTTAGCAGGAAAATAATTGCCTTCAGTTTTAATTAGTTTATCGTCTTTAAAATATAATGTCAGTCTTTTGACATCATTTAATTTTCCTTTGACTTTACTGGTATTTAAATAATCCCATCTGTTTTGATTAAATGGATCAGCTATGGCGGGTGTTCCAAGAATTATAGCAATTTGGCGCTTATTCATTCCTGGCTTTATTTCATCAACTTCTTCTTGCTTTAAAATATTTCCTTGCTGGATAGGTGTTTTATACGTGCACGCATTAGTAAACAATATAAATAACAGTGATAATAAAATTGTATTAGATTTCATAACAATAAGTAAACTTTTTAACAGTGCGAATGATACAATATTGCGAGTTAAATAGCAGTTAAAATAGCTGTAACATTAAATATAATTTAAAATTGAGATAATAATGAAAGCATCAGATATTAAAAAAGCAGGGCTTAAGGTGACATTACCTAGAGTTCAAGTCTTAGAGTTTTTTGCAAAACATCCTGGCAATCATTTTAGCGCAGATGAATTATTTACTAAAATGAGAGAAGAAAACAGTGAAATTGGTTTAGCAACAATTTATCGCGTATTAAATCAGTTTGAATCTGCTGGCTTAATCATAAAGCACCAATTTGATAATGATCAAGCCGTTTATGAAGTTGAAACAGGAGAACACCATGATCACATGGTTGATGTTGATACAGGTGAAGTGAATGAGTTTTTTAGTAAAAAATTAGAACAGTTACAGGTTGAACTAGCGGATGAACATGGTTATGAGCTGATTGATCACAACATGGTGTTATATGTGAGGAAGAAGAGTTAATGGAAATCTATAAAAAATTTATGATTGAAGCAGCCCATTGGTTACCCAATGTGCCAGATGGACACAAGTGTGGCAGATTACATGGCCACTCGATTGAAATTATTATTACCATATCAGATGATGTGGCAGAGGATACTGGTTGGGTTGCAGACTTTGCAGACATCAAATCCGTCTTCAAACCATTGTATGAAAAATTAGACCATAACTGTTTAAATCACATAGAAGGCTTAGAAAATCCAACCAGTGAAAATCTATGTTTTTGGATTTGGACCATGTTAAAACCTGATTTAAAAAATTTATCAAAAGTTGAAGTCTGCGAAACATGCAATTCTGGTTGTGTTTATTATGGTCCTGAGTAATAAACAGCCGCTTAAAATGCAGTCAACATTTGGGCTGTTAATATTCTATTGTCTCATTTTAATCTTCATAACTTCATGTCGCAATAAAGTCCCCAAAGACATTAATAATATTTGTTATATATTTTCTGAAAAGAAAAAATGGCATAAATATGCTCAAAAATCTCAAGATAAATGGGGCACCCCGATTCATGTACAGATGGCTATTTTAAAACAAGAGTCTGGATTTAGAAATGACGCTAAACCCGGGCGTAAAAAAGTTTTAGGTTTTATTCCTTGGACAAGAAAATCTTCTGCTTTTGGTTATGCTCAAGTTTTAGACGAAACTTGGAAAGAGTATAAAAAACAAACCAAAAATAGAGGAGCAGATAGAGATAAATTTAAAGATGCTATCGATTTTGTAGGATGGTATACGTTTAACACCCATAAACAAACCAAAGCTTCTAAATGGGATGCTTATAAGCAATATTTAGCATACCATGAGGGCAGAGGAGGTTATATGAGAGGGACTCACAATAATAAAAAATGGTTGTTAGATGTGGCCAGAAAAGTTGATGGCAATTCAAAAAGGTATGCTGCACAAATAAAAACTTGCACATTCTAATAGAGATTAATAATCCATGGACTTTATTTATTTAAGCCAGCTCATTAGCTGGCTTATATTAACTACATTTAATTATGCTTTATAGAATTATTTGAGGCTCAATTTTTAATTTTATTTTAAACTTTTGGCTTACTGACCTAATGGCTTCTTTGCTAAGGCTAATTATTTCTTTACCAGTTGCATCACCATAATTTACTAAAACTAATGCATGTTTGTCAGAAAAACCACATTCGTGCATACGGTAACCTTTAAACCCACAGGTTTCTAGTAACCAAGCTGCACTAATTCTGAAATGGTTATTTTCTAAAGGGTATGAAACTATATCGTCATACTTTCTAGCCAACCTTTTGTGATGTTTTTCATCAATAATAGGGTTTTTATAAAAACTACCTACATTGGGAATTTCATTATAGTCAGGTAATTTTCTTTGTCTAATGGCTGTTATTGCATTTGCTACATCAGCATATGTTGGATCAATAATATTCATGTTTTCAAGTTCTTGCTTGACTCCATCATAACTCAAATTTAATTCAGCTGACTTAGAAAGTTCAAACGCTATTCTTGTAATAATCCAAGGATTATCAGACTCTTTAAAAATACTGGTTCTGTACATGAAGCGACATTCATCATTACTTAAGCGTTGAAACAAACCTGTTCTATAATTAAACACCTCCACCCAAACGATAGTATCTTTGACTTCCGCTCCATAAGCTCCAATATTTTGTTCTGGTGCTCCACCAACAGTGCCTGGGATGGCAGCTAAATTTTCGATTCCGCCTAAACCTTTCTTAACTGACCATTTTACAAAATCACTCCACATTGATCCAGCCCAAACTATAGCGAGTCCATCAACTATTCTGGCATGAAATCTAGAAGCGAGATGAACAACAGGCTTTTCAATATTTTTAGTGAGAACAAGATTGCTGCCTGATCCGAGAATAAAAAGTCCTTGTTTACCAACATAGGGAACAACTTTTTCCACATCATGCATATTTTGAATTAAGATAAATTGGTCGCAATGGCAATTGATTGCAAGGGTGTTGTGATTTTTTAAGTTAAAATTTTCAGTTACTTTCATTTAATTTTTTAATTGTGATTCCGTAATTAATTTTTTATTTATGTGTTTAATAAGTTGTGGCCCTTGATAAATCAGTCCAGTATATATTTGAACCAAATCTGCGCCAGCGGTTATTTTACTCATTGCATCGTCATCTGTCAAAATTCCACCCACTCCAATTATTGGAAAATCGCTGCCTAATTCCTTTCTGCAGAGCCTAATTATCTCATTAGACCTTATGTTTAAAGGCTTTCCACTTAATCCTCCTGCTTCTTTTATATGAGATTCTTTTTTTAAATTATTTTTTGAAACAGTCGTATTGGTGCAAATAATTCCATCCATACCCACCTTTTTTATGGTTTTAGCAATTTCGATTGTGGCTTCATCACATTGATCTGGTGCGATTTTTACTACTATTGGAGTATATTTTCCTGATTCTTCTTGAAGTGTTAATTGTGATTTTTTTAATGTTTTTAATAATTTTGCAAGATTTTCAGCTTCTTGTAGTTGCCTTAAGTCTTGTGTATTGGGAGAAGATATATTGACGGTGACATAATCTGCTAATTGGTGTACTTTTTTAAAGCAAATCAAATAATCATCAGCTGCACTTTTATTGGGAGTATTCTTGTTTTTTCCTATGTTAATTCCAATAACAATATTTGGCCTACATCTTTTTAGTTTATTAACTAAATAATCCACACCTTTGTTGTTAAACCCCATTCGATTAATTATCGCTTGATTTTTTGATAATCTAAATAAACGAGGTTTAGGATTTCCGTCTTGGGGTTTGGGTGTTACTGTTCCTACTTCAATAAACCCAAAACCCAGTTTTGATAAACCGTTGACAGCATCGGCGTTTTTATCAAAACCAGCTGCTAAACCAACAGGGTTTTTAAAAGTGACACCAAATAATTCAACTGGATGAGATATCTGTTTATTGTGTGCTAATAACGAAAAAGGACTATTCAATAACTTAATACTCAAGTCATGCGCTTTTTCAGCAGGTAATTGTTGTAAAAATTTTCTACCTAAAAATTCTATCATAATGATCCTTACCTTTTTGTAGTGTTTTAATTTGATCAATCACTATTGTTTTTATAACAAAAAAGGAGTTGTGAACAACTCCTTTTTTTAGTTTTTGACAAATAACACATGATTAATCTAAATTAAACACAATGCCTTGAGCCAAAGGTAATTCAGTTGAATAGTTAATGGTATTGGTTTGTCTGCGCATGTAAGCTTTCCAAGAATCCGATCCAGCTTCACGGCCGCCACCTGTTTCTTTTTCACCCCCAAATGCGCCACCAATCTCAGCACCACTTGTGCCAATATTGACATTGGCAATACCGCAATCACTGCCCGCTGCAGATAAGAACTTTTCTTGAGTGCGAAGGTCATTGGTGAATAGAGCAGAAGACAATCCTTGAGCTACATCATTTTGTTGAGCAATGACATCTTCTATATCTGAATATGTCATGACATATAAAATAGGAGCAAAAGTTTCATGTTTTACTATGTCCCAATCAGCTTGGGCTTTAATAATACATGGATTAACAAAATGTCCAGCACCTTCGACTCGTGTTCCACCAGTCAATACTTTACCTCCAGCTTCTTTCGCCTTTGCAACAGCATCTAAAAACATTTGAACTGATCCCTCATCAATTAAAGGTCCCATTAATGTGTCTGAATCCAGTGGATTTCCAATTTTTACTTGTTTATATCCATCAACTAGTTTTTGGGTTACAGATTCTGCAATGTCTTCATGCAAGAATAATCTACGAGTAGTTGTGCAACGTTGACCAGCAGTTCCTACAGCACCAAATACAATTCCAGGAATCGCAATATTTAAATCAGCAGACTTATCTACGATTAATGCATTGTTTCCACCCAATTCTAATAAGCTTCTTCCCATGCGCTTAGCAACCTGAACTCCAACCATTTTACCCACTGCTGTTGATCCTGTGAATGAGACTAAGTTGATGCGTTTGTCGTCTACAAATTTTTGAGCCAAATCATTTGAATGATCATTAAACATTAAGAATATAGGTGGCATTCCTGCTTCTTCTAATGCTTCATTACAAATATTTTGAACCGCTATTGAACACAAAGCTACCTTAGGAGAGGGTTTCCATATACTGACATTTCCACAAATTGCTGCAACAAAGGCGTTCCACGCCCAAACAGCAACAGGAAAATTAAACGCTGAAATAATACCGACCACACCAATTGGATGCCATTGCTCATACATGCGATGTCCAGGGCGTTCTGAATGCATTGTATTGCCATATAACTGCCTAGACATGCCAACAGCAAGATCTGCCATATCAATCATTTCTTGTACTTCACCATCTCCTTCTGATTTGATTTTACCCATTTCAGCAGCAACCAATGAGCCTAATGCGTCTTTGTGCTTTCTCAGTGCATTTCCAACGACACGAACAGCTTCACCTCTAATAGGAGCTGGTGTAGTTTTCCAATCTTTAAATACTGATTGTGCTTTGGCAACAATTTTTTCGTAGTCGTCGTTATTAGCAGAGTAGACAGATCCCATCAATTCATTTGTTGCAGGATTATATGATTCAATAACACCAGCATCTTTTGTTTGTGACCATTGATTGTGATCAAAACAAGTGCCTAAATTAATTTTTTGTACGCCTAATTCTTCAAGAAATTTCATTACTATTTTCCGGATTATTCAAAAGACGCGCATTATCTCATTTATTCGAACAAAACGCCAGTGTCATTAAATTGTAGGTTTTCTGGTATAAATAAAAAAGGCACTTTAAAAAAGTGCCTCATTCTTTGTCAACTGATATAAGGAAACTACAAAGCTTCAAAAATACCTGCAGCGCCCATTCCAGTGCCAATACACATGGTTACCATTCCATATTTACCACCGGTTCTGCGTAAACCATGAATCGCCGTGGCAGCACGAATAGCTCCAGTTGCTCCTAATGGATGTCCTAAGGCAATAGCTCCACCATTTGGATTGACTTTGTCAGTATCTAAATCTAAATCGCCAATGACAGCCAATGACTGAGCGGCAAATGCCTCGTTTAATTCAATCCAATCCATGTCATTTGATTTTAATCCAGCTAATTCTAAAGCTTTAGGAATCGCCTTAATAGGACCAATGCCCATAATATCTGCTGGAACACCAGCAACAGCAAATGCATGATACTTTGCGATTGGTGTCATGTTGTATCTTTTTAAAGTTTCTTCATTCACCAGTAACAACGCTCCTGCGCCATCACTCATTTGTGAACTGTTTCCTGCTGTAACAGAGCCACCAAATTTAAAAACAGCACGTAACTTATTTAATACGTCAGTTGATGTGTCTGGGCGTGCTCCTTCATCAGTATCCACAATGCGTTTTTTAACAATTGTTGTTGCTTTTTCTAAGTCAGCAATGCGAGATTCAACTTCGTATGGAACAATTTCATCTTTGAAATAACCATTTTTTATGGCATTCATGGCCCTTTGATGTGAATTATATGCAAACTCATCTTGGGCTTGCCTAGAGATTTTCCATTGACTGGCCACATTTTCAGCTGTGATTCCCATACCATATGCAATTCCAATATTGTCATCTTCAAATACTTTTGGATTCATTGCAATTTTGTTGCCCATCATTGGAACCATGCTCATGCTTTCTGTTCCACCTGCTATGGCAGCACTCATTTGTCCTGTCGCAATTTGTTGAGCCGCTATGGCAATTGCTTGAACTCCTGATGAGCAAAATCTATTGATTGTCATGGCTGAGACGGTGTCAGGAATACCAGCGAGTAAGCTTGCAATTCTAGCAATATTCATGCCTTGTTCTCCCTCTGGCATAGCACAGCCTATGACGACATCTCCAATTTCATTTTTATCAAAATCTGGATGTCTTGATAACATCGTAGACATACAATGTGCCAATAAATCATCAGGGCGGGTTTTGTTAAACATACCTCTTGGTGCTTTACCAACAGGAGTTCTAACGGCTTCTACTATATAAACTTCTTGTACTTTTTTCATGTCTAATTCTCCTAGTTGCGTAAAGGTTTGCCAGTTTTTAAAGTGTGTTCGATTCTCGCTAATGTTTTTGGCATTTGTATTAACTCCATGAATAGTTTTCTTTCTAAGTCTAATAAATATTGCTCAGTGACTAAGCTATTACTGTCCACATCACCACCTGCTATTACAGTGGCAATACGCACTGCGATTTCGTAATCATGAGGACTCACCATGTGACCTGCCATCATATTGGCTAAAATCATCTTCATATTGGCAATACCGGCTTGGCCAACAACCCTAATATTTGTGTTTTCGAAAGGAGGTTGATAGCCTTTAGAATGTAACCATTTAACTTTTTCTTTAGCTACATGAAGCACTTCATGTGTATTAAATACAACATCTGTACAAGGTTTAATCAGTTTCCATTGTTTGGCTTCTTGAGCCGATCCTGCTACTTGTCCCATGGCAACAAGTTTAAAGAAATGTTCAATTTGTGGGTACAAATCACCAGTTTCAAAATCTTCAGAGGTGCGACGTGCAATTTCTTTTAGTCCTCCACCTGCTGGTAACAAACCAACACCTGCCTCAACTAATCCAATATAAGATTCAAACCCAGCGACTACTGATGTTGCATTCATGCTAAATTCACACCCTCCACCTAGAGTCATTCCTCTTGGTGCAATAATAGTAGGTACTTTTGAGAACCTTAATTTTTGAGATGTTTGTTGAAAAGTATTGACTAATGCTTCAACTTCATCAACCTTTCCTTCTGCAATTGCTGAAAGTGCAGGGGCAAGATTCGCCCCTAATGTAAAGGGATCTTTTGTTTGCCAAATGACCATGCCTTTGTAACTTTCCTCAGCAATATCAACAGCTTTTTGAATACCAGCTAAAACTCCTACCGTTACAATATGTTGTTTGGTTTTGAAACTTGTAATTAGAATATCATCATCCATGTGCCACAAACGAATATCATCATCTTCAAAAACAGTTGTCCCATAATTGGCTTTTTCACCAATGGTTAATTCAGGAAATATTTGTCTTTTAAAGACATCTAGATCTGGGCGTGGCTGATAAGTATTTTGTTTGGCTGAATAGGATCCTTCTTGTTTATGAATGGCATCAATTTGAGAGACCCAATCTGGTAGAGATTTTTGAATCATTGTTTCACCATTTTTCATGTCCTCATTGAGCCATGAAGTAACTTGTCCCCAGCCAGCGGCTTGCCAAATTTCAAAAGGCCCTTGCTTCCATCCAAATCCCCAACGAATAGCAAAATCAATGTCACGTGCGTTATCAGCGATATCAGCCAAATGATTGGCAGAATAATGGAATAAATCACGATACATGCTCCATAAAAATTGTGCTTGATCAGAATTTTTTAAGTTGCGTAATTGTTCCATTCTTTCTGATGGGTTTTTATTCTTTAAAATTGTCAAAACTTCAGGATCTATTTCTGCATTTTGTGATCGGTATTCGCCTTTTTTGAAGTCAAGAATTTTAATCTCTTTGCCTTCTTTTTTATAAATTCCTGCTTTAGTTTTTTGTCCTAATGCACCTGCATCAATTAAATCTAATAGCCATTTTGGTAATTGGTAATGTTTTTGCCATGGATCTTCTGGCAACCCATTTTTCATGGTGTTGACAGTGTGATTTAATGTATCTAATCCTACAACATCAGCGGTGCGTAAAGTCGCACTTTTTGCTCGGCCAATTAAAGTACCAGTTAGTGCATCTAATGTTTCTAGTGGAATATTAAACTTCATCCCATGATATATAGTACACAATATTGAAAAGACTCCAATTCTATTGGCGATAAAATTTGGTGTGTCTTTTGCGTTTACTACGCCTTTACCTAATGTGGATGTTAATAACTCGGTTAATGAATCAACCACAACTTGATCTGTTTTATCAGTTGCAATAATCTCAACTAAATGCATGTAACGTGGCGGATTAAAAAAATGGACGCCACAAAAACGTCCTTTGAGATTTTCTGGAAAAACTTCGGATAGTGCATTGATGCTTAAGCCCGATGTATTAGTAGCAAAAATGGCGTCTGATCTGACATAATCTTCAATTTTGTCATACAGGCTTTTTTTAATATCCATACGTTCTACAACAGCTTCAATAATCAAATCTGCTTCAGTAAGCTTTTCAAGGTCATCATCATAGTTTGCCGCTTTGATCAGTTTTACATTAGATTTAATTCCTAAAGGAGCCGGTTTTGCTTTGCCTAACATTTTCAAAGCTCCATGAATAATGGCGTTTTTATTTTTTCCTTCTACTGGAAGATCAAATAAGGTGACCGGAATATTCGCATTGGCAAAATGGGCAGCAATTTGTGCTCCCATAACTCCAGCGCCTAAAACCGCAACGTTTTTAATATGTGTTTTATTTTTCATAATTGTTTTTTCTCGTAATTTGAACCAAAATGATTAGTGATCTTAATTTCCAAGATACTTAAATAAGCATCTCTTAACTGTTCTGATTGTTCTACACTGACAATTCCTGCGGCTAGACAGCGATCTATTAGTGCCTCATAATTGTCAGTATTTAAGGGTGTACCTGTTGCATTAGTGACTGCAATTTCTGCAGACTCTGCTGCTTTTAATTTTAATTTAGCTTGATGGATTTTCTCTAGAAAAGGTGAAAAATCTGTACTATGTTCTGTTGGGTTGTTTTCTTTGCTACAAATTTTTTCAATTTGAGAATGCAAGGGTTTGTAGGATGTTATTTTATGGTAGGGTTTGCCAAAGGGGAATAATACTAGTTTCATACACAATGCTGTAAATCGATTAAAAGCCAGATTTATTGTGTTTTTTAGAGATTTTTGACAGGAAAATAAACTATTTTTTAAGGCGTTTTTAGATAATTTTTTGCCCTCTGATTTGGTGCTATCATTGTAATAGTAATCATGCAAAACTATGGATTCGGTTAAGTACTGAATGCATTCACCTAAGTGACTGGCGAAACTGGTGTTAACTTTACTTTTAAATGTCCAGTTAATTAAAGTTATATCTGATAAGAATGCAAAGCTAGCACTCATTCTTTTTATCATAAATTTAAATTTTGATCTTTTAAAAAATAGTTTGCCAAAAAACGAAGTGCTTAAAGTATATATCCAGACTTTGGCTAAATTATGTAATATATAACCAACATGTTGAAATATTAATTGGTCAAATTGATGTAAGTCATTGGGTTGTTTTGAGGATAATAATTTAACTTCTTTATCATAATAAGGGTGGCAAGCTAATGCAGCTTTTTTGATTAAAGGCAATTGGTTAATTTCATAACTCATGCCATCGAGTTCAGTTGTTAAGTGAACCACTTTATAAAAAGATCTGACTTTACTCTCTGTTTTAATATTGTGAGCATTAGAACCTAAAATACCTCTTAGAAGCCCTAAATGCTTCATTGTTCTGGATATATGAGAATTTTTATTTAATATTGCGGTAAATTTTAAATGATCTTGAAGGGTTAAGTTGTCAATTAAATTGAGTGTTAAGCACTGAACAAATAATTCGTTTAGTTTAGATTGAACGACTTTATAACTTAGTAACTGTCGGCCATTTTGTTTTTGTAAATGAGCAAAATACCAGGATGTTAAGGTTGAGGTGTTGTTGGTTGGTATTGAGACAGCCAGAGGCCAAATAGTGCAGGAAATACATTGGTTGATATACATATATTTAAGGCCATTTCCAATACCTGTTGATTCATTGATTATATGACTGAATGGTATGAAAATGTTCTTGCCTGAACAAGCATAATAATACAAATAATTATCAAACGCCTTAAGTCCTTTTTTGTAAACAAGGCCTTCAATTTCATTATTAATAATACAAATAGATGTGCCAAGATGTGTGGTGTTACCATGTAAGTTATTAAAATCTTTGATATTGACATTTATATAAAAACAATTAGACTGAGATGTGCCTAGCAAAATAATGTTTTGGAAAGAAATTCTTATGCCTTTAACTTCTTTGCCATTTAAAAATTCCTTTTCCACCCTTCCTTCGATTGAAGATTTTTGGCTTTCTAAAGTTTCATATAAAGATGTGGGTTTTAAAAAGGGTACCATTTTTGAATCAGCAATCAGCGGTAAAAACTTTTGCTTTTGCTTCTCGCTGGCAAAATTATTGATAAAGCTTGTTAATGAATCAAAATTCATCAATCCTATGATTGAAGATAAAATTGGGTTATTTTGACTAATCTTTTTTAATATTCTAGACGTTGCATTGTTTGATAAACCTTGGCCATTGTATTTTTTTTTAATACACAATGAAGTGGCACCGACTTTTGATAGCCTGTTGATGCAAGAAATATTTATGCCGTTTTTTTGATCTGTTATCACTTTTAATATGTCATTTTCAATATCGCCATACATTAAGTCCCGATTTAAAGGCTTGATTTTGCTGAAATTTGGATTTCCTTGAAAAATTGATTGTTCAAATTCACTGGCAAACCAACCATCATCTATTCTCTGAAAGTTATTCCATTGACTATCTGAAGTGGTGAAGAGTTTAAACAGTGTTTTACTGATAAACTTTCTTCTTAGTTTTTTGATGTTTAATATTGATATTATGGCTAAAGTCAATATAAAGATTATAAAAAATTCGAGATATGTAATGAAAGAAAATTGTATAAACAATAATTCAATCGACAATATTAATGCACTATATATTATAAGTTTTATCTGAAAAAAACTTGAAACTATTGTCGTTATAAAAATTAAAAGTATCAACCAAAACATATTGCGATTACAACTAATGATTTTTAGATAAAGAACTGATCGAAAAATCAATGAGTTCTTTACAGCATGTATTGAAATATTCCGATTCAGATAATTCTGTTGAGCGGCTTGAAGCACCAAAATCAGCCATAACATAGACTAGCGCACCCATGATGAAGTGGAATCGCCAGAATACAACTGTTTCTTCTAATTCGGGACAGGCGCGCTGAAGGGCTGTTGCAAATCTTTTTATTGTTTGCGCATATCGTTTACTCAATAAATTATGCAAGTATTCACTTTTTTCAGCGTAAGCTCTGGCTAAAACTTGCATGAAACGTTTTCCACCTTGATGATTGTCATTGCTCATTGTTAATGCCGGAGCAATAAAAGCCTCTAAAACTTGCTTTAAATTACATGGTGCAGCAGAGCCTGCTTCTAAATTATCAAGTAAGTTTATTCTCAGCTGAAAAAGATTGTTTAATCTTCTTTCAAGCATCATTTCAATGAGCTTTTCTTTGTTTCCAAAATGGTAATTGACTGCGGCTAAATTAGTTTTAGCATCAGTACTAATGGTTCTTAGCGAAATGCTAGAAAAACCTTTTTCTGATATTATTTTTTCGGTTGTGTTAAGGATTCTTTCTTTGGTAGATAAAACAGTCATAGTAGTTATCAAATAAAATTGGGTTATATTTTAATGGATTGAGTCTTTATATACAATTCAAACGTTCGTATGAAGGATATTTTTATCTAACCGAAGTAAAAGTAGTTGCTTTGTATTTTTATTGAATTTAAACGGTGAAATATCTGTTAAAGCACTGTATAATCGCGCAATTTATTAATTATCTAACTTAAATGAGTTTATATTATATTTTTAATTTATCTTAAAATCATTTTGAGTTAAAATATTAGGTTAATATATTCTTGTAACACGTAGATAATAAACATAATTTCTTAAATAATATTGGAGTAGAAAATAATATGGCAATTGAACAAACTTTGTCTATCATCAAGCCAGATGCTGTCGCTAAAAACGTTATCGGACAAATATATCAAAGATTTGAGGATGCAGGCCTTAAAATCATAGCTTCTAAAATGAAACATTTGAGTCAAAAAGAAGCTGAAGGTTTTTACGCCGTGCACAAAGAGAGACCTTTTTTTGGGGATTTAGTTAAATTCATGACATCAGGTCCTGTAATGGTTCAAGCTTTGCAAGGTGAAAATGCCATATCTAAAAATAGAGAATTAATGGGCGCAACAAATCCTGCTGAAGCTGAAACGGGTACTATCCGTGCTGACTTTGCTGAAAGTATTGATGCCAATGCAGTTCATGGATCAGATGCTCCAGAAACTGCTGCTGTTGAAATTGCTTATTTCTTTTCTAACACAGAAGTGAATCCACGATAAACACTGAGACGACAATTGACTGAAGAAAAAACCAATCTTCTGGGTCTCGATAGAGCCGCACTAGAAAAGCTGTTTACCAAAATTGGTCAACAAAAATACCGTGCGGCTCAATTTATGAAAGCGCTCTATCATCATTATCAATCTGACTTTAATGAACACACAACTTTCAGCAAAGCGCTGAGGGCTGAAATGCAAGTTTTTACTACACTTGAAGTACCCGAGGTGGTCAGTGAAAAAAAATCAAAAGATGGGACAATTAAATGGCTTATGCAAATGCAAGAAGGTAATGCCATTGAAACTGTTTATATTCCTGAAAAAAATCGAGGCACTTTGTGTATTTCATCACAAATAGGATGTTCTTTAAATTGTTCTTTTTGCGCAACAGGCGCACAAGGGTTTAATCGTCACTTAACAACTGCTGAAATCATCGGCCAAGTATGGGTTGCAGCTAAATTGCTAGGTCAATCAACAAAAAACAGAAGAATCACTAATGTGGTGCTGATGGGAATGGGAGAACCTCTTGCAAATTATCCAAGAGTTTTACCTGCATTAAGAATAATGCTCGATGATTATGGATTTGGTTTGGCCAGCCGAAGAGTGACAGTTTCAACTTCTGGAATGGTGCCATACATTCAACAATTAAATAAGGACATAGATGTCTCTTTGGCCATTTCCTTACACGCACCATTTGACTTATTAAGAAACAAGCTGGTGCCGCTCAATAAGAAATATAACATTGAAACCCTACTTAATGCTTGCCTAGAGTTTATCAAAGACAAGCGAAAAGCTAAAATCACTTTTGAATATACACTTATCCAAAATGTTAATGATCAGCCAGAGCACGCCAGAGCTCTTATCAAGTTATTAGCAAAAATCCCATGTAAAATAAACTTAATACCCTTTAATCCTTTTAAAGGTAATTCTTATAAAAGATCTCTTCCAGAATCCATTGAAAAATTTCAAAACATCTGTGAAAAAAGCCGAATAGTGACAACGGTAAGAAAAACAAGAGGTGATGACATAGATGCAGCCTGTGGGCAATTGGCAGGTGAATTTTTTGACAGAACCAGACGTTCAAAATCTATTAAAATGAAGGTATCTTGATTATGAAATTACAAAATATAATTATCAGTTTTGCTTGTTTATTTATATTGATATCTTGTGGCAACCCTCAAAATAAAAAATCAACTTCAAACCGCACACAGAACATAGAAACTGTTAAAGCAGGGTCACCAGAAAAAGTAAATCTAGATTTAGGTGTAGGATATCTCAAGCGTGGACGTGATGGAGATATGGATATTGCGATTGAAAAACTCAAAAAATCTCTTAGCTATAATCCACAGTATGCCCTGGCTCATTCTGTGATTGCCAATGTCTACGATCAAAAAGGACTGTTTGATGATGCAGTTAAACATTATAAATTATCTATAAAATACAATAATAATAATCCGGATATTATTAATAATTATGCCAATTATTTATGCCAAAGAGGAAGTTATGATGACGCTATTAATTATTATTTGCAGATCGTTAATAACCCTCAATATCAATTAGCAGCCTATGCTTACGAAAACGCTGGTATCTGTTCTTACAAAGCCATGAAAATTTCCCAAGCAGAAAAATATTTTAGAGAATCAGTTCAAATTAATGCCAATCAAACTAACGCTCTGTATTATCTCATGAGGATCTCAAAAGATAGCAAGAATTTTATGAACGCACGGGCTTTTTTACAAAGATTAGAAGGGCAATTCAATCCATCTCCCGAACTACTATTTGCAGGGTATGAAATAGAAAATGCCTTAGGAAATACCACACAAGCAAATACCTATTTAACAGATCTGAGGAAGAAATTTCCAAGCTCAGAGTTTTTAAACAACATTAAGTGAGAAAAATGCAATCCGAAGAGAATAATAATTTAAAAGGATTAAGAAAAGATAAAGGATTGTCAATAGAGTCAGTAGCAAGTACATTAAAACTAACCCCTGATGTCATCAGAAAATTAGAAGATAGTCAATTTGAAGAGCTCGGTGCATTTACTTATGTGCGCGGTTATTTAAATAATTATGCCAATTTGTTGGGTGTTGAAGCACAAGAATATATTGATTTAATTCCTCATTCCAAAATTGAAGTCCCACTTATTAACACCAGTTCTAATAATACTAAATCAATTAAATTAAAAAGACATTCCAAAAATATCATGAATTATGCCATTGGTACTTTCATGGTCGTTGCTGTCTGTTTTAGTGGGTACTATTTGCTTAAAAATTATGCTAATCCCAATACCGATAATATCGAAATTGTCAAATCAGATGATTTAGAAATTAGACCAGAATCACAAACTTCTCTTTCAAATACCGCAAATACATCAGACGAAAATGACAGTGCTTTCCATTATTCATCTCTCATTCCTACCGATGAAAGTAGTAATCAAAAATTAGTCGAAAATGAGATAGCATTACCAGTATTTAATGAAAATCTTTCAGATGAAGTTGTCATAGAATCAGAAAAAGAATCAGGATCAGAAGACTTAACTGATCAAGAACGTGTTATGAATTATAATATTGTCATTGGAGCCACTGAAACGAGTTGGGTTAAAGTGGAGGATTCAGATGGTGTTAAATTACACAATGATTTATTAAAACCCGGTTCAATCTCAATAAGTTCTGATAAGCCAGTACATTTTCGCATTGGCAATGAGAAAAATGTGAAAGTTACAATTAACGGCGAATCTATCAATCTATCAGAATTTTCCAAAAAAGATATTGCTGACTTTAATTGGCCACAAGAAAGTTAACTTATTCTAACCATACTTTAATCGCTTTAAATTGTAAAAAATACAAAGCTCATAATTATGTAATGCAGATTCTTGATGTGCTTATCTACAGTGATACTTTAAAACCAACTCTACATATTAAGGATTTTATAAATGAGAATCCTAAATTATGATTGATATATCAGCAAACTTAATAATTTGATTTAAATTTCTCTTTTTAATATAAATATAGTATAAAAATTACTGAATTATTTTAAAATAGCTCATCTATCACAATAGGTAATTATTTTGCAAAAAAAGCCGATTAGAAAAAAAATTGACAGACTTAGAGGCATGTATGATGTTTTACCTTCTGAAGTTTGGATTTGGCAAAGACTTGAAAAAATCATATCCCAAATTTTCCATTCTTACTCGTTCAGTGAAATTAGATTTCCGATAGTTGAAGAAACTGCCTTGTTTAATTCTGCTATTGGTGAAGCGACCGATGTTGTTGAAAAAGAGATGTTTAGTTTTGAAAGCCGGTCTGGATTACCGATGAGTTTGAGACCTGAAGGAACTGCTGGATGTGTTCGTGCAGTTATACAAAATAATTTATGTAACAGAGGAGCCAGTCAAAAATTATGGTATCAAGGTCAGATTTTTAGATATGAAAAACCTCAAAAAGGAAGAAATCGTCAATTTACTCAATTTGGTGCAGAGATTTTTAATATAGCTAGTCCTCAAGCAGATGCTGAATTAATTTTAATGTCATCAAGATTGTGGAAAAAAATTGGATTACCTAATATTACATTAGAAATCAACTCATTAGGAACAACTCAGGCGCGGTTAGAGTACAGAAAAGTATTGATTGCATATTTTAAAAACCATATTAATCAATTAGATGATGATGCTTTGGCAAGATTAGAATCAAACCCGTTAAGAATTTTAGATTCTAAAAATCCTGCCATGCAAGAAATTATTAACAATGCTCCTGTATTGGAAAATTTTCTTGATGAAGAATCTGTAGAACATTTTAAACAACTAAAACAGATACTTGATGCGTGTGGAGTTGAATACATCGTTAACAATAAACTAGTACGAGGTTTGGATTATTATTCTAGAACGGTGTTCGAATGGATTACAAAAGATTTAGGATCTCAAGGTACAATTTGTGGAGGAGGAAGATACGATTCATTAGTTGAGCTTCAAGGAGGGCAACACACACCTGCAGTAGGTTTTGCCATGGGAGTTGATAGAATTGTTGAATTGATTAAAGATTTAAACCTTTGGGAGCGTGATAACAAAATTGATGCTTACATGGTGATTGATAAATCAATTCACCTAAAATACATTAATAAACTTTCAGAAAATATAAGGGAAGCATTGCCTCAACTCAATTTGTTAGTCAACCAAAGTCCAGCAAGTTTTAAATCACAATTTAAAAAAGCTGACAAATTAGCCGCACAATTCGCTATAATTATCGGTGAGAATGAAATTGAAAACGATATCATTACGCTTAAATCTTTAAATGATATGAATTTTGGGCAAAAGCAGCTAAGTTTTGAAGATTTTGTAGATGCATTGTCAGAATTTAAGTAGGAGAAAATAATGGAACTTGCATTAAAACAAAGACTAGTTGGAGCATCGGTGATTATAGCTTTAGCGGTTATTTTTATTCCTATGTTATTCGATAACTCAAATAATAGTCAAAATCAGTCCATTACAATTAATATCCCAAATGAACCTGAAGACTTAAAAAACAAAGTTATCAATATAGATACAGGTAATTATACTGACGTCAAAGTAGCAGATAATAAAGAAATCACGAGTAGCATCGATCAAGAGACAGAAAACGCAAATAACAATTCAATCATAGAAAAACAAGAAACTATCCTTGATGTGGTTGATAATACTAAAACAGAAAACACCCCAAAACAAGAAGCTACCGTTCCAAATTCAGATGAACAGACAGATCCGACGGCTGTAAAAGTAGATCAAGTCAACTCAACAGATAAGCCAAATAAGTCAGATGAAATAGAAAAGCCTGCTGAAAAGCCAGTGAAAGAAGAGCCTATTTCAAGTATAAAAAAAGATGAAGCAATAGTAGCTTATAGAGTAAAGTATGGTGTTTTTTCTCAACAAAAAAATGCCCAACAACTTAAAACGAGAATTGTGAATGGTGGTTATAGCGCTAGTGTAGAGGAGGCTAAAGATAAAAACTTATACACTGTCTATTCTCAACAGATTAATTCTAAATCTGAAGCTACCAGAATCATTAATTCTATTCAAAAATTAAAATTAAACATAGGTCAACCAACAGTTATTTCCTTGAGTGAAAATGATGCATTATTGGCAGAATCTATGATAGATACAGGTTGGATATTACAAATAGGAAGTTTTGCAAACAAGGAAAACTCTTTTAAACTCAGAGATAAAATACGTGCAAAAGGTTTTGTCACTTTTGTTGATGAAATAACCAGTACCACTAATAAAATAATGTACAGAGTTAGAATAGGGCCATATGCGACAAGAGAAGAAGCCATGGGTATTCAAGTTAATGTTAAAAACTCTCTAAAATTAGATAGTATTATTAAGCCTCATGAAAAACAAAAGGTGATTAATTAATGAATTGGCTAGATTTTGTATTTATTGGAATTATATCTCTATCTGTCATCATTAGTTTATTCAGAGGTCTTATTAAGGAAGTGTTTTCACTGCTGATTTGGATTGGAGCCTTTTGGGCTGCTTACCATTTTGTAGATTTAGGTGCAGATGCCATTTCTGGCTTCATTGAATTGGCTTCAGCCAGGCATTTAATAGCTTTTGTTGGCATTTTTATTACTGCATTAATCTTAGGCGGTATGATCAATTTCATCATAAGCAAGTTGGTTAGTAAAACGGGGCTGTCTGGAACTGATAGATTCTTTGGCATGTTCTTTGGTGCATTAAGAGGGCTTGTTGTTATTATTGCTATAACATTTTTTATAAAAGCCACTCCTTTATCTGAGGATATGTGGTGGAAAGATTCTAAATTGTCACCGCATTTTACAAAAATATCTGAATGGGTGAGAACAAAAATGCCAGATAGTTTTTCTAAATATTTTTCATTTATTGAAAATAATAAGGAAAATAATAAAGAAAATGAAATGCAAAAATTAATAGACAGTCTGGTAAAAGAAGACATGAGTAATCAAACACCAGAAAGTTCAGATGAAACAATTGTTACAAAACCTGAAGAGGATCAATAAATGTGTGGAGTAATTGGAGTTGTGAGTCAATCAGAGGTTGCCTCTACTATATATGAATGTTTAACCGTTTTACAGCACCGTGGCCAAGATGCAGCAGGAATTGCAACATGCGATAACAGAACAATGGCATTGGTAAAAGATAATGGGCTTGTTAGAGATGTGTTTAATTCCGAAAATGTTAAAAAACTTCACGGAAAAATGGGAATAGGGCATACAAGGTACCCTACAGCAGGTGGCGATAATAGATTAGAAGCCCAACCTTTCTATGTTAATTCTCCCTATGGAATTGTATTGGCACATAATGGAAATTTAGTTAATACGAAGCAGTTGAGAAAAGAACTATTTGAACAAGACAGAAGACATATAAATACGGGATCTGATTCTGAGGTTTTACTTAATGTTTTGGCTCATGAGTTACAAAAAAACAATCAAAAATCATTAAAAGCAGATATGGTTTTTACTGCAATTTCGGCTTTAAATAAAAGATG
This sequence comes from Marinicellaceae bacterium, assembly GCA_045107085.1. Taxonomy (GTDB): domain Bacteria; phylum Pseudomonadota; class Gammaproteobacteria; order Xanthomonadales; family Marinicellaceae; genus NORP309. The sequence goes on along the minus strand of JBGCFT010000094.1, from coordinate 19,014 downwards.
TATCGGTGGATTTGCCGTGGTAGCCATGATTCCCGGTCATGGAATCATAGGTTTCAGAGACCCTAACGGTATTCGTCCACTGGTATTAGGCAGAAAAAAAGTCAATAATCAATTTGAGTACATGTTGGCGTCAGAATCAGTAGCATTAGATCTTCATGGATATGAATTGGTTAATGATGTGGCGCCGGGTGAGGCTGTATTGATTGGTTTGGATGGCAAGTTATTTAGGCAGCAATGCTCATCTCCAAAGCCTCACACACCTTGCATTTTTGAGTTTGTTTATTTTTCTAGGGAAGATTCAATCATTGATGATATCTCGGTGCATAAAGCCCGTTTAAGAATGGGAGAAACGCTGGCAGATAAAATATTGAATGAAATGCCAGAACATGACATTGATGTGGTCATTCCAATCCCTGACACTTCGAGAACCAGTGCTATTCCTTTAGCATACAGACTTGGTGTAAAGTTCAGAGAGGGTTTTGTTAAAAACAGATATATTGGACGGACATTTATCATGCCTGGCCAAGAAGAAAGAGTTAAATCGGTCAGACGAAAACTCAATGCCATAGATTTAGAGTTTAGGGGAAAAACTGTATTGTTGGTAGATGATTCTATTGTTAGAGGAACAACTTCAACGCAAATTATACAAATGGCAAGAGAAGCTGGCGCTAAAAAAGTTTATTTTGCATCTGCTGCTCCACCTGTGCGTTATCCTAATGTTTATGGTATTGATATGCCTGCAGCCCAAGAACTGGTTGCTTTTGGACGGGATGAAGATGAAATTTGTGAAATTTTAGGTGCCGATAAAGTTATTTACCAAACTTTGTCGGATTTGGTTGCAGCCTGCTCAGATGGCAATATAAATATTGATAAATTTGATACGTCATGTTTTTCAAATGAATATGTTACAGAAATCGATAAAGATTATTTGGCTCAGCTTGAAGTGATAAGAAGTGATAAAGCCAAACAAAAAACAGCTTGAATTGTGCAATGAAAGACTTTGATATTACTATAGTTGGAGGTGGTTTAGTAGGGATGGCCGCTGCATTAGCATTATCAAAATATGATTTAAAAATTTGTTTATTGGAAAGTATAGCTGGAGATGATACTTTTCACCCTAGCTATGATGATCGGACATTAGTTGTTAATAAAGCCTCTATTTGTTTTTGGAAAAACATTGGTGTCTGGCAAAAAGTAGTCGAGCATATAACTCCCATTAAAAAAGTCCATGTTTCTAGTAAAGGATACTTTGGCAGTGTGAATTATGACGCTAAAAAATATAATTTAGAGGCATTAGCCTATATAGTCGAGGCTAAAGTCTTGGGTTTAAACCTCAAACAGTCAATCCGAGCAGTTAAAAATATTCATATTATTTGCCCTGCTCATGTTGTTGATTTTAAAGAAGAAAAAAATAATATAACCATTGAGTATCAAGAAGATGAAAGTGTTAATAAAATTTCTTCTAAACTGATGATCGCTGCTGATGGCGCTCAATCACATATTAGACAAAAATTACAGCTTGTAACACATGTTAAATCATATGAAAAATCAGCTATTATTTGTAATATAACTCCAGAAATGAAGCATGATTATTGTGCTTATGAACGATTAACGACAACAGGCCCAACTGCACTGTTGCCTTTTATCAATAATCGCTGTGGATTTATCTGGACGGTTGAAGAGAGCAAATTAAATAATATTTTGGAATTATCTGATGATGATTTTATAAAACAAGCCCAAACACAATTTGGCTACAGACTAGGAAAATTTTTAAAAGTTGGAAAAAGAACTGCGTACCCTCTTTATTTAATAACAGTTCCTCAGCAAGTGAAGTCTAGGACACTATTGTTAGGCAATGCAGCCCATACAATGAGCCCAGTTTCTGCTCAAGGTTTAAATTTAGCTATACGTGATATAGCTAATTTAGCGGATGTTATTGAATGTGCGGTAAAAAACAAAAGGGATATAGGTTCAAAACAAATATTACAAAACTATCAAAAATTGGTCAATGAAGACCAAAAACAAACCATGAAATATACAGACGATCTCATGTCATGGTTTAAGATTGATAATCCCGTTGTAAATCAATTTAGATCCTTGGGATTGTGTATTTTTGATCAGTTTTCACAATTAAAATTTGATTTATTTAACAAAGTATCAGGTTATCGAAAGGGTACTGCTAAGTTACTGCGATTAAAATGAAAAGATATGACATAATAATTTCAGGTGCAGGAATGATAGGTTCATTGGCTGCTGTTGCGGCAACTCAATTGGGCTTTTCTGTCTTACTTATTGAGTCTAATAAGATTCAACCTCTTAAAAATGATTCTCCACGAGATCTTCGGGTGTCAGCAATTTCTTGGAATAACATTCAATATTTAAAAATGTTAGGTGTGTATTCAAATTTAATACAATCACGTATCCAACCTTATGAGCATATGCAAGTATGGGATAATAGAAGCAATGGCCAAATCGATTTTGATGCTGACTATTCAAGCCAGCCCTATTTGGGAATATTGCTTGAAAATAAAAACTTGATTCAAGCTGCTCATTCTTTATTAAAAAATAATGAACTTTGTGATTTTTTAGAAGAATCCAAAATTGACTCAATTGAAAATTTAAGCCACCAAGTAAGAGTTAAATTAGATGATAACTCTCAATTTAAAAGTAAAATTCTGATTGCATCAGAAGGAAGAAACTCACAAATAAGGCAACAGGTTGAAATACCCACAAAAGAATTGGATTATTGTCAAAAGGGATTGGTTGCTTATATTAGCATGAAAGACGCACCCTCAAAAACTGCTTTGCAATGTTTTAATGAAGGAGGGCCAATTGGCATACTACCGATATCAAATGATCTGTTTTCTATCGTTTGGAGTCTCCCTAATAAATCGGTTGATTATTGGTTAAAATGTTCAAAAGAAGAGTTTGAAACTGGGCTTAAATTAAAGATCGCAAAAGACTTTGGGTCTATAAAGTTGATGAGTAATAGGGTGGCCTTTCCCTTAAAGCAAATGAATGCAGAGCAGTATTTTAAAACAAGAGTGGTTTTATGTGGGGATTCTGCACATGGTGTACACCCTTTGGCAGGTCAAGGAGTTAATCTAGGTATCCAAGATATAAAAGTGTTAATTAAAATACTCGAGAAAACGACCCTAAAAGACAATGATAAGCTTAATCAATCCTTACGAAAATATCAGAGAAGAAGAATTTCTCAAGTGAAAGAAACATCGGAAATGATGACTTTTTTGCATTTCTTATTTAAAGACGATAAATACTTTAAAAAACCAATAAGAAATCTTGGTTTAAATATAATCGATAAACTGCCCATTAAAAAGTGGCTGATAAACCAAGCCGGAAGTTAAAAACTTAACTATCTCGATATTTCACAGAATATTTACACTGCATTTAATATAATTAACACTTTTAAAAAGTACATTAACAGTTAGAAAATTTAAACGTGATTAATAAATAAAATAAGGAGTTCGAAAATGAAATGTCCAGTTTGTAAGTCTGTCAACTTATTAATGTCAGATAAAAAAGGCGTTGAAATAGATTATTGCTCAGAATGCAGAGGTGTTTGGTTAGACCGAGGTGAATTAGACAAAATAATTGAAAGGTCACATGAATTTTCTTCAAACAGAAACACTGAACCTAAACGCCAAGCAAGTGAGCAATCGATAAATCATACTCAACATCAAGAGGTATACACGAAAAAAAATAAAAAAACCTCTAGGAAAAGTCGCATGGGAGATTTATTAGGTGATATATTTGATTTTTAATATTACACCTATCAAATTTTGCACCTCTTTTGAGTTGATTTTAATAAATTGAATGTGGTGGCATTGAATAAATCAATTCATTTATTTCATAAAAACAAAGGTGTAAATATAATAATGAACACTGATAAGTTGTATGATAAGCACATATCATGATAAAATTATAAATTGAGTTTATTGCTCAATTTTGTTTATTTGATGTTTGAATTAATGAGGAATTATAAAATGAAAAAAATATTAACAATTTCGGCGCTTATAGGTATGAGTCTCTCTTCGATAGCTTTTGCTGAATTCGAAAGAAATCCTTCTAGTGCTAATACACCAATCCCACCAAGTCCATTATTCAGTTCTCCAGGATATAACGGAGGATCTAATCCTGTTGCAGATCCAGGTTTTGAAGGTGGAACACCAAACGCAGATTGGGATGAAGCTTCATCTAATTTCGGCACGCCAATTTGTGATGCAGGTGCTTGTGGAACAGGTGGCGCAACTAATGGCCCAGCTTCGGGTACATTTTGGACTTGGTTTGGTGGAATAGCTGGAAGCGAAATTGGAAGCGTTAGCCAAAGTGTTACCATTCCTAATGGATCAGCTACGTTAAGTTTTCAATTACAAATGTTTGTATGCGACAGTGCCGATGATTTTATGGCAGTTGACATTGATGGAACAGAAGTATTTAGAATTTTAGGAGACGATGCTATCTGTACTGTAGATGCTTATACAGAGCAAATGGTTGACATATCAGCTTTTGCTGATGGTGGTGCACACACGGTTACTTTTTCATCTGAAATATTTGCAACTAATGGAGCAGGGTCTAACTTTTTTGTTGATGATGTAGTAATTGAAGGCATGGTTCCAGTTGAATTGATGAACTTTTCAATTGATTAAAACTTAAATTTTTAATGTTTAATAAAAGCTGAATAATTAATTTATTCAGCTTTTTTTTACTTTTAATATCTTAAAGTAGTGGTGCGAAAACTCTACCTATGCCTTCGGCGAGCTTTTGATACAGTCCAATACTTTTTCTGTCTTTTAAAAATATTTCAATTGCCTCTTTTTTACAGGCTTTTGTAAAGTCTGTTTCTAGTTTTTTGGCTACATTCTTGCCGTAGAAAAATACATTAGTTTCAAAGTTTAATCTAAAACTTCGTTGATCCATATTGGCCGATCCTAAGGAAGAAAAATGACTGTCGATGGTTACCATCTTTGCATGAGGCATTGCATTTTGTACTTCAAAAACACGAACCCCTGCATACATTAATTCCATTAGAAAAGACCTGCCCGCATGTAAAACAAGTCGGTGATCTGATTTAGATGGCAACAATAACCTGACATCTACACCTTTCAAAGCTGCTGTTTGTAATGCCATGATAATGGCAGAATCAGGAATAAAATAGGGCGTTTCAATCCAAATATTTTTTTCTGCAGAATTGATCGAGGCAAATAATAAGGTATGAATATTTTTCCAACGTTCATCAGCTGGGCCACTTGACAAGACTTGCACCCATGTATTGCCAATATTTTCAACTTGAGTAAAGTATTTAGGGTGGGTTAAGTCTTGGCCAGTTACATGAAACCAATCTTGGCAAAATACTTCTTGTAATGAAGCAACGGCAGATCCGCGAATTCTAGCATGTAAATCTAACCAAGGTTGCCCTATGCCTGCATAATCATCACCAATATTCATGCCCCCAGTAAAACCCGTATGGCCATCAATAATTATGATTTTTCTATGATTTCTATAATTTAAATTAAAATGTCTTCCTAGTATATTAATTGGAAAAAAGCGTTCAACAATACCACCTGAGTTGATAAGTTTCTCAAAAAACTTATTATTAGTTGAATAAGATCCTAGTCCGTCGACTAAAACCCTCACTTCTACGCCACGTTCACAAGCTTGTATTAATGCATTGATTATTCTTTGTCCTGTCTTATCTTTTTCCCAAATATAATAGACGAAATGAATGTGATTTATTGAAGATAATATGGCTTCTTCAATGTCATTAAATGTATTGACACCACTCCTATACAGTTTTACCTTATTGCCTCGAAGTGGGCCTGCTTCATCTAATTTAGTAGCTAAGTTTATAAGGGAGTGAGGGATCTCTTTTAATGATAAATTTTTTATTTTTTTATTTTTGAAGTCCAATATGCTAGATGATATTTTTGATTCGACTTGATGGCGCTTTCTTCTCTTTATATGCAGTTTTTTAGTACCAAATATCCAAAACAATAATAAGCCAATATAGGGCAATAGTATAATCGTCAATATCCATGCAAATGTAGCACCTGATTCTCTGCGCTGAAGAATGATAGTCGGAATTAATACCAAGATGATAAGTATATCAACTATAATTAAAATTAAAGGTATAAACCCCATATTCTGTGCCTTGATTAATTATTATGAAATATTTTTATAAACTTCTGATTAGTCTTAAAAATCAAACTATTTTTTGATGAATAAATATCACTTTAGTTACATAACAAGTATAACTTGATTAGGTCAATTATTTTTGATTTTAGTCATAGAACCATTATTGGAATACCTTAATATAAAAGTTAAACAATGAAAATCATTAAATTATTAATTAATCAATCACACCAGTTTGGATATTCCATAATTTAGAATATATTCCATTATTTTTTAATAATTGAATATGCGTTCCTGATTCTACTATAGAACCTTGTTCTAGTACATGGATAATATCTGCATTAACAATGGTAGATAAGCGGTGAGCTATAACCAATAATGTGCGTTCTTTTGCTATCTGTATCATGGATTTTTGAATAGCAGACTCAGTCTCATTATCTACTGCTGATGTCGCTTCATCCAGAATTAAAATCGGAGGATCTTTTAATATAGCTCTTGCCAGAGATATTCTTTGTCTTTGACCACCCGAAAGCTTCATGCCTCTTTCTCCAACTAAAGTTTGAAAACCTTGTGGTAAATCGTTAATAAAATCTAAAGCTTCTGCACCTTTTGCAGCGTGTATTATTTCATCATCAGTCGAATTATTTTTCCCATAGGCTATGTTATCCTTAATGGTGCCATCAAATAAAAATATATCTTGTGAAACTAAACCAATTGATTTACGTAACTCATTGATTTTAATCTCGTTAATATTTATTCCCCCAATCATTATTGTGCCATTAAAGGGTGTGTAAAATCTTAACAATAATTTCATTAATGTACTTTTACCAGAACCAGTTTGCCCCACAAATGCGGTGATTTGTGACTTTTCTAATGTCATGTTTATATTTTTTAAAACGAGTTGTGACTCTGATTGGTAGCAAAAATCGACATTGTTAAATTGAATTTCTTGAGTCATGTCAGTTTGTACACTCGTCTCATTATCACGAATAGAGATTGGCGTTTCTAATAAATCTAGAATTCTTCTCACCGAAGCCATGGCTCTTTCATACAAATCCATTGTCACTGCCAAAGATGTAAATGGCCACAATAAACGTTGAGTTAAAAACACTAACATGCCATATGCACCCACAGTAATAGTGCCTTCTAAGGCATCAAATCCACCTATAATGAACGTTGCCAAGAAACCAGTTAAAATGGCCATTCTTATAATGGGTGTAAAAGCTGCACTTATTTTGATTGCTTCTCTATTGGCCTCTTGATAACCTTTACTCAACCCCTGAAGGTCATGGAGTTCTTTTTTCTCTTGAGTAAAGCTCTTTATGGTTGCTATTCCCATGATTTTATTGGTAATTGCTGAGGCCAATACACCTGCTTGTTTTCTCACTTCAGCATAGCGAGGCTCAGCTTTTCTTTGAAAGTAAAAGGCACCAAATATGATTAATGGAATCGGTAAAAAAGCGAAGACAGCTATTTTGACAGAGATATAAAAGAATACTGCTCCTACACCCAGAACCGAAACGACTACTTGAATAATGTCATTGGCTCCAACATTAAGAAACCTTTCAAGTTGATTCACATCATCGTTTAATATTGAGGTTAGGTTTCCACTGGATTGACTTTCAAAAAAATCCATATCCATATGTTGCATATGATTATAAGTGTCTGTTCTCATTTGATGTTGCAAGGTTTGTGCTAAATTTCTCCACAATAAGGCATATAAAAATTGAAATACAGATTCTCCTAACCAGATAATAAATGTCAGAACTGCTAATGCGATTAATTGAGATTGAGGATCTACAAAGCCAAAGCTGGCTAAAAAAGAATCTTGTTGACTGACGACAACATCAATAGCGATGCCTATTAATATTTCAGGAGCAATATCAAATAATTTATTAATAACAGAACAAAGTGATGCCAATATTACCGTTAATCTGTGTCCTTTTGCATAGGACATTAATCTAAAAATTGGCTTTTTATTCATTCAGTTGTTGCTCTATATGATCAGGGTGAAAGTATTGAATATTAATAACTTGATAAGCAAAAAGTTCAATTTTACCTTTATATCTTTGATAATCTCCTTGATTGTATTCAAATGCATAGGAGCGATAAAATCCTAACCTTCCTTTTATTCTTTTAATCTGAATCGATTTTAAAGCAATAGAGTCATCTAAAAAAACAAAAGATCGTCGGTAAGTTTCATTTTTACCATAAGCTCTGGCAATGTCTCTGGCTTTTGCATTAGTGGCAATGAATAGTATTATCAATCCTGTTAACAATAATAATGGAATTTCAGTCATAAATAGTCTGTAAAGGGTTTTCAATTGTAGAGGATTAATATAATATGGTAGGTCGCTTTAAAAATAAAGCCTATTCATGATAATAAAAATAAGAAGTATGGGTTTATATATTTCATTGACATGACACAGCAGCTAATTATAGACAAGATAAGTCTTTTGATTTCAAATTCAATTAAATTATTAGACAATTAAATCTTGTTGTTCACAATAAACCCTATCTTTCAAGATAATTCGTTATGGATAAAAATGCTGATAAAATCAGCTTAAATACATTTGGAAAAATGATGTGATTATTTTTTCAATAACAAAAAACACAATAAAATACTTTCATGGGGAAAGTATAAAATTCAAGAGGAGATTACATGAATTGTAATGAACAATTAACCATTGATAAATGCATAATTGCTGCCAGAGGCGGTATGACTCTTTTATCACAAGATGAAGTCAATAGAATGATGGAAATGGGCACGGGCTCAGTTCATAAACTATTTAGAAAATGCTGTTTAGCCGTTCTAAACTGTGATGCAAAAGAAGATGATGCGATGGCTGTCTTATCTAGATATCCAGACTTTGATGTCAAACTATTACCAAGAGAAAGGGGCATACATTTAGAATTTGTCAATGCTCCCGCACAAGCATTTGTAGATGGAAAAATGATATCTGGTATACGAGATTCTATTTTTTCAGTATTAAGGGACATTATTTTCCAAAGTAGTAAACATGATGATGGTATATATGATGAGACAACGACTTCAGGTATTACAAACATGGTTTTTGAAATATTACGAAGAGGTGAAGTTCACCGATTTGGCAAAGAGCCAAATTTAGTAGTATGCTGGGGTGGCCATTCAATCAATAAAGTTGAATATCAGTACACAAAGAATGTTGGATATCAACTTGGTTTAAGAGAGACTGACATTTGTACAGGTTGTGGAACGGGAGCCATGAAAGGTCCAATGAAAGGCGCATCTGTTGGTCATTCTAAACAACGTGTCATCGATGGCCGTTATATTGGTTTAACAGAACCAGGCATTATTGCCGCAGAAGCTCCAAACCCTATTGTTAATAAATTGGTTATCATGCCTGATATTGAAAAACGGTTAGAGGCATTCGTTCGACTGGGTCATGGCATAATTGTATTTCCTGGTGGAGTTGGTACTGCAGAAGAAATTCTCTATTTAATCGGTATTTTATCTCATCCACAAAATCGTGAAAATCCTTATCCATTCATCATGACCGGGCCTAAAGAGTCAGAGGAGTATTTTAAACAAATAGATGCATTTATTAGGTTTGCTTTGGGTGATGAAGTGGCTAAGTTATATGAAATCATCATTGATGATCCTGAAAAAGTAGCCATTCGAATGATTAAAGGATTAAAGAAAGTAAAAGCATATCGAACAAAAAAACAAATAAGCTATTATTTTGATTGGAATCTGAAAATTGAAGAAAGTTTTCAATTTCCATTTGAACCAACACATGAAAACATGTTGAATTTAAATTTAGATCCAGACCAACCCATTAATGAACTTGCCTCAGATTTAAGAAAAGCTTTTTCTGGAATAGTCGCAGGAAATGTGAAAGAGTTTGGTCGCAAACAAATAACTGAAAAAGGCGTATATAAAATAGCAGGTAACAAAGATTTGATGGCCAGATTAGATATATTACTCCAATCTTTTGTTGAACAAAAAAGAATGAAACTTCCAGGCAGCGACTACGTCCCCGTTTTTGAAGTCATAAAATAAATCAAAAAGTTCTTATTTTACCGACTTTTGAATCGATTGTAATTTTGAATAAAATGTCATTTTAAACGTTAATTCGGTATTAATTTGGCATTTTTTTATGATTTTGTTTCTGATATTAATAAATTTTGATTTTAATCAACTTTATTTTAGATAATCTATTTATAATTATTACAGTACAGTGAATGAGGTGAATATGACAGAGAAAATTACAAATTTAATTCCAAACAACAATCAAGTCGTCAAACATGATTGTAAAGATGTTACGACAAAGGAAGAAGCTAAAAAATTACTTGAAAATTTAATTGACCCTAATATCATTATGAAAAACAAAAAAGTGATGAAGGGCAATCAACTTTTGCATTTAAGCCACTTAGTTGGAGACTATCCTTACAAAAAGAAAATGTCACTTTTTGATTATGAAAGTGAAAAACATTTATTGCAAAGAGAGCTCTTAAAAGTCCAAAGTTGGGTAAAAGAGTCAGGTAGACAAATTGTTTGCTTATTCGAGGGACGTGACGCTGCGGGAAAGGGTGGAACCATTAAAAGATTTATGGAACATCTCAACCCACGTGCGGCAAGAGTTGTTGCACTGGAGAAACCTACCGATCGTGAAAGAGGCGAATGGTATTTTCAACGTTATATCCATCATTTGCCAACAGATGGTGAGATGCGGTTTTATGACCGATCCTGGTATAACAGAGGAGGAGTCGAGAGAGTCATGGGCTTTTGCACTGATAAGGAATATTGGGAGTTTATGCGTCAAGCACCAAATTTAGAGCGTATGTTGGTCAATTCTGGCATGATATTATTTAAATTTTGGTTTTCTGTTACACAACAAGAACAGCTTAGAAGGTTTCATTCAAGAAAATTTGATCCACTTAAACAATGGAAATTATCTCCAATAGATATTCAATCATTGAATAAATGGAAAGACTATACTGAGGCCAAGCAGTCCATGTTTTTTCATACAGATACTGGTGATGCACCTTGGACAGTGATTAAATCTGATGATAAAAAACGCGCTAGAATCAACTGTATGCGGTATTTTTTACATCACATTGATTATCCCAATAAAGATGATTCTATCGTTTATGAGCCAGATAATAACATCATAGGTTCTGTCAAAGATATTTACAAAAATCGTGTCACTCACAGAGATTAAGCCATGAGTCATGATAAAAACGAATTTGAAGAAACCTTATTAAGAGCAATTAAAAGGGCTGAACAAGCCTCAATAGATGCGTCTAAAGCTGCTAAAGCAGCAGAAAATGCTGCCCAAAAGGCTAAGGATGTCGCTCGAAAAGTTAAAAAAGCAAAAGTCAAAGTAAAGGCCACAGAAAAAGAAATTGCTTTAATGCAAGATGCTGCCCAAGTGCAAAACATTAAGTATCAAAAAGATATTATTGAAATAATATCAAAAGCTAAAAAAAAGAAAAAAGCGTTAAAGAAAATAGCAAAACTTAATAAAAAATCATGAATGGATAATTTTGTCCGCATTTAATGCCTCAGAAAAATAAAAACCTTGGAATTTCTTACATCCAAGGTTTTTTAACAATTCAAATTGCTGCTTTATTTCAACCCCTTCTGCAATAAGCTCAATATTTAAAGCCTCTGCTAAATCAATTATGGTTTTGACAATATGCTGAGAAGTGTCATCAAAGAACAAATCATGAACAAACATTTTGTCAATTTTTAATTGATCGATAGGCAAATGTTTTAAGTATGCCAAAGATGAATATCCTGTGCCAAAATCATCCAAAGAAGTTCTTACACCATAATGCCTAAGACTGCTTAATTTTTTAATTAAAGACACCATATCATCGATAATTACCGCTTCAGTTAATTCTATGATAATCTGTGATGGCGACAAATTATAATTATCAATAACGCTTTTAACTTGTTCTACAAATAACTTCTGATGGAATTGCTTGGCGCTGACATTTATTGAAACAGACTGGACAGAATGGCCGAGTTTTTGCCATTTTTCTAACTGTGCACACGCTTGGTCAAAAACCCAGTAGCCTAAATCATGAGTCAATCCAATTTTTTCTATGGTACTAATGATATCTTCAGTATTGATATTGAATTCATCAGACCTTTGCCAACGAAGCAATGCCTCTACCGAGAAAATGGCATCGTTGATATCATATTGTGGCTGATAATAGAGTTCAAACTCATTATTATCCAATGCTTGTCTGACAGCTTTTTCTATTTGCAATCTCTCATTAACCAATTTCACCATACTATCTTTATAAATAGTAATGGTATTTTTGCCTTTGTTTTTTGAAGCGTACATTGCAATATCAGCTTGGTGAATAATTTGATCAGAGTTGACATTTGACATGGGAAAATAGGAAATTCCAATGCTTGGAGTAATTAAATGTTCATAGTCTCCTAGTTGATAGGGTTCATTTAATGCTTCTAAAATCAATTCAGATTTAACCAATGTTTTTTCTAAAATATTTTCAATTGTGTTTTCTAGTTTTTTGGTTAGTATAATAAATTCATCCCCACCTAAACGCGCACAAAAATCATGTTTTCTGGTCACTTTACGAATTCTTTTTGCCACCATTTCTAATAGGATATCACCAGCTTGATGTCCCAGAGAGTCGTTTAATATTTTGAATCGGTCTAAATCTAAATAAATAACAGTGCCATATTTATTTTCTTGTTTTGCACGTTCATGGAAGTATTCAAATTTTGAATAAAAATAACTTCTATTGGGTAATTTAGTTAAATTATCATAATAAGCCAGTTGATTAATTTTCTTTTCATGCTGTCTAATTTCTGTAATATCATTAATGTTGACCAAAATAATATTATTTGTTTGATTAGGTAGCTTAACCACATCAATGTTACATATGATTGTTTTATTATTACTGTTGATTAATGTCCAATCAAAATTGATTGACTGAGATTGCATTAAGGTATTGAGTTTTTTGGATAGTAGCATTCTACTATTTCCGCCATCTGGCTGAGTTTTAGTAGACAAATCTGCTAAATTAATTTGGTTGTTTTCTTTATCAAGCCCAAATAATAAAATGGCTTTATCATTAGAGTCTATAATAATTTGTGTCTCTAAATCAACTATGATGAGAGGATCAACGGCGTGTTTAAAAAGGGTTCTATATTTGCTTTCACTAATATTTTGTCCATATATGGCTTCTTTAGTTTCAGAAACATCAATCATAAGCCCAACTAGTTGTATGTTTCCTTGTTGGTCCTTTGTTATATTGATAGCATCATTAATCCAGACTATTGAATCATTGGCTGTAATGAACCGGTAATCTAATTCAAAAGATTTTTTGTTTTTTAAAGATTTAACTATTTTTGTTTTGATTTTATTTCGGTCATCTTTATGTATGTGATTTAACCAAAAGTTTTCATTTTTTAACCAATCTTGTAAAGGATAACCATAAGCTGATTCCACTTTTTTACTGATATAACTCATCTTTTTTTTGTTGACATTTTGTCGCCAAAGTATCACTGGGTGTTGCTCGATTAGTTGTTGGTATTGTTCTTTACTGTCCATTAAATCTTTTTTCTGGCGATCAAGATCCAACGTCCTCTCTTTGACTCTGATATCTAAAAATGTTGTTTTTCCCGTTATAATGAGTAGCATAATACCAATTAAACCCGCGAATAAAAATCCAATTTGTGCCAAAAGTGAACTGGTTCTTGCAATACTTTGTGAAAAATAGTTTGTCGTTGGTTTCATAATGAGTGGCATACTTTCATCATAAAATAGGCTATCTTTATTAACTTGGATAGAACTAAGTAACTGAGAATCAAGTGGACTAAAAACTTTCAGCGGATTGCTTTTTCCCTGAAGTTCTAATGTGATTTCAGTATTTTCTAAACTATATTGTGACACAAAGTGATTTAATATCTTATCAAAATCATGAATGACGATGATGGTTAAGACTTCACCGCCTTTTACAATTTTTATCACATTGACAAATTGTTCTATATCTTGAATATAACGGGTTGCAGTCAAAGGTAATTCGCTGCCTCTGAATTCTTCTAATAACTTTTGAAAGTTATAGTTTTTAATTAAATCAAACTTTTTTGAATTGAATTTTTGTGATATTCTGATGACATCACTCTCTTCTAAATAAAACCAAGCCAGAGCATTTGGGCCAAACGGGTTATCTTTAATAGAGTTAAAATAATTTAAAATATCATTTATATCATTTTCTCTGGGTAAAAAATGTGATATTGAATAATTCACAAAGCTATCGAACCAATTATTGGCATCATTTAATTTTGTTGAAAAAATCTCAGCTTTGATTTCAAAGTTTTCAATTAATTTATTTTGTTCATTTTTATAGGATTGATTATATATAAATATTACTGTCAAAAAAATCATAATCACAGGCAAACCACAAGTCAAATACCTTGGTTTCCAAATTGATTTAGGCTGAGCGAGTAAAATCATAGTTAAGGGAGCAAATATGATAAATCCCAATAAATCACCAAACCACCAATCAAAGAAATTTGAAGTAAATATGTTCAGTTGTTGGAATCCCAGCACATACTTTATGAAACCATAATAAATAGAAGAGACAAATGTTGTTAAAGGACCTACCACAAAGAACAGTTTTAAGATAGGTTGATAAGAAATTAAAGAGATTGGATAACCGATAAAATACCGAATTAAAAACGCCCCTAAATAGCACCTCAATAAACTTGCCGATATAAGAAAATTGGCTTTTAGAAAGTCTATTAACTGATAATGAGTGAGTGCATCAGGAAAGAGATATAAGCTAATTAATAGTTCAGCTAAATATAAAGCTGGTAAAATTTTAATTCGCCATATTAAAGCAGCAATGATTCCAACACCCGTAGCAGGCCAGATGAGAATGGCTTGATTGGGGTCGCTCATCAACTCTATAGTAATTATCGTGATTAAGAAATATAGTGAGAGTGTTATGATGTTTTGTTTTATGTACATTTGTTACAGTCAGAATTTATCATACAATTTTATTATGCCACAATACCTTGATTGAATGTGTTTTTTTTAAAAATCTACTATCAAAGCATCGTAAATTTGCTTAAAATTAATTTTTAAAATTTGTCATCTTTAATGAACAATAATTTATTAATTTATTTTTTCATCAGCTTAGTCATTGTAGTTGGTTTAACCTATTTACTTAAAACAATAAAAAGAAGAAAACGATCCAAACTTTATACCAGTCCCTTTCCTGAGCACTGGATTGAAATACTAGAAAATAATTTTCAACTGTATAATAAATTGCCTAATGCTTTAAAAAGGCAATTGCATGGGCACATGCATATATTTTTAGAGGAAAAAAATTATGTTGGATACAATGGCATTATTATTGATGAAACTATTAAAATCACGATTGCAGCACAAGCTTGTATATTGTTATTGAACAGAAAAACCAATTATTATCCGCATTTAAAAAATATTCTTATTTATCCCAGTGCCTTCACACACAGCGATAATCAAGGCAATAAACACATCGGAAGGCTAGGGGAGTCATGGCAAAGAGGGCCCATCGTTTTATCTTGGAAACATTCGCTTAGTGGCGGTAAAAATGATAATGATGGAAGCAATGTCATCATTCATGAATTTGCCCATCAACTTGATCAAGAGAATGGCCCAAGTGATGGTTTACCTATTTTACAACATAATAATATAAAACAATGGAGTGGAGTTTTAAGTAAAGAATTTAAAACTTTGAAACTCAAGTTGAAATTAAGAAAGAAAAGTTTATTGGATAAATACGGAGCAACTAATCCTGCTGAATTTTTTGCAGTGATCACTGAACACTTTATCGAACAGCCTCAGCAGTTCAAAAAGAAACATCCTGATTTATATGAAGAATTGTTAAAATATTACCAAATGGATCCACTTGAGTGGAAATGATTGTTGTTATCAACTTGTCATTTTGTTATTATCAAAAACTTGTTCAAATTTGAGTTATACAGATGCATGCCTATAAAATTTTAATAGTTATTTTCCTCATGAGCTTATCAAGTTTCATTTTCGCAAAAGAAAATAACCAAGAATTCAACCAATATACATTGACTGTGACAGAGGCGAATCATCACTTAGCAGAGGTAGAAATTGTTTTTAATGGTATCCAGACAAAATCATTTAATGTCAAGCTCCCTGTTTGGCGGTCTGGCAGATACGAAATATTAGACCTTCCTAAAAATATTCGAAAATTTAAAGTCTATGATGCATTTAATCAAGAGCTTACTTGGCAAAAAGATGACAAAAACACATGGCGAATATTTATCAATACACCAGGTAAAATCACAGTAAAATACCAAATTTATGCCAATGAATTAAGAAGCCGAGTCAGTCATATAGATTCAACCCACGCCTTTTTAGATGCCAGTGGAGTGTTTTTATACAGTGAATCACAACGTAATAAGCCACTGACGGTCAAATTGAATGTTCCAGAAGAATGGCGTTCTTTTTCTGGTTTAGAGTCAATAGATGACCACACATTTAAAGCAGGTAATTATGATATATTAGTAGATTCACCCATTGAATCTGGAATTAATCATTATGATTCTATTCAAGTAGAAGAACAGTTGTATGAAATTGTTATTTGGGGTGATGGCAATTTTGATATGCAAAGATTAAAAGATGATATTGAAAAATTTCATTATGAAGCTAAAAAAATATGGAAGACATTTCCATTCAAAAGATATGTTTATATGTTTCATGCAGGACATAATTTAAGAGGAGCAACAGAACATTTAAATTCAACTATCATACAATCCGATAGATTTGGATTCGCTCCAGATAAAAATTACTTTAGAATCGCCAGTATCATCGCTCATGAATTTGTACATACATGGAATGTAAAATCTTATAGACCCGCAGGAATTTCTCCCTATGATTATAGCAAGGAAAACTACACGGATTTATTTTGGATGGCAGAAGGCACAACCAGTTATTATGATATGATGTTTCCCTATAGAACAAAGACATTTGATCATAAGGATTTCTTAAGTGAATTGGCAAAAAACATTAATTCTTACGAAAATAAGCCTGGAAAAAAAGTCATGAGTTTATCAGAAACCAGTTTTGATACTTGGATGAAAAATGACAGAAATAGAAGTCATAATACGACTGTCAGTATTTATCTTAAAGGTTCTCTGGTTTCATGGTTACTAGACAAACATATCAGAGATGTTACTGACAATAAAAAAAGTATGGATGACTTACAGTATCTTTTGTATAAAAACTTTGGAATCAGTAAATCTGGTTATAAGACATTTCAGGTAAAACAATTGTTAAAAGACATGACTGGTCATGATTTTGATCAATTTTGGAAGGATTACGTTGATGGCACTAAAGCTATTAATTTTGAAGAGTTATTGAATTTTTATGGCTTAACAATTGAGGAAGATACTGACTACTCTTCGAAACCCAGTCTTAATGTCAAATACGGCAATGAAAATGGATTGGCAAAACTAGACATTGTTGATGTCGGTGGATCTGCTTGGCAGGCAGGATTGACAAATAATGATGTAATAATAGCAATTGATGGCTTCCAAGTCACATATAGCAACATAAAACAAAGATTAGAAAAAATGAATTTAGGGCAATCTTATTCTATTCATTATTACCACCAAGGTATATTGAAGCAGTCTCAAATAACATTGATGAAAGCTGTACCTGAAAAATTAAATATTATTCCCATAAAGAAACCCAATAAAAAACAACAAAATGCATTTAAGAGTTGGACGCGTAATAATCTAAAAGATCTCTAAAGTGAGCAAAAAGCGTATCATTGCTATTGCAGGAAATATTGGAGTTGGAAAAACATCATTGGTTCATTTTCTAACTTCAACATACAATATTACGCCATTTTATGAACCTAACGATGAAAATCCTTATCTGGATGATTTTTATAAAGACATGAAACAATGGGCTTTTCATTCACAATTGTATTTTTTGAGTAATAAGTTTCGTATACATCAAAAAGTAGATTCATCCCAAGGTGTAGTCGTTCAAGATAGAACGATTTTTGAAGACGTGGAAATTTTTGCAACTGCATTACGAGACATGAAAAAAATGAGTCACCGAGATTGGCATACCTATCATCAATTTTACGAAAATATAATCGCTTCAATACGTCCACCTGATTTGATGATATATCTTAAGTGCTCAATTAGAACCATAAGAAAAAGAATCAAAATCCGTGGCAGAAAAATGGAGCAAGATATCCCATTATCGTATTTAAAACGATTGGACAAACTCTATAATACTTGGATAAAAAGTTACTCACTTAGTAAAGTATTGGTTATTGAGACTGATAAGCTTGATTATGTGTGCGATTTAATCGATCGTCTAGATGTCATGACTCAAATCGAAGCCTTAATGCCAAAATCTTTAGTACGAAATTAAAAATAGAATAATCCATTTTTAAAAACATCACAGTTGACACTAAAATTTTATTAAAAACGTATGTATACTATGTAACTACAATACGATTTTAAATTAGTGGGTTTTTTGAATAAAATAATTTTTATATTTTTAATGAAAACATTGAAAAAAGCCTTACAAGTACCTTTTGCCGTGTTTAGTTTATCCGGTGAATTAATCGCAGAAGGAACAGTTAATGGCCAAGCATTAGGTTTGCCTGCTGGCTTTTATAATATTAAAATATATGCTGATGAAATTATTAGAGACTTTTGCTTGATTATGAAGGATTGAGAAAAAGATTTAAAAATGTGTCAATCAAGGCACGAAATGCAGCCTAATAACTAGTTATTAGCAAATTTTGAAACGCAGAGTGATGCTTTTTTAAACTTTTTATCTTCTTTCACTAATC
>JBGCFT010000093.1:0-18000 GCA_045107085.1 Marinicellaceae bacterium | reverse complement strand
AAGGATTGAGAAAAAGATTTAAAAATGTGTCAATCAAGGCACGAAATGCAGCCTAATAACTAGTTATTAGCAAATTTTGAAACGCAGAGTGATGCTTTTTTAAACTTTTTATCTTCTTTCACTAATCGAGCAAAGGTCTCTGACAATATCATTTCAATACCTTTCCGGCTTCAAATCCATTTCAAATAAAACAATTAGATTTAATTTTTTTTATAATAAATGTAAGATGTATAGATAATTTATTAACATTTTTATGCCTCAGAAACCTTTTCCAATTAAAAAATGCCAAGCACTCAATCTTAAGTTTGATGAGACTGGCTCGGCTTTTTCTAATGAATATCAAGATATTTATTTCCAATCTGGTTTGGGATTAGAGGAAAAACAACATGTGTTTTTAAAAGGCAATGGTTTGCCTGAAAATTGGTTGAATAAAGAACATTTTTGTATTGGAGAGACTGGCTTTGGCACGGGTTTAAACTTTCTCAACACATTAAGATTATGGCATAAAACAAGCAAAGCAGATCAACATCTGGATTATATTAGTTGTGAACTGCATCCTTTAAGCACAGTGCAATTAATCAAAGCGCTTGCTCAGTTTACTGAATTGAAATTGTTTGCAGATAATTTAATAACGAAATATCCCACAGAGCTAATGATGGGAACACACCGCATTAATTTTGAAAAGTTTAATGTGTCATTGACATTGATTTTCGGTAATTGTGTTGATGCATTTGAAAGCATTAATCATAAAATTGACGCCTGGTATTTAGATGGGTTTAATCCCAGCAAAAACCCTGAGATGTGGAGTGACAGACTTTTTAAAACGGTTGCTAACTTATCGCACTTTAAAACCACAGCCGCCACATTCACTGTTGCAAGATTAATTAAAGACAGACTCTCATCAGTGGGTTTTAAAATCAAAAAAGAAGCTGGATTTGGTAAAAAAAGGGAAATGCTCACAGCACACTTTTGTGAACAGAAAGTCAAACCCATGCCAAAACAACCTTGGGCGTCAACTTTCAAAGCCTCTAGCACACATTCAATTGTCATTATTGGCGCAGGAATAGCTGGATTAAGTTTGGCTGATAAATTAGTAAAAGTTAGGAAAAAAGTAACCTTAATTGACAGACAAAATCGTCCTTGTCTAGAAACTTCAGGAAACCCACAAGCCATGGTCATGCCTTCCTTTGATTTAAACGATTCACCTGAGGCTCGTTTTTATTTGTCAGCTTTTCTTTATGCTATCCGATATTATTCAAATGATTATTATCATAAGGATGGTGTACTGGAACTGGCTTTTTCTGAAAAACAGCAGAAATGGCAAGAAACATTTTTAACTAGATTTGACATGCCACAAACATTGCTTCACAAAGTCAAGAAGGGATTATTATATCCGCAAGCAGGCTGGCTGGATACACAAGGCCATGCACAACACATTTTTTCCAGCCTGGATAATTATTTGCATGCAAACATTGAATCTATAGAATTTGATGAAATAACTAAGCACTGGCATTTATTTAGTGGTGGAAAAACTATCATTCAAGCGGACTGTTTGATTTTGGCCAATGGCATTAGTGCAAAACAATTGTTACCAGAGTATGTTTTACCCACCACTGCCAAACACGGAGAAATCAGTTATGTTAATTCTGCAGACATTCACTCACAAATATCTGAGTGTCCACATGTGCAATTAAATAAAGGCTACATCACACCTCAATGGCATGGTAAACAATCTTTTGGAGCCACATTTGATCCCATGAAAATTGAAGACTATTTTAGTCCCGCAAAATCTCAGGCCAATCATTGGCAAAGAAACAAAGCTTTGTGGGCTCAATCGGGTTATGAAAAATTATTGGAGCCTGTAGAAAGCGATCAGTCAAGAGCGGGAATTCGTGTCACAACACCTGACCATTTACCTGTTTGTGGTCCCATTATTGATCAACAACAATTTAAACAAGATTACCATGACATCTGTCATGGAAAAAAATGGAAACAGTATCCCAAGCCAGACCACTTAAACAACTTGTATTTATTGACTGGATTGGGTTCTCGGGGTTTTACGTCTGCTCCATTGCTTGCAGAATTTTTATGCAACCAAATTACTGGTCACGTCTCAGCTTTTGACTCTTGCTTACAACAATTAATTCACCCCAATCGTTTTTTATATAAATCTTTAAAGAAAATATAACAATTGAGTTTTTTCTTTCAAGAAAATTCATTTGAGAAATCTTATTCCTCAAAAATATCTATAAGAACAATAAATTATCTTGTAACATCGGTTCAATAGAAGCCAGTTGTTCAGAAGTATTCGCAATAATTGCAACAGAACCTTTCTGCATGGCCACTAAAACTGCTTTTGAATCTTCAATATCAAAATCCACACGCCCCTCATCAATAATGGTAGCAGGCATATAGTAAACAGTCACCGGTCCTTGTAGTGTGGCTAAAATCATATGCACACCCGTTCCTCCTGGCGTGTGACAATCATGTACAAAATGAACTTTGCCAATGTCTTTTCTCATCTCAGCTTTGAATTCAGCAAACACTGAATTCACTTCTTTTAATGGAATAGGGTTTTCAGACAAAGGAGAATTTGATTCTAATGCGACCATTGCAGTTATATAGTTTTCAACAGCATTTGAGCCCTTATTTGTAGGTTTATTAAAATACCATAAAGAAGAGACCATCAAGAATGATAAAAATACAGAAGCAGCAATAGCATATCTTTGAAAGGGTTGCATGCGATTGGCTTCAGTAGTTTGTTTTAGAATGATAGAATCTTTTAGATTATCTGGCGCTTTAATCTTAAAAGCGCTCTTTAAAGTTTTTTCAAATGCCATGGCTTTTTCGTAGGCTTCTGCGCACCTTAAATCTTCCTTACGAAGTCTGTGAAATTCTTCATCTTTGGTAAATGAGTCTCTTAGTAATTGTTGTTTAAATTCAAAATAATTCATATCGCTTTGCCTATTTTGCTTTCTCTGGTTAAAGCCGTTTGTAGTTTTGATCTGGCACGAAATAGTTGGGTCATAACTGCACTTTTAGATATGTCTAATTGTTCTGCAATTTCATCACAGCTAAATCCACCAATGACTTGAAGCATCAGTGGCTCAGCGTATTTTTTTTCTAAATTAAGAATGGCTTCTCTGACTATATCAACTTCTTTTAGATCATCTGGTCCCATTGGCTTTTTGTCCTCAATGTCATACTCTAAATCATCTAGTGAACTTATTGGCGGTATTTTTTTCTCAAATAACCGTGCAAATTCTCTTCTTAGAATCATGAAAATCCAACTTTTTGCTGCTTTTTCATTTCGCAATGAATCTAAAGCTTTCCATGCTCTTAAATAAGTTTCCTGTACCAAATCTTTTGCCAATGCGTCATTTTTACACAGCCAAAAAGCAAAACGGTAAAGGTCATCACTGAGGTGGCCAATTAAGGCATCAAATTTTCTTTCTTTTTGTTTCATGCTTACTAAGACCTGTTACATAAATAAATATTTCATTCAATAAAATAATTTTGTGAATAAAACTCTTTTTCATTAATACTGTAAGCTAAAAAGTAATAGGAGTGACCCAGATCCACAATAGGTATTTCGATCTTAAAAGCATTTTTTGGTTGTCTTAAATCATTTATTTCAGGAAACATGTCAGCTATGCCCTCATGAATAATGGAACTATCTGAGACTTTTGTTTTTTTGTTATTTGATACCAATGTCAAAGACTGAATTGCAGAATTATGTAATATCGACCAACCTGAAATTTCTAAAACATCTCCCTTAACAATTTGTTCTACATAAAATAACGGAGGAAGAACGCATATCTGATTAGCATCGTTATTATTTACCCTAAAAAAATGAAATTGTTTTTTACTATTCTTTATATTCAAAGTATCAATTAATTCTATTTGTTTAAAATATTGACACAATTGCGCATAGTATTTACCTTTATCCTGTAATTTAATACTTGAATCTTCTAAAACTAAAATGGCCTGGTTTTTATAAGATTCCGGTTCATTTAATAACAAATTCATTATTTCTAATTGTTTCTGTCTGCCATGCTTAATACTTTTAGGATGTGGTAGCACTTTTATATTATTGGTTTGATTGAGCTCAAATGCCAATTCAGAAGCCGTCATGAAATAATCAGTAATAAGATAAGGGGTTTTGTATTCTTTTTGTAATTTTTTTACTTTTTGAGACATTTCATTCCAGCCCAATGAATTATCAAGGATTCTTGCTTGCGTATTATTGACATAATTCTTGTTTATAAGAATATAAACAAACAAAATTAATGTCACCAAACAACCAAAAATAATCGCCCAAAAAGATAATTTTTTATATTTAATATTAGATAATGTGATGCTTATAACGGGAACATAAGAAACCAGCAACCAATGTACAGTTGTCCTCAATCCATCAACAAAAAAGCTCATCACTATATAGAAAAGCCAATGCATTAAAGCGGTTAAGAGAACCCAAGAAATAAGGCGGCTCTGCTTAAAATATAAAGGTATTGATGCGACTTTATAAAACCATAAAAACAATATCAATGGAGTAATAACAATAAACTGTGAAACCAAAAATACAAAGTTTTGGTACTGAAAAGACCAAGGGTGTCTTTGTGCAAATTGAAATTGAAACAAAGCAAAATCATTTTGAAAATTAAACCACAAGATAGGAACAAAGCCCAACATAGCTAGTGGAACAGTAACTAAAATTGCATTTTTAATGACTTTAGTTTGTGGCCAAAAACAAAGAAGAAACATTAATCCAGCAAAAAACAACCAAATCCACATGCGGACGTGCACATTCATTGCACAGGCCATAACAATGCCTAAAATTATCCAATGTTTGCGTCTATTACTTTGAACAGATTGTATGCAAAAATACACAATCCACATGGTAAAAACAATCATCCAAATATCTGGCAAGGCCATGATAGAGACTAAGGCGACTAAAGGGATGGCGAATATGACAACAAAATTATCAATTTCAGATTTTGTTTGATTTAATCTTTTATTAATTAAGTGTATCGCAAGAAACACACTAATAAACCCGAAGAAAGAAACGAACCTTACTGCAAAGTAATGGTTGCCAAAAAACGATGTGCCGACTCTTATCATCCATGCTGTCCAGCCAGGTAAATCAGTATACGAATAGGCTAAAAACTGTCCCTCTAACCAGTAAAAAGATTCATCACCAAAAAGTTGTGTATTTGATAGCAACCACAGCTGGCATAAAAAAATAGCTAAAACTAAAACAACAGAAGTTTTTAGTCGTGTGTTTTTTAGCACTGCGGAATATTGAGATATTTACCAGCCCTAATTAAATATCTGGGGGCCCTTAAATTATTTAAACTGGCAATTTCTTTTTTGCTGGTACATCTGAATTTTCTCACAATTGCACTCAAGGAATCTCCGGATTTAACCTTGTATTTAAACATTCCTTTAGTGGCTTGAAAGTCTGCTTCATGAAATGATTGAGCCAAGGACATTAAATCCGTATCAGAACATTTTTCTTCAAATGTTTGACTCAATATTTTAGGAATTTTTAAGGCTGTATTGGCTTCAATGGACGCATCTGCTTTGATGCCAGAATTGAGGTTTCTTAACACTCTAAACCAGCCATCAACCCGGTATTGTTGACCCAGACATACTGCCAGTTCACTTAATGATGATTTTTTAGCAATTTGAACCACTTGAGTTTCAGTATCTATCTTATCTAGTACAACGTTAAATTTTTCTGGATCTTGAAAAATAAGCATTGCTGCAATCACTACAGGAATGTAATGGCGGGTTTCTCTGGGCAACTCATAATAAAAATTTTTATCCCATAAAGATCTGTTTTTATATTTCTTGTTGAGCCTTGCAAAACGGTTTTCTCCAGAATTGTAAGCTGCCAATAATTTGGCTTCATCTCCATCATATAGTTTCCACTGTTCATCTATATATTTAGCAGCTGCAAATGCTGACTGCTTTGGATTAAAACGCAAATCATATGCGCCATCTTTACCAGACAAACCCAATCTTTTAGCAGTTGCTGGCATAATTTGAAACAACCCGCCTGCTCCAGCACGAGAACGTGAATGTACTTTACCGCCACTTTCTTGAGCCATGATTCCTAATATTAATGACTCTTCAATACCGTACTTTTCAAAAGCAGGTAACATATCTTCTCTTAGGTATTGAAAATAGTGCCAAGTATTGATTAATTGTGGTCTTTTCCAAGTTAGCCATTCGTTAATTGCACCTTTAATGAGCTGGTTATTCATATAAACACTGGACAATGTTATCTTGTTGACTTCTTGTTGATTTGCTGTCCTGACAATTTTTGTCACTATTTCGCCATCATCTTCATCCGTACTTACTGGTTCATCAGTTGCAATGTAATTCTTATCTACTAACCACGAGTTAAATTGTTTATTTAAATCTTCCCTACAACGATCGATTTTGTAACATTCATCAAGTGAATCAACAAGTTGATTGGCATCAATTTCTTGTGTTTCAGGCATTATTTTTACGTCATCTATCTTTTTAGTTGGTGGTGATTGACAAGCAAATAATAGATTAATTGACAGCAATGTTAATAATAATTTTTTCATGATAGCTTTGCAGTTTATATTTTATTGTGTATTATATTTGTTCTAGTAGGATAATATAAATGAATATTTTAACTTCAATAAAAAAGTTAATGAGATTATCTGTTATCTCTAAAGAATTAACAAGCCAAGAATCAGAACAATTACAATTAGCTATCTCTACATTGATGATAGAAATGATTCGTGCTGACTTTATAGAGTTACAAAAAGAAAAAAAAATAATGCATGATGTAATAACAGCCAGTATGGATTTGTCCACTTCAGAGGCTGATAAATTGATTGAAAATGCTGAAATCCACAGTGATTTTACAATTTCTCTTCAATCTCACACTTCCGTCATCAACAATTTTTTATCTGCTAATGAAAAACAAACTTTTATCAAAAACTTGTGGGTTCTAGCCAACATTGATGATGAGCTTCACAAACTTGAATTTAATATGTTAAAAGATGTTGCAAAACATTTGGGATTTTCTGAATCACACTTGTATCAAATTTGCGATATCAACACTTAGGTGAAATTATGGATTTAACCCATTTCTTAAAAATAATGAAAGAAAAAAACGGCTCTGATATGTTTTTGAGTACAGGAGCCCCAATCAACATTAAAGTGGAAGGTGTACTTCAACCGCTAGGAAGAACAGCACTACCCAACGGTTTAGTTAAAAAAATTGCTTACTCAATCATGGATGAAGGTCAAGTTCCGCAATTTGAAAGAGACCAAGAAATGAATTTAGCCATCTCTCTACCAAGCATAGGAAGATTTAGAGTCAATGTTTTCAAGCAAAGAAATGAAGTGGGTATGGTTATTAGAACCATAGAAACTGAAATTCCCAATGCAAAAGAATTAAAAATTCCTGAATTAGTCAATGAGCTGATTCTAGAGAAACGCGGTCTCATTTTGGTTGCTGGTGGAACTGGATCTGGTAAGTCAACAACAATGGCCTCAATGATTAATCACAGAAATGAGCAAATGACTGGTCATATTCTTACTGTAGAAGATCCCATTGAGTTTATGCACAGGCATAAAAAATCGATAGTTAATCAACGCGAAATTGGTTCAGATACCCATGGATACAAACAAGCATTAAAAAGCGCTTTAAGAGAAGCACCAGATGTCATCTTAATTGGAGAGATTCGTGACCGTGACACAATGGAAGCTGCTATTTCATTTGCGGAAACTGGGCACTTGTGTTTAGCCACCATTCACGCCAACAACTCTGATCAAGCCATCGAAAGGGTACTGAATTTCTTTCCCAGTGATTCTCACAAAAATATACTGTTAAATTTAGCCTTAAATATAAAGGCCATTATTGCCCAGCGATTAGTTAAAGATAAAAATGGATTAAGAAGACCTGCTATTGAAATTTTGGTTAATACACCGATGATTAGAGAAATGATTCGCCGGGGTGAAGTCAATAAACTAAAAGAAGCCATGGAAAATTCACTTGATGATGGCATGCAAACATTCGATACCGCATTGTATAATATGTATAAAAAAGACATCATATCCCTAGAGGAAACATTGCAGAATGCTGATTCTGCTCAAGGCTTACAAGTTAAAATCAGTTTAAGCCAAGATGGAAATGGAGATTCAGAAGATGAAATGTCAGGTATTCAAAGCTCAGAGGACAGTTTTTTCTGACCCCAATTAACAGGCTATAATCCAGTATCATTATTATGATATTGGCTTTTTGAATTTGTGTTTAGACATCTTGTTAATTTCAATGTATAATATTTTTTCTTTGAAATGACAAAAAACAGGAAATCTATGCCTAAAAGTCTCCGTTCTATTTTAATTTCATTCTTGGTAATGACCCTTATCGCATGTGGAGGTCAAGACTCTCAAAATGAAAACGACCCCAAACCCAAAAAAGAAAATAACCGTTATCCTGGCAAAAAAGTTTATTACCATTCAATGGATGGCACTCCAACCACATTCGACCCTGTTAGAGCTGCGGTCATGTATTCCAACTTTGTGGTTCTCAATGTATTTGATACCTTGTATTCTTATAAATACTTAGCCAGACCATACGACTTAAAACCAAATCTAGCAACTGGTATGCCAACAGTAAGTGAAGATGGTTTAACTTATACAATTTCAATTAAGCAAGGTGTCGAGTTTCAAGATCATGAAGCATTTACCAATGGAAAAGGCCGTGAAGTTCATGCAAGCGATTTTGTCTATTCATTAAAAAGACATTTTGACAAACAATACCAATCTCAAGGCTCTTGGTTGTTTTCTGGACGCATAGTTGGGCTTAACGAATGGAAGGATGAGGGATCTGATTATTCAAAAACCATTGAAGGACTCCAAGCGCTTGATGATTATACGATACAAATTAAATTAGTTGCGCCATACCCACAATTAGTTTACACCCTCGCAATGGGCTTTAGTGCAATTGTTCCCGAAGAAGCAGTTGATTTTTATGGCAATGAATTTGGTTCAAACCCAGTGGGTTCAGGACCTTTTTCATTAAAATCTTTTAACCAAGAAAAAGCTGTTTTGATCACCAACCCTAAATTCAGAAAAGAACCTCTTGATCTCGCTTACGAAGGTTATGATGCTAATAAACATGATTTTACTGGTATTAAAGCGTTAGAAGGAAAATCACCTCCATTTATTGATGTAATGGAAGTAAACTTTATTAAAGAAACATCTTCTCGCTGGAATTCTTTTACCAAAGGCAATGAAATTCAATATACAACCGTTCCAAAAGAACAAGCCAATTCGGTAATCATGAGTAAAAAACCACTAACACTCTATCCAAAGATTACAGATAACTATCATCACATGTTTGGAGTAGAAGCTGGCTTTGTTTATTCTGGCTTCGATATGATGAACCCTACATTTGGTAACAACGGAGATCCTGAGCATGATGCCAAAAACAAAAACTTGCGTTGCGCCATAAGAAAAGCTTTTAATTGGGACCAAAGAAACCGTGCGTTTTATTTTGGATTAGGCACTATATTTCCTGGAGTTATTACACCTGCTGTAATCGAATACGATGCTGACATGTCACAAGATGGCGTTACATTAGACATTGAAGGTGCTAAAAGCTTATTATCAGAAGCTGGATGGAACTCAAATAACTTGCCTATTCTGGAATACCACACTTCAGGCAATGTAACAAACAGACAATTCTATGAACAGTTTAGAGGATTTTTAAAGAAGATTGGTTATCCAGTTAATAAAATTAAATACAATCCATATCCAAGTTTTGGTTCATTTAACAAAGCCTTAAAAGATGGCAATGCACCTTTCTTTTCATTGGCATGGGGATTAGATTACCCTGATGCAGAAAATACGCTTCAGTTGTTTTATGGCCCAAATAAATCTCCTGGGTCAAATAATTTTAATTATGTTAATCCAGAATTTGACGAACTTTTTAGAAAAGCAAAAGTCATGCAACCTTCGCCTGAAAGAACAATAGTCTATCAAAAACTGAACCAAATGGTTATTGATGATTGTGTAGTGATATCTGGTTTATCCAGAAACAGAATATACCTATGGCACCATGATGTCATTATGTTTCCAGATAGAGAAATCTTAGGTGGTTTCTTTACCCGTTACGTTGACGTTAAATAGGAGAAATCGAATTGGATATATTAAAATTTTCTTTACGTAAACTCATGGGTGGCATTCCATTAATTTTGGGTGTTACTTTTATCTCATTTTTATTAATGGTATATTTTGGCCCAGATTTAACTTATGACAAGCTTGGAAAAAACCCAACAGAACAAGAAATTAAAGAAGTAAGACATGAATTGGGTTATGACCAACCATTTCTGACAAGATACGGAGGTTATGTTACACAATTGGCCACATTTGACTTTGGCAGTTCAGATGTATTAGATAAAAAAGTTTCGTCCATATTATCAGAAACAATGCCGGTATCACTACAATTAATTATACCTGGCTTTATTCTTGGTAATGTTATAGCCATCGCCTTGGCTTTATTTGCTGCTTATAGGCGAGGTACTTGGATTGATAAATTGATTATGACCGGCTCAGTGATCGGCATGAGTATTTCTTTTTTAATTGTCATTATCTTTTTCCAACTATTTTTTAGTTCATCTTATGGCTTAGATTTATTTCCAGTTCGAGGTTGGGAGGTTTATGACCAATCTGGAAGTCTTATCTGGTCACAATATTTAAAGTATGTCACTGTCCCAACACTGGCCACAGTTTTTGTTGCTTTGGGATATAATACCCGTTTTTATCGGGCTGTTTTGGTTGAGGAAATGACCAAAGATCATGTTCGTACTGCGCGTGCATTTGGACATTCTTCAATGACTTTATTATTTAAGGGTGTCTTAAAAAATGCAATGGTTCCAATTATCACTCGCATCATGTTCTCCATTCCTTTGGTGGTAGTTAGTGGCAGCTTATTAATTGAAAGCTATTTTGGAATTCCTGGAGTTGGTAAAGTAACATTTGATGCCATCATAGCTGGTGATCAAAACATCCTAAAAGCCATTGTTGGCTTAACCGCTGTACTATTTGTCATAGTATTATTATTCACTGATATTTTATACAGAGTCTTTGACCCAAGAGTGGAGCTAAAATAATGAGCAACGTAACAACTATAGATACAAATACTGTAGCAACTGAAAAGGGCGATTCTTTATGGAATAAGGCATGGTATAAATTCAAGCGAGATAGAATGGGAGTCACTGGTGCTATTATTGTATTGATTTATTTAATCATCGCATTGGGTGTTTGGTTTGGAATTTGGGGAGTTAATTGGAGTGATACTACCGATGCACTCTGGCAAGGACCATCTTGGGAGCACTGGTTTGGAACCAATGTTATCGGACAAGATGTATTAACGCGTGTTTTATACAGTACAAAAGTAGCCTTTGAAGTAGGCTTTACTGTCGCTATTTTATCAACAGCTTTGGGCGCTGCGTTGGGGGCTTTATCTGGTTTTTATAGCGGCTCTTGGATTGATGCTATTATACTGTGGTTAATGGGTGTATTAGACTCCATTCCTTTTTACTTGTTTGTTGCAGCCGTTGCTTTTGCTTTAGAAGGCTTTTCTTTTTCTATGCATGTGGCCATGATAGCTACATTTTGGACTTTAACCGCAAGGGTTGTCAGAGGCGAAGTTATCAAGCTCAAAGGTCAAGAGTTTGTTGAAGCTGCGAGATCTATTGGTGTTAGAGAAAATAAAATAATATTTAAACACATTATGCCAAATACATCTCATATTCTTCTAGTACAATCAACAATTGCTTTTGTGGCCGCCATCAAATCCGAGGTTATTTTGAGCTTCTTAGGATTGGGCGTAAAAGATGGTGTCAGCTGGGGTTTAATGATATCCGAATCAACACAAGATGTTTTGGCAGGACATTTTAATAACTTTATATCGTCATCTGTCTTTTTGTTTGTGTTAGTTATAGCATTCAACATGTTTTCTGACTCAATGCAAGATGCCTTAGATCCCAAAAAGGTCAGCTAGTGATAACAAAACACTTTGTTACTTGTTACACATTAACCGCAGTTTTATGCTTAAGTGCGTGCGGTGGTGGTAATTACTCTCGGTATAATCAAAAACAAAGTACAGTAAGTGACATTAAAATAAGTCAATTTAATATAGATAAGCAGTCAATTGATCTTAGATTCGAATACAGAACATATCAAAATAGAATATTAGAAAAAATCAAATGTAACATTGACTTTAATTCTGGATTATCCTCATCAATTATAATGAATAATCCAGAAATTAAATTGGATGCATTTTCGACAGAAATATTGAGTTTTTCGGAGATTTCTATACCCAATTCCAATCAATTAAAGCAATTTAAAAACATTGATTACACACTAAGGTGTGATTTGAAATATGATAAAGGCTCCGAGGATGTATTTGAAAAATCAGTTTTGCATCTTATTCCAGGAAGTCAATATTCATACAGATGAAAAAAAACCTTTGATCGACTTGATATATCGGCTCAAAGGTTTTTATAAATCTAAACTCTAATAATTAATTAATTTGGGGCTATCCAATTAATTACTTTTCCTAAACCGTTGTATGAATCAGTATTAGTAATTTCAACTGAAGGAAAGCCATAAAACGCTTTGACGGTCGTTGACCCTTGTTGCGAACTAGTCACACCACCTGTACATATGCCATCTGATCCAGTGACTGAACCACATACTGTTGAAGGAGGTGTTGAACTTAAAGAATCAATCAATTGAAAAGTCACTGACTCATCTTCAACTAAATTACCAAACTGGTCTCTGAGCTCTGCTTCCAAAGTTACATTTGAATTTACACTTGCAGAAGCACTGGCCACTCCAAAATTTGACAAACTTGCATCTGGACTACCTGCTATCCAAGTATTAACATCACTCCATCCTGAAATTATATTCATAATTGGACTGCCAGTAATTGATGCTGTAATAGTAGTCACACCTGACAATGTGCTGGTCACTTGTGCAACACATTGACCATTTGAGACGGTTGTACAGATAGCATTTGTTGCATTTGCACCCATAGTATTCTGCATATTTAACAAAACATCGACCCCAGCACCAACTGGATTATTATTGACATCTCGAATGGAAGCAAAAACTGTAACCGATGTTCCTGCCACTTGTTCATCTGAGTTTGGAATTTGAGAATCTGGATTTATTCCAAATGTTGAGTTTGCCGCACTGGGTATGGCAGTTATTTCGAATGAATTAGATACCGTACTGGTTAAGCTTCCAGAAGAAAATAACAAAGTATAGCCACTGCCTGCAGTATCAACTGACAAATTATTGAAGGTTGCTACTCCTGAGCTAGCAAATGGATTATTCGTTCCTGACAAGCTTCCTGTTCCTGATTTGATATTAGCAAAAACTCTTCCTGAATAATTAGTGGCGATATTTCCAAATTGATCCTGAGCTTGAACTATTATGGCTGGCATTGCAGTTTGAGCAACAGCACCAGTTGGTTGTGTCGTCACAATTAATTGAGAAGCGGTTGAAGGATTGACATCAAACCTACTGGATATGGCACCCGTCACACCTGATGATGTAGCTCGAAGCTTATAATCAGCTCCCGACTTGTCAATGCTTAAATTTGTAAATGTTGCCACACCATTAATGGCATTAACTGAAAGATCACCAGATAAAGTTCCACCTGAAGGAGAACTGTCATTTATAGACATTGTCACTAAGCTGTTATTACTTGAATCTAACACACCTTGTCCATCCAAAAATTCAACAAATATTGGCGTCATTATCACACCTGCTTCCGTATTATTCAAAAGATTTGGTATGTCTAGTCTGGAGGCAGTAATGGTAGTGGTGCCAAAAGAAGTGAAAGCTATGTTGTTAAAAGGATTGATATCTTGAACACTATTGTTGATGAAGGTGGCCGCTAACAAGTCTAACTTAATGTTTGGTCCTGATAAATCGACTCGTACCCTTCTGGTAACCTCAACATTTATCTGACCATTTGGAACGATTGTAGCGCCTTGCAATGATACTTTATCAAAACCAGTCGTATCTGAACCACAATTTGTAAAGGAACCTGAAATGACGACACATGCCCATCCATCCAAAGGATCTCTTGCGAAAGTGGGTGAAGCATTCTCAAGATAGTTTTCAATAAAATCAATATTGACAGACTGCGTTCCGGTATTTCTGATTTCATACCTGTATTGGTATAGCTGACCATCGCTTAACTCTATATCATTAACAGAGTTTAAAATTGCACCTGTTTCAACATCTTTTAATTCAACCCTAATATTATCACTAACAAACTCCATGCTTTGATTGAATATAACATCATTGAAGACCCCTAGTTCACTGGCACATTGAATGTCAGCGTCAGTACTGATTTCAAACACATTTTGTTGGACACCGTATATGGCAGAAATAACAGCATTACCATCTAATATTGAGTTAACATTAAGCTCAATTGAAGTGCCATTGTTATCTATTGGATTTGAACAAACAAATGGGTTGGCGACGTTAAAGCTGATTGATTTTTGCTCACTACTGTAATCAAATACGATATCATCCATTAAAGTGAGGTTTTCTGAGCCATTTATTGAAACAAAAGTTGCATGGGCATTTGAGACATATATGATTTGAAGTATAAGAATGGTAAAGAGTAGTCTTATTTTTGTCATGTGGTTTTTTCTTTTTAAATTCATTTGATTTTTCTATCTAAGTAATAACATTTAGGCGCATTTTAACTGCTTTTTTATGTGACTGTGTTAAAACTTTGTTAGATACAACAAAATACACATAAATTATTAAAAAAAGTTTATATTTTATTAATAGAATCCAATATAAATGTCAAGCCTGTTCTAATTTTTGCTATAAAAGCACTACTTTATTAATAAACTAGATTATAAGTTACACCTAACTACATGTAATTACAAGGATTAATATAAAATCAAAACATTTAAATAGTGCTTCTGAATGCAGCCAAAAGCCAAAAAACTCAGTGCGGTTCCATGATTGAATGAAAATTATCCGGTCTAATTAAGCAATGTGAGGCATACTTTCTTGATTAAGGCATTAAAAAATCGTGACATAAGGTCGCATCGTTTGAGATATTATTTAGTATTAAAAATACCTGATAGCGTTTTGAGGAAAATTATTTATTGGGCTCTATGCCATTGATTTGTTTGAATTTTGATATTAAATTTAATTGAGATACCTTATTTTTCCACAATACAAAAACAGAAAACATCACCAATATTGAACCTAAAATTAAAACATAAATTGAGTCCAAGATAGACAAAGCACCGCCAAATATAGCAATAATTACATTAGTTATGCAAAAAGTTGAAGTTTGAAGTCCCATAACCTTACCTTGACCAAGGTGCCCAAAATAATTTGACAAATAACTGGGAATCATTCCATTAGTCACTGCAATGATTCCACCTATCAATGCAAAGATAAAAAACGTTTGCGAGAAGCCAAGAAAAGGTTGGATCAACAAGATAAGGGACAGAAACCCTGCTCCACATAAAATTACATAATACTCTCCAAATCTTTTCTGCAACTTTGTCACATAAAAAGAACTGACAATGATCATAACAATTGTTAAGCAAATGGTTGCCAATGAAATTACTTTTCCATCTGCATTAAAATAATCGACAAACCAAACAGGGTAAAAATCATAAAATGCATTTAACCCCATAGCATAAAAGAAATAAAACCAAAACATTGGAAGAATTTCTTTATTCTTTAATAAGGTGAGTGAGTTGTTTTTGCGTATGGTGTGCCAAAAATCAATGTGTTCAACATCACTTGGGATATCTTTACTGATCATAAACCAAGTCAACAAAATAGCAATTGCCATTCCTATACCTGCTATAACAAAAACCTCTGCCACTCCATAAACCATTAAAAAGCCACCTAAAACAGGCCCTAACATCCAACCCGTATATGTAGCGGAATAAATCAATGATAAGGCTTGAGTGCGATGAATCTTTGGGTGTAATTCTATGGCAATAGCTCTGGCAATGGCAATATTGCCTTCACATATTCCTGTGATAAATCTGGAAATAATAAAAAAGATAAATGATTCATTGTATATGGCTATTGCTGTAAGCATGTAACCAATCACAGAACCAA
Source organism: Marinicellaceae bacterium (assembly GCA_045107085.1). Taxonomy (GTDB): domain Bacteria; phylum Pseudomonadota; class Gammaproteobacteria; order Xanthomonadales; family Marinicellaceae; genus NORP309. The sequence goes on along the minus strand of JBGCFT010000093.1, from coordinate 1,821 downwards.
AAAGAGTAATCAACAAGACCCTTCGCCTGCCAAAATGATCTGACAAAGCACCAATATAGATGCTACCAATTAACATGCCAAGAGGATAAATAGCCAAACTAAAGCCCAATAATAGTTTGGGATGAAAGCCCATAAAATGGGTCAATTCATTGGCAGGATAGTTAATAAAGTATGGAGCCAGTACTGGATATGGTAAAGCAATTCCAATGGTTCCCAAAAAACTGACTAACATGACAATGAAGAGAATTAACTTTGGGTTATTGTGTTTGTGTTGGTTATTTATCAATTAAAAATCCTTTGCACCCGACCCAAACCTTGCCAATAACACAAGTCTGCTGGGTGCTTGATGTTCCACAACACCAAATCGGCTTTTTTTCCAAATTCAATGCTGCCCACTTGTTCTTCAATGCCCAAAGCCATGGCCGCATTTCTTGTTACACCTGTGAGCACTTCTTCAGGCGTCAAAGAAAATTCTACACAGGCTTTGTTCATCGTAGTCAGTAATGAGCTACTGGGTGCTGTTCCAGGATTGCAATCGGTTGAAATCGCCATAGGGACATTGTATTTTCTAAAGGCATCAATCGGTGGTAATTGTGTTTCTTTTAAAACATAAAAGGCATAAGGCAATAACACCGCCACTGTGCCCGCTTTTGCCATAGCTTTAACGCTTTTTAAACTGGTGTATTCAACGTGATCTGCCGATAAGCCTGCATACTCGGCCACCAAAGCCGCTCCATTTAAGTCACTTAATTGATCAGCATGTAATTTAACAGGCAAACCCCATCGAACCGCTGCATCAAAAACTCGTTTGGTTTGATCATAACTAAAACCAATGCCTTCGCAAAAAGCATCCACACAATCGGCCACTTTGAGGCCTGCTATCCTAGGAATGATCTCTGAACAAATTAAATCTATATAATCATCTGCCTTATCTTTAAATTCAGGAGGAACCGCATGGGCAGCCAATAAAGTGGTTTTAACTTGAATAGCATGTTCTTCACCCAATTTTTTAGCCACTTGAAGCATTTTTAGCTCAGAATCAAAATCCAATCCATATCCCGATTTTATTTCAACAGTCGTCACACCTTCACTAATTAATGCTTGAAAACGGGGCAATGATTGTTGATACAACTCATCAAAACTAGCTTCACGTGTGGCACGAACGGTTGACAATATACCGCCACCATTGCGGGCAATTTCTTGATAATCCACACCATTGAGCCGTTGTTCAAATTCATCAGCTCGGTTACCGCCAAAGACCAAATGTGTATGGCAATCGATTAATCCAGGTGTTAACAAACAGCCTTTAGCATCAATTAATTCTTCCGCTAAAGTTTCAATGCTGTTTTTTATTCCAGCCGTTGTTCCCAACCATTCAATGCGGCCATTTAGGATACCAACTGCGCCCTTTTCAATCATGCCATAAGCATGCGAACCTTCCGCCATTGTCGCGACGTTGGCATTTATTATCAGTGTATCCCATTTGAACATAGCGTGATTTTATCTAGAAAAAAACCATATTATAGAGTATTCCTTTCATTCAGACACATGTTATACTTCATAATCTGCTATGAAATTCAACCTGTATGAATAAATACAAGTTTGCCCTGATTTTTGTGATCTTATTAGTATTAGGATACTTTCTATTTTTAAACACACCCGAAAAACAATCGACCACAATCAATTCTTCATCATTTGTTGAGTCACACTCAACAGATTCAGAAGTCAAAATACTAAGAGAGAGTTCAAAAGAAAATAACCACAATTCATACCCAACTAACGATATTAGTCAAACCCATGAATCAATCACCAATAATGCTG
>JBGCFT010000092.1:0-20664 GCA_045107085.1 Marinicellaceae bacterium | reverse complement strand
ATAATCATGATTGCTGCGTATAATACCTACAATAAAACTTGATAAACACTTATAATATAGATAAATTTGACCAATAAAGGGGAAAAAATGATGCTTTTAAATAAATTAATGTGCACAAATGCACGGTTATTAAATTGTTATAGCGCTTACGAATCATTCAAATGAAAACAGAACAAGCCTATTTCGAGGATCTAGCCAAGATTTACGACTCTTGGATGTCAGCGGCTATGGAATCAACTTCAAACTCAGAAGCAAACCTACAATGGACGGACGAACCTGAGGCATTTATTAGACTTGGAGAAATGTTGCGAGACACAAACACATTGCCTCATTATGAACAGGCGATATCGGAATTGTTAAGAGGTATTCTGCATTCTTCCCTGGTAGTACTTGATGGGGGAACTAAACTCGCTGAAAGAACAAACTTAAGTATCGTAGATGACATGGGGCATACCCTGCCAAAGAATCTGCATGAAGAGTTTGTTAGCTACTTATATGAAACAGGGCGCTTGAAATGACCCAAACGCGCTATAACAAACGCATGCAGTCGGACACATTACTGCTCGCTTCGCTCACAGCAATGTGCCGCTGATGCGGGCGTTCACAATCACTCTAAACTATCATAAAAAATCACATCATTGAAATATTCACCATTATCGTACTCATGTGCGCCCATATCATAGTTTCCTAATACTGGAGGGGCGAATTGAAGGCCTCTTGGAATACTGTTAATGTCATGGTGAATGGGTTGATATAAACTGGTATCGCAATAATCTATTGGTCTTGAATTGAAGGATAATTGGAAATTGTTATTGGCTGGGTCAGCAAATACAGGATCTTCAACAATCATCAAGTTGCCTAATCCATTGGGGAGATTTTGATTTTCGTGTATTAAAAAGCAATTGCCACTATAGCTATTGGTGGCCACTTCTGTAAAAATGGTGGCTGGAGCATTCCATATGATTGAACTGTTGAACTTAAGGTTTTGTTCGCTATTGTCCGTATTTGAAAGTTTAAAAATGTTATCCGTCAAATTATCACTAACAGTGTTAAAAGCAAATTCTAATGTGGCTTGTCGATCTAATAAAAACAATGATGAGGTCTCATCTAATTCATCTTTATTGCCGTATATAAGGTTTCCTTCTAATGTACTTTCACATAAATCTGAGCTGTTTCCCAAAAAATATCCGACTGCACCATCTGCTGCAATATTGTCTTTAATGGTAGTCATATAAACATCAATGGTGCCACAACTTAGGGCGTAAAGTGTTCCAAACAATGCTTCGTTTTCAGAAATTAACGAACAACTTTCATTGTTAAAACAATTACCTGTGGTTTTTCTGACTTTGACTTTTGCGCCCTCAGTACTGGTGATGGCAGAACCAAAGGTAGAATCATTTCCATGAATCCGGGCATTGATTAATGTCACGTTGGCTTCAGCGCCTCTGGCATAAATGGCGCCGCCTTGTGCTTGTGGATTGTCTTCATCAGTCCAGTTAAATAATAGATTGGCATGATGGCTAGCAGAACCTTTAAATATGACTTGGCTATTAAGTGCATACAATGCTCCTCCAAATACATCGGCTTTATTGGCATTAAATCCATACATTGTGTTACCAATTTCTTCGTCATCACCACTTTCTATCAAGGCATTACAATTTGTATTGGAATAAAGTCCGGCTCCAAAATCTGCTTCGTTGTCGCTAACTCTGGATTCTTTATTTATGCTTAAATCACTTGATGAGCAATGGATTCCACCACCATTTAATGATGCAGAGTTGTTCGTAACAAGCGTATCAATGAGTGCTAGTTGACTTCCTGATGTGACTAAAATACCACCACCGTTATCTGTTGCTGTATTGTTGTTTATATTGCCTCCATTGATTATCACTTCGGCGCCTGAAGAAATGACCATGCCAGCACCTACGGATGCATTATTTGATGTTATTTGTGTATTGTTCATTGTCAATTTTGCGCCATTGCCACCAAAAACATACACTCCACCGCCATGGCTAGATGCTTCATTGTTATTTATCAGCACATTAGTTGTGGTGACTTCTAAATTTCCTAGTATATCTAAACCTCCAGCAAGATTTGTTCCAGAGGTCAATCCATCCATTAATTCCAAATATTCTAAAGTAACACTTCTAAAAATATGCCCACCCGCTGCTGTTGTTTTTAATTCCATGACCGTTTGATTGTCCTGTCCCGATAGAGTTGATAGTGGAAAATTATTGCCACTGTTTGTTTCAGCTTCCATACAATTGTCATAACCACCACGAATGATCACCGATTGATTAATGATGGCAACCGCAGGAAAAGTGGCTTGATTGGTGATTCGTACTTCATCATTGTTCTGAATAGCAAATTGAAAGGAACTGACATTCAAGTCACATTTTTCATCTGTTCCGACTGTAACAAATGCATGTGATTGCATTAGGTAGGTCATCATTATTATAACGGAATAAATTCGCATATTAGGTCCTTTGTGTTTTTTTAGTTATGGTAATAATATAACATATTAGCTATATTGAATCCTGAAAGAATTCTGAATGATTCTGAAAATTCTAATAAAGACTAAATTAGAAAGTAACGTCTTTATATTTTGAAAAACTCTATCCACATTAAAAGTGAATAATTCTATGTTTTTATTATGTTGACTCTTACCAAAAAACAAGCCCGTAAATTAATTGTACTGAGCAATGATTTTCACCACAGTAAAAAATTAAAATCTGCTCAGGCAACTTTTAAATCTATTCAATCATTGGGTTATGTCCAACTTGATACGATTTCAGTTGTTAATAGAGCGCACTTACATGTTTTGTGGTCGCGCAATCATAATTTTAAGGAGAGTCATTTAGATGTTCTTTATCAGCAGAGAAAAGTTTTCGAGTATTGGTCGCACGCAGCTGCTATATTGCCTATGCAAGATTATCACTACTCATTGATTCGAAAAAATCAAATAGCAAATGGAGATGTACATTGGTTTAAACAAAAGCCAAAATTGATGTCTGAAGTTTTATCAGTCATAGCGACAGAAGGTGCTAAAAAATCCAGCGACTTTAAGCAGGACAAAAAGAACAATAAAGGATGGTGGGACTGGAAACCTGCCAAAATTGCATTAGAACAACTGTTTATGGAAGGCCAATTAATGGTTGAAAAACGTCAGAATTTCCATAAAGTCTATGATGTGACAAAGAAAATTATATCTGACCATGTTTTAACCAAAGTTCCTAAAATAGAGGACTATTGTCAACATTTAATTATGAGGTTTCTGCAGGCACAAGGCATTGGAACGGTTGAAAATTTCGTGTATTTGCGAAAAGGCATAAAATCAACAATAGAAAACAGTCTTTTACAAATGCTGGAAAATAAACAGGTGGAAAAAATATCTATCAACCAGCAGGTCTATTATATTCTTTCTGAAAATTTATTATTACTGAATAAGCGTCTAACCAAAAAAATTCACATACTTTCGCCTTTTGATAATATGGTTATACAAAGAAAGAGGTTAAGAGATTTATTTGATTTTGATTTTCAAATCGAATGTTACGTTCCTGCATCAAAAAGAAAATATGGTTATTTTTGTTTACCAATATTATTTGGGGATGATTTGGTTGGAAGAATCGACTGTAAAGCACATCGAGATCAACAGCTATTAAGGGTGAATAATATTTATATTGAAAAAAATATTCATAACAAACAAGACTTTGATGCTAAATTACAGCATGCATTATTAGACTTTGCACACTTTAATGGTTGTATAGAATTCAGTATTATTGGATATTCATGAATTTCATGATGTTATAAATGTGAAGCAGTAGACTATTTAAATACAGATTTTCAATGAATATTATCTTATAATATGTAAATTCAACAATTTAATATCAATTTTTAAAGACCTTTGATTGATCCACAATTCTAATAAAGGCCTCTATTAATTCGAACCAGCGGTGATAACCATGAAATTCATACTCACATTGATCCTTTCTTTATTTGTTCATTCATCAGTATGTGCAAATGATATCAAAGACCTCTACATAGTTGACATTGATGGCATAGGAGAAAGCAAACTTTCTGTCATAAAATCTGATCAGCAGTTTGAATGGTGGGTTGAAATGGGAGACAAAATGGTGCTTGCAGCTGATCCAGATGTAGCCATTCAGGAGACGAATTTTTCCATTGTTTCAAAAATGAAAAATGTCGATGTGACCCATTTAGCTTTTCAAACATTGGGACATTGTGACCACTCGGGACTGGATGAAGTCTTTCATGAAAATTTAGATGCCTTATACACTAATAACAGCTCTCAATTAATTGATGTCAGCCAATTCGAAAATAAAAAACAAGTCTATGCGCATGATTCAGTCACAGAATTTGAAAAAAACACGGTGCTCTCTTATCAATACACAAATCGCACACACCAAAATCAACTGAATAGAAACCAGCAAACACAAGACTTAGTCAATCAAGTCAATGCTGATAGATGGATGAGCCAAGTTGATTATCTCTCTAGTTTAGACAGAATGTTAGAAGCAGATTTAATCATAGCGGGAGAATGGTTAGAAGATAAATTTAATCAATTAGGCTTACAAACATCGCGTGTTAGTCTCAATAATAATTACAGAGGATTTAATATTTTGGGCTTCAAACAAGGCACTAGCCGAGCTGATGATTGGTTTGTCGTCGGTGCGCATTTGGATTCAAGGAACCAAACCTGGAATGATTCTCAGCCTTCACCAGGTGCTGAAGACAATGCATCTGGATGTTCTGGTGTTTTAGAAGTAGCTAATGTGCTTAGTCAATATGAGACGGAAGCTTCTATTTATTTTATGTGTTTTATTGAAGAGGAATCAGGTCTGCTCGGTTCTAAAGATGTCGTAACATATCTGACCAATAATGGCGATATTGATAAAGTTAAAACCATGCTTAATATGGATATGATTAGTTATAGGTTTCCAGGTAGAAATGTTGCAATAGCAGGTACAAATACAACTTTATACCAGAATTTGGCTGAAACTGTAGCAGCTAATGGAGAATTATATTCTGATATCGATTGGCAAATTAGCACAAATATGTGTTGCACTGACTTTTTAAGTTTTTCTACTCCGTCTGTTGGCATACCTGCAGTTACCTCAAACCAACCCGATATCAGTTCTTATTTTGGCTACCATACTGTTAACGATTTACCTGAAAATTTAGATAAAGAGTTGGGAGCAGGGATTGTTAAAGCTAACTTGGCTACTTTGATCGATTTTGTTGGAGTAGATTTTGATTCTGGCGACACTATTTTTTCACATGGATTTGAATAATAAGTTTTTTATTCTGAACTGTTATTGTATCTATTCCATCACATAATAAAGATATGAGATGAATGAGTGAATCCGCACTAGATAAGTATCTTGAAAGATATGCTGAAAATGAAGTCATCGAAATTGATCTCGTTGAAGAATCTTATGATTATGTGTTAGTCATTCCAATTTGTAACGAACCATTTGATTGCCTTAAAAAGATTTTTAGTGGCATATGTCAAGACGAAAAAGTACTTGTCATTTTAGTGGTGAATTCTCCGGATAATTCACTTAAACCTGAGTTTCAAACCAACAATACCAGTTTTATTGAATCGCTGGTAAATCAAGCCCAAAATAGATACACTTTGTCTGAGATAGCTGTGTTTATCCAATCATATTTATTATTTGATATAGTTCTGATTAATAAAAATAGCCAAGGTAACCAAATTAAAACAAAACAAGGGGTTGGAATGGCCAGAAAAATTGGCTGTGATCTTGCTGTGAAATACTATCGAGCAGGAAAAATAAAAGCCCCATGGATTTTTTCAACAGATGCTGATGTGGTTTTGCCTGCAAATTATTTTGAACACATGAAACAGTTCAAAAATAATTATTCAGCGATCGTTTTAGATTTTGAGCACATTAGCAATGATATAAACCTACTAGATTTACAATATTATTATGATTTAAAAATAAGATACTATCATGCTGGATTGGTATATGCTGGTTCTGATTATGATTACATTCCTTTAGGTAGTACTTTGATTGCTAATCTATACAGTTATATACAAGTCAGAGGGTTTCCAAAAAAAAATGCAGGCGAAGATTTTTATTTGTTAAATAAATTGGCAAAAATAAAGCCTATTAGGTACAACAAAGACAACATTAAAATAAAAATCAACTCAAGACTTTCAGATCGTGTTCCATTTGGAACGGGTCCTGCACTACTTGAAATCAGCGCATTAAATAACGTGAATCAATACAAATACTATCATCCACATTGCTTTGAACTATTAAAAGAGTGGTTACAATATTTAAAACACATATGGACACCCAATGGCATCTTAATGAAGCCTCCTAAAAAGCAGGAATTAAGTCAATTATTTGAATTTTTCAAGTTGGATTCAGTATTAAAAAAATCAAAGAGTCAAATCACTTCAAGAGAAAGGTGGCTACAATTTATTCATCAATGGTTTGATGCATTTAAAACATTAAAAGCAGTGCATTTTTTTGATAAAAATCATAAAAGACTCAATAATAAACAGTTGTTAAATTCCGATGTTTTTGCTAAAGTAAGAAATCCATTACTCCATGAATTAATTCAAAAACATGAACAAATCTAAAGCCGCATTAATTCACTTATCACTCAGTATTTTATTAATAGGGCTCTTGTTATTAATTGTTTTATTCATCTGGTACCCAAAACCTTTTTTTGATATATCTGGTGTTATTGAACCCATAAAACTGTTGGTTTTAATTGATGTGATCATTGGTCCACTGCTAACATTTGTTGTGTACAAACAGGGCAAAAAGTCTCTTAAATTTGACCTTTCTGTGATTGCATTGTTACAGTTAACTGCTTTGATTTATGGTGCTTATATTCTTCACAATGGCAAGCCCAGTCTTGTTGTTTTTGATAATGGTCAATTTCAATACATGGTCGAAAAACATAGCCGATATGACAATTTAGTTTTTAAGGATTTAAAACCCTCTCTATTTTCTCAACCAAAAATGGCACATACAAAATATGACAATATTGGCATTGATATTTATGAGGTTTTTGATAGTTTTGAACCTTTGAATAATTATGTATCAATGCTGGAAAAATATGCCATATCTGTCGAAGACTTAAAATCTCAATTTGAATCTGAAAGTGCTCAAATTGATATGCTATTAACTCAGTACAAAGGCAATCAAATTGTGTTTTTTAAATTAAATCACAACCAGTCCTTTTTCTATGTGGCATTTTCAGTTGATGATATGAAAATCATTGATTATTTAAAAATTTAGAAGTGAAATTTATTGGTGATTGATATCACGCATGGTAATATCTTTATTTTTATAAACCGATGTCAAAATGCCCTTAGATCAGGACACTTCAAACTCACCTTTATTCAATGTTCAAGCCCCAAAAAAGTTGGGCATGATTCATGGTTGGCAATGGGTTAATGAGGGTTTTAGGTACTTTACCTATTCAAAACTCAATTGGTTGTCATCAATTTTCGTTTTTGTCATCACTGTATTGTTTTTAATTAACTATATTCCCATTATTCAAGTTTTCCTAATTGTGCTACTGCCACTGATAACGGCAGGTTTAGGGTTAGCTTGTTATGAAATAGAAAGAGGCAATCAAATGAATGCCTCATTTCTGATTAAAGGTTTTATGCACCCTCACAATATTAAATTATTAAGGTATGGTTTGTGGCTGATACTATTGATGATTATTGCACAAATGATTGGGTCTACAATTCTCATCTCAATGGGAGTTTCACAAGAATCAATTGCCAGCGAACTTCAAAGATTGGGAAATACTGACAACGCTTCTTTTCAATCAATAATGGCCTCTCCGGTATTATTAAAGTATTTTGTTGTTTCAATGATTATGATGATACCCATCATGGGATTGAATTTATTGGCTCCGTATCTGTTGGTCTTTTCACAGCTTTCTGCTTTGGAATCTATTAAATTCTGTTTTGCTGCTTTTATTAAAAATATTGCTGCTATCTTTTTATATGCTTTAATTTATGTTTGTTTGATCGCCGCATTACTTTTTGTTTTGAAATTATTAAGTGGAATTTTAGACGGATTATTTGCTCAAGAATCATTCGTAAGTTCCTGGATTGAATTAGTGGCAACATTATTGGGCAGTTTGTTTATTGCTTCATTAAGCTATTGTTCAGCTTACGTGGCGTATAAAGATATATTTTTGGGAGAAGAAATCTAATGGCTTTGTTGTATACACCGGCTTTGGAAATCGGAAGAAACATGCCTGATTTTAATCTTCTTGGGGTTGATGGGAAGAGTTGGGACATGAACCAATGTATGGGTCAAAATGGTTTAGTCGTCATGTTTATATGTAATCATTGTCCATATGTGAAATCCATACAAAGTAAATTGGTTGAAGATGCCTTGCTAATGAAAGATTTCGGTATCAATGTAGTGGCGATTATGTCTAATGATGTGAATGATTATCCTGAAGATTCATTTGAAAATATGAGAAAGATAGCTGAGAAATTTCACTATCCTTTTCCTTATTTGTTGGACGCTACTCAACAAATAGCAAAAAGCTATGGAGCAGTGTGTACACCTGATATTTTCGGATTAGACAATTCTGGAACGTTACAATACAGAGGAAGAATAGACTCAGCGGGCTCTAAAAAGACAAATGAAAAGCTCACCAGAGATATGGTCAACGCCATGAAAGAATTGGTGGATCTAGGGCAAATCACAACTGAACAAATCCCCAGTATGGGGTGCTCAATCAAATGGATTGAATCGGATTAAATATAAGCAAGTGAGGAAATAACATAAAATATGTCAAATAACTACCAATCCAGTGATTTAGAAATATTATCAGGACTTGATCCTGTAAAAAGAAGACCTGGGATGTATACGGATACATCTCGTCCAAATCATTTAATTCAAGAAGTGGTTGATAACTCTGTTGATGAGGGTTTGGGTGGGTATGCAAAAAGTATAAAGGTAACATTGCAAGCAGATGGATTTATTGAAGTGGCTGATGATGGACGTGGTATGCCTGTTGATATACATCCAGAAGAAGGTGTATCTGGTGTCGAATTAATTTTATCTAAATTACATGCTGGAGGTAAATTTTCTGATAAGAACTATGAAATTTCTGGAGGTTTACATGGAGTAGGGGTTTCAGTAGTTAATGCTTTATCAGACAGAATAGATGTCTGGGTAAAACGTGAGGGAAAAGAGTTTCATATTGCCTTCGAACATGGAGATAAAGTTTCAGAGTTAACACAGATTGGAACCGTGGGTGTAAAAAATACAGGAACGAGAGTTCGATTTAAAGCGGAAAAAAAGTATTTTGATACGCTGCAAGTTTCCATTCGAAAACTTAAAAGATTATTAAAAGCCAAAGCTGTACTATGCCCAGGCTTGTCAGTAGAGTTTTCTGACGAGAACAGCAAAGACTATGAAAAGTGGTTTTATGCAGATGGATTACAAGAATATTTTTTAGAATCATTACACCAAGAAGAATTAATTCCACAAGAAGGATTTAGAGGAACTCAAACTGTTGATGGAGAAATAATTGATTGGATTCTTAGTTGGAAGCCTCATGGAGAAGCTCTCACAGAAAGCTATGTCAATTTAATCCCAACTGCACAAGGTGGGACGCATGTCAATGGATTGCGAACTGGCTTGACTGATTCGATTAGAGATTTTGCTGTGGCACATAACTTAATGCCAAGAGGTTTGAAATTAGCTCCAGATGATGTGTGGGATCGAGTTAATTATGTCTTATCAGTCAAAATGAAAGACCCACAATTCAGCGGCCAAACAAAAGAACGTCTTTCTAGTCGCTCAATTGCATCTGTGGTTTCAAATGCAGTGAAAGATAGTTTTGTTCTATGGCTCAGTCAAAATGTAGCCATGGGAGAACTCATTGCAAATTTAGCGATTGAAAAAGCCCAAAACAGATTAAAGAAAGGCAAAAAAGTTGTAAGAAAAAAAGTCACCTCTGGCCCAGCACTTCCGGGTAAATTGGCCGATTGTAGTTGCCAAGACCCAATGTTGGGTGAGTTATTTTTAGTAGAAGGAGACTCAGCCGGAGGCTCAGCAAAGCAAGCCAGAAATAGAGAGTTTCAAGCCATAATGCCTTTAAGAGGGAAGATTCTTAATACATGGGAAGTAGACTCTTCATCAGTTATGGCTTCACAAGAAGTACATGATTTAGCCGTTGCCATGGGTGTGGATCCAGCCAGTACTGATATTTCAGGATTAAGATATGGTAAGGTTATTGTCCTAGCGGATGCAGATTCTGATGGTTTACACATTGCAACACTCTTGTGTGCGTTGTTTCTTAAACACTTTGAATCCTTGGTCAGAGCAGGGCACATTTACATCGCCATGCCACCTTTGTACAGAATAGATGTAGGCAAGAAAAAATATTATGCTTTAGATGGAGCAGAACGTGATCAAATCTTGGATAGAATTGAACGTGATAAACTTAAAGGAAAAATTAGTGTTACACGTTTCAAAGGGTTAGGTGAAATGAACCCGATTCAATTGAGAGAAAGTGCCATTGCACCAGATACGAGAAGACTGTTACAATTAAGCATTGATGAAAATGATACAACATATAAGATGATGGACATGTTGTTATCCAAAAAGCGGGCTTCTGATAGGAAAGTCTGGTTACAAGATAAAGGCGATTTAGCCACAGTATAGCGAGAATAGTATTAAGAATTTCCAAAACTATTTTGTAATATGTGTTGGAAAATCAATCAAAAAAAACAAAGTTGAAAAATATATGAGTAATTTTAGAATTGAAAAAGATAGCATGGGCGAACTGAAAGTTCCTACAGATGCTTTATATGGAGCACAAACACAACGGGCAGTAAATAATTTTCCAATCAGTGGATTAACAATGCCGCGTGAATTTATTCGTGCCTTGGGTTTAGTCAAGGAGTCAGCAGCGCAAGTGAATATGTCTTTAGGGCATTTAGATAAAAACGTGGCGAATAATATTATTGATGCAGCAAAAAAAATCCAAACAGGAGAGTATGATTCACATTTTCCTATAGATGTTTTTCAGACTGGATCTGGTACCAGTTCAAATATGAATTGTAATGAGGTCATTTCTCATTTAGCGACTACAGAAGCTGTTGAAGTACATCCAAACGATCATGTCAATATGGGACAAAGTAGTAATGACGTGATACCCACATCAATTGCAATCAGTGCCGTTTTAAATGTACGAGAAAAATTATTACCTGCATTAGAATTGATTGAAAAAGTATGTCGTTCAAAAGCTCAAAGTTTAGGTAACCTAGTTAAAACTGGCAGAACGCATCTTATGGATGCAATGCCAGTGACATTTGCTCAAGAATTAAATACTTGGGCTGATTTAATTCACAGAAATCACCAAAGAATTAGTGACTCAACCAATAGGTTAAGTCATTTGCCCCAAGGAGGAACAGCTGTGGGAACAGGTATCAATGCTGATCCTGAATTTGGTACAAAATTTGCACAACAAATCTCAAAAAACACCCACACTGAATTTTACAGTATGGGGAACAAATTTGAGGGAATAGGGTCTCAAGATAATGTTGTAGAATTATCTGGACAGTTGAAAACACTGGCTTCAACAATGATGAAGATAGCCAATGATTTAAGGTGGATGAATTCTGGACCATTAGCAGGTATTGGAGAAATTGCATTGCCATCATTACAACCTGGCAGTAGTATAATGCCTGGAAAAGTAAATCCTGTCGTACCTGAGGCCATGGCAATGGTATGTGCTCAAGTCATTGGAAATGATTCTACCATTGCAATTGCAGGTTCAACAGGTAACTTTCAATTAAACGTGATGCTTCCCGTTATTGCGCTTAATATTCTGCAAAGTTCTGAAATTTTGGCGAATAGCATTACTGTGCTGGCAAATTCTGCTATAAAAGATTTTACAGTTAATGAATCATCAGTTGCACAGTCTGTCAATAGAAACCCAATATTGGTGACTGCATTGAACCCTATTATTGGATATGAATTGGGAGCTAAAATTGCTAAATTAGCATACAAAGAGGGAAGAGCGGTTATAGATGTGGCTTTAGAATATACAGATTTATCTAGAGAGGAACTAGAAAAACATTTAGACCCATATAAACTTACATTAGGCGGAATAGGAAAGTAGAATGAATTTAAAAATTAAAATGAAATTATTAATATTGTTATCATTACTCATCAGTTGTTATTGCAACGCTCAATCTGAACCTGAAGTGGTTCGCGGAAAAGACATGATAGATAAAATTGATCGGTCTGAAATTGAAGGCACGACTTTAGATGAAACAATCGATTTAGGAACTGATATACCTAAAATAGAACTTGAAAAGTTAGATTTTGACCAACCAAAAGTGAAAAAGAGTAAAAATAACTCTAAAAATTTAAAAAGCAATGTTAAACAGAAAGCCCCTTCAGCTCAAGAAATTGCCAATGCAAAAGCCGATGAAGCTGCTGCCAAAGCATTAGAAGCAGCCAAAGCATTAGAAGCAGCCAAAGCAGCAGAAGTAGCCAAAGCAGCAGAAGCGGCTAAAGCGGCTAAAGCGGCTAAAGCGGCTAAAGCGTTAGAAACAGCAAAAGCATTAGAAGTCGCCAAAGCAAAAGAAGCAGCAAAAGAAGAAGCTGTTAAAGTTCAAGAAGTTGCTAAAGCAACACAATCAGCTAGTTCGCAAAATGACAGCGATAAGCCAGCTCAAAAAAAGAAAATAATGGTTTCTACTCGTAAAATATCAATAAATAACTTAAAAGTAAATGATGAGATAGTTATTAAAAAAGGAATTACTTATATTCATAGAGACGGCAGATCAAATACTGTTCAATACAAATATGTTGGTAAAATTCCCTTAGAATCAAATGGTTTAAAAAAGATAAGTGACACTAGATACAGGGTAGTTGATTTAGAGTTATTTAAAACTGACTCTAAAACAGCCTATATCCAAAACTTAGATGTTACTTTGTTTGAAAATATAGTTTCACATGGTTCTTTTGATTCACGTGATTCTGTTTCTCTCAATACTAATGCCCTTTGCTCTTAAAAATATGATTTTAACGGTGCAGATGAATAATACTCCAAATATTTGTCTGCTCGATAAAATATGAGATTTTACCAACAATACTCAAACATCAGAAAACTATAATGAATAAAAATATTGATGTATTTGCTTATAAAGCTGTTTTTTTTGATTTAGATGGCACCTTAATTGATTCCGCAAAAGATTTGTCATTTGCTATTAATTTGATGAGTGATGAGCTCAATATTAAAAAGCCCAGTTTGCAACAAGTTAAAAATTGGATTGGAAATGGTGCATTAAAATTAATTGAAAATGTCCTGTTGAATGCAAACCAAACACAACCAACTGAAAAAGAATTAAATCACGCTTTTCATATATTCTCAAAAGCATATAAAAAATCTGTAGGTGAAAATTGTACAGTTTATGATGGTGCACAAAAACTATTAGTTCAATTGTTGTCCAAGAGAATTAAAGTGGCGTGTATCACTAATAAACCATTAGAATTTACCGAATTTTTATTACAACTTAATATGATTAGTCAGTATTTTACTGTCATTTGTGCTGGTGATAAAGTCAAACATCCAAAGCCTCATGCATGGCCTCTGATTCATGTCAGTGAAATTCTCGAAGTAAACATTAAAGATTGTTTGATGATTGGTGATTCTAGCATTGATGTTGAAGCAGCAAGAAATGCAGGTTGTGATGTGATGGCTGTTAGCTATGGTTACAATCAAGGCAATGATATCAAAGAGTTCAATCCTGATAGAATAATAGATAGCTTTAACGAAGTCCTATGATCTATCGGTTTTCCCATATCTTATTGATTAGACTGGCCGGTTTAATCATTTGGTTAAGTTTATCTGCTCCTCTTATTCTGAAAATAATCATTGATTCTGATTGGCTTAATCCACAGAGTATCTTATGGTTGATTTCGCATATCTCGTTTGGTGTGGGTTTTATTATATTAACCAAACGCCTAGGTCAAGCAACACTCCTGTTAGAAGAATGGTTTTTATTGTTTGCAATGATAGCTGTCATTTACATAATCAATTGGTCAACTTTTAGTATAAACGGTATATTCTATTCATTGATAATTTCTATATTGTTACCGTGGCTGATGAATGTCAAATTAGGTATTACATTACTCATTGTTCAAAATATTCTTATTGGTTGGCAAATGTTTATTGAGATTGAAAAGTCATCCGAATTTGAAAACATGCAATTAGGCAGTATGAACTTACTGTTTTTGATGTTTGGCATCTCAACATTTTCATATGTATTATCTCTGGTCGCTTGCCGGCAACAAAATGCCAAAGAAGAACTAAGAAAATTAAATTCAGAACTCAGAGCCACACAAGTATTGTTAGCAGAAAGCTCAAGGATAAATGAAAGATTAAGAATTTCTAGAGAGTTACATGATCTTATCGGACACCACTTAACGGCACTCAGTTTAAATTTAGAAGTTGCCACACACATCACAGAGGGCAAAGCCCAGAAACAGGTAAAAAAAGCCCAGAGTATTGCTCGACTTTTACTCAGTGATGTGAGGGATGTTGTGAGTGCCTTTAGAAATAAAGGTAATTTAAATTTTGCTCAAGCCATAGTTGAGTTAACTGATGGAATTCCAAGATTAAATATTCACATAGATATATCTAAAGAATACACCATTGAGGACCCTAAGCTTGCTCAAACCATGTTGCGTTGTACTCAAGAATTAATAACCAATTGTATCAAACATGCAAAAGCAGATAATTTATGGCTTGAATTTAGTAAAGACAATGACAATATAGTCATTATAATTAAAGATGATGGAATTGGTGATTCACAATCATTTATAGAAGGAAATGGATTAACAGGCATAAGGGAAAGAGCAAAACAATTTAATGGAGATGTAATAATCGTTCCAATATCTCCTGGTTTTTGCATACAGATAATATTTAGGGTTAGTTAATATGATAAACGTATTTTTAGTAGACGATCAAAATTTAGTAAGACAAGGTGTCAGAGCCCTGTTAGAAATTGCAGATGGAATTAATATAATAGGAGAAGCAGATGGAGGCGAACAAGCCATTATTGAGATTCCGAAATTAAACCCCGATGTTGTCTTGTTGGATATGCGAATGCCTGAAATGTCTGGACTGGATGTACTTAATGAATTAAATAAAATTAATCAACTGCCGCCAACTATTATTCTAACTACATTTGATGACGATGAACTTGTACTTGCTGGATTAAAGTCTGGTGCCAAAGGGTATTTGTTAAAAGATGTTCCCTTAGAGCATTTGGTTGATGGTATCAAAAAAGTCGCTGCTGGTGAAACTCTTGTTAGACCACAAGTAACCAAAAGAATCTTACAAGGCGTTGAAAAACTTAATAATGACTTTAATAGTTTTGAAATTCCTGATCAATTAACCTCAAGAGAAACTGAAATATTACGGTTAATGGCTGGCGGACACAGCAACAAAGAAATTGCAAATTCTTTATTTGTTGCTGAAGGAACAGTCAAAAATCATGTCTCTAATATATTATCCAAGATTGGTGTTAGGGACAGAACAAGAGCGGTTTTAAAAGCCCTTGAGCTCGGTCTAATTTAATCTTGAATGCTCTAATATAGATTATTGATTTGCAGGTTTGGGGCCTTTTTCTTCTGGGCTTGATTTATTTACAACCGAATTTATCACCCATGTGTTTTCAAAGTAAACAGTAAAATCTGCATATTTCCACACGATAATTGGTGGGTCTCCTATGGCATCTTTGCGCAGGGCAGGTTCTCCAAATTCAGCTAATACTTGATTCATTGATTCGCCTCTTTTTGGCGTATTGATGTCTCCAGATTTTTGAATTCTGTCTATAATTAATACATCTGCTTTAACATTATTTGTTTGTATGACTAATAATGTGATTAAAGTGATAAGAATTTTCATCATGATTTTACTCTTTGAATGACTATAGAAATATTATTGTATCAGTGGATTAAATAATCGCAAATAATATCTATCAATCCTTTTTAATCTCTCAAAATAGACTGTGTTATTGCTTGTATTAAGTGATTAATTAGTGTGATTTAAATGAGTTTTCTTTGTCAGATGAATTAAATTGAAAGTGTGTCACTCCAATTTCTGGGTAAGTGTTCTCTGGTAAATTGGATTCATGCTCTGATAATATGGTATTGACTTTCTTTGAAAATAATTTTAACTCTTTGTGGATTTTTTTTGATACTTGTTTGTGTTTGCTTAAGGGGATTTTAGTTGACAAACTGGTTTCTTGCGACAGTTTGATTTTTTGTTCATTGGATTCAAACATGTTTTTATAATATGTCTGAAATAATCTCTTGGCAGTATAATCAACTTCATCAGCCATTAATCGAATTTCGATTAATTGTTGGTCCAATGTGAGATTTAATTTATAAGTATCATTATTTGAACTTGTAATAATTTTATTGGCAAGTAACTCTTTAATAATAGCTTTAGATCTGATGTGCTTTGCATAAATTGAATCAATTATTATTTGTAATTCAATTAAACTCAGGTCTTGTTTGATTTTTTTTTCACTATAAATCTGAATTTGTTTTATGACCAAATCCATTTTGTTTAACGAGCAATTTAATGAATTTTTTATATTGTTTTTATGCTCAGAAATGGTCCTCCTATCCATACCTGTCTTTATGGCTATGGCTTGAAGATTAGGATTGATTTGTGATTTTTCAAGAATCTCCTCAGCGGCATGTATATACGCTTGTTGTAAGTTTCTCACAAACTCATTAAAGTGTAGTCCAAATCTCATGACCATTTTGCACACAGGTATTAAGGCCGCCTGCAATTGAACGGGGTGTTTGTTATCAGTTTTATTCATTCGATTTGAACCAGTGTGCGCATTAATGTACGCATATTATATTTGAATTAGAAATTAAGTATAATAAAAGGGCTTAATTATTAGCATTAGTCTCTTAGATTTTACATTAATTTCTAATAATAAGTTAAGATTGTGAATACTGGTCATATTTATAATCAAATTAAGAGCCAGCATAAGTTTATTGGTATACGTTTCTTATGTTGGCTTTTTTAATGTATTAAAGTTTTTTGTATTTATTATTTGTTAAGGATTTTTCTCAAAAAACTTAGCTGCCATGTCATTTGTTTTTTTAGCTTCATTAAATACCCATTTTTTAAAATCTTTTATTTTTGGTGAGTTTTCTAATCCCTTAGGGCAAACAAAATAATAGGCATATTCACTTGGAATACTGATATCAAATGGTGCATACAATAATTTACGTTTTAAATCATCGATAACCAAGGGAGTTCGTCCCAGTGCAAAACTATTGCTGTTATCAACTGTTTCTAGCATCATTACTGTATGGCTGTATCTTGTGCCTTTGATAGGAGAGCTTAATGCAATGTTGGCTTCTTTAAACCACATGTCCCAATCTTCACTTGAATAATCATCATGGAGCAAATTATAATCAAACAAGATTGATGGATTAGGATTGGCTCCGAGCTTCTTAAAAACTCTTCTATTGCAAATTGGATAAACCCGTTCCTCAAATAACAGTTCAGAGTAAACATTTGGCCAATTGCCACGTCCATATCTGATTGCTACATCAATGTCTTCTTTATTAAAATCAGCTAACCATTCAAACGCAGAAATACTGACCTCTATATCTGGAAATTTATCTTGGAATTTCCATATTCTTTTGGCCATCCATTTTGTAGCAAAGGAGGGCAATAATGAAATATTAAGCATGCCCTTAGTATTTCGATTGGCTAATTGTCTTGATGCTTTTTCTAATTGAGCTAAAGATTCCATAATAGAAAACAAATAAACTTGTCCTTCAGTGGTTAATTCTAGTGCTCTATTGAATCTTTTAAATAATTTCACTCCAGTTTTTTCTTCCAGAGATTTTATTTGATGACTAATTGCTGCTTGTGTTACAAATAATTCATTAGCAGCTTTAGTAAAACTTAAATGTCTAGCTGATGATTCAAATGCTTTTAATGCACGTAATGGCGGGATGTTATTGTATTTTCTCAAAATATTTATCTATTTGCGTATTTTATCGGATTAATATACTTTATCCGAAGCATAAAAACAACTCGTTTGTAATAATTAAAATAAAACCTATAATGCATCTGTTTTAAAGTTAATGGGTTTTTAAACAAGTCATTAACATCATTGTGGTATACCACTGGCTGTAATTTGAACAGGTTTTTTCCTCCCTCTTCCTGACAAATTTTGTTTCAATACAATCAGCAAAACTTTATAGCCTTCTCTTTGAGAAGGCTTTTTTTTGTCTCAAATAATTGTAATCTGAAAATTATTCATAATCATTTAAATAGATTATCAATTAATATTTTCATATTGTCGTTATTGGAATAATTTAGTCAAAAAAAAACCACCAAATGAGTTGGTGGTTTTTTTAAAATTTGGCGGAGAGGGTGGGATTTGAACCCACGAAGGGCTATTAACCCTTGCTGGTTTTCAAGACCAGTGCATTCAGCCGCTCTGCCACCTCTCCAAATTTATAATTGTGAATTGTGCTTCACAATCAGGATGCGAACTATATCATAAAATAAAATAATTTCTATTAATTTTCGATAATATTCACTTTATTTACAAAAAATTTACATATGAGTTCCTATTTAAAAACTTTGCTTATAAAATACATTCCTCTTAAATTATTTGAGTAAATATATATGTCATTAAAAGTTGGTGAATCTGTACCAGATTTTTCATTAGTCGCAGATAATGGTAAGCCTTTTAAATTATCTAGTAAAATTAAAAGCAATGCATTGTTAGTTTTTTATCCAGGAGATGGAACGCCTGTCTGCACTAAGCAATTCTTGGAACTAAGAGATAATGCCAGTAAATTTGCAGATCTTAATGTAGAAATAATTGGAATTAGTGGAAATGATACTGATTCACATAAGTCATTTAAAAAAGACCATAATTTGCCTTTTACTTTGTTGTCTGATTCTGATGCAAAAGTCTCTAAAGAATTTGATTGTTACGGATGGTTTGGTACCAAAAGAGGTGTTTTTTTAATAACAAAGGATTTAGAATTGAAATACTCTCGAATTGAATCTGTTTCTATATTTACGCGTACTGCTGAAGAATTAGTAGAATCTATCAAGAAACATACATAAGACGATAATTGTATTTTATTTAGAGGGTGTTAGATTTTTGATTTAACACCCTTTTTACTGAAAATTTATAATTTTATTTTAATCAAATTTTTCATCTAATTTTTTCTGTATTGCAGAAGCTATTACCGGTTTCATTGCAGCCATAAGAAATCCAAGTGTAGCAGTGAATGTTATTTCATTGTGATTTATCTTAACATCGCCTGAAATACCAGATCCTGTGAAAGAGATTTCACTTTCTCCATCATGTTCTACTTGTAATCCGTAATCACTTGCGATTTCTTCAAGCATTTCTTCTGCTTTCAACCAGGCCGTGTGTTTATCGTAACTGTGCGTATGTAATATATTTATCGAGTTCATTTTAGTTTTTCATATTGTTGTGTTAGTTTTTAGATGTTTAATGATTAAACTTCACCCTTCAATAAAGCTTCGACTAATGGCATATCTTTGGATGAAATCTTTTCATTTGGTGGATATTGAGGGTTTAATTTTGTCAATTCCTCAATTAAAATTTCTGTTACCAACATTCTCATGAGCTCTTTATCATCAGCTGGTATAACATACCATGGGTTATCAGTTTTGGATGTTTCACTGAGTAAATCATCAAATGCATTTTGGTATTCTGGCCAAAATTTACTTTCTTTAATATCGCCCACGCTGAATTTCCACTGCTTTGAGGGAGTATTGTATCTCCGAATTAAGCGATTGTGTTGTTCTCTCTGGGAAACATCAAGCATAAATTTAATAATTTTTGTTCCAGAATTTTTTAAATGTTTTTCAAAATCATTAATACTTGCGTATCTATTGTTCCAAAATTCATCATCTATAGATGAATTAATGGCTTGTGATGACAGCCACTCTGGGTGAACTTTGACGACCAAAACTTCTTCATAATAACTGCGGTTAAATAATGTTATTTCACCTTTTTTTGGCAGTTTTTTACTACATCGCCACAAAAAATCATGTGCACTTTCTTCTTTTGAAGGTTGTTTGAAAGACACATTGCTAACTCCAGCTATATCACATTGTGCAAAGACATTGCGAATTGTGCTGTCTTTTCCTGCTGCATCCATGGCTTGAAAAATAACCAAAACAGCCTGTTTTTTTTCAGCTTGTATTTTGCTTTGTAGCTTGGCTAATTTTTTTTGAAGTTTTTTCAGATTGGCTGGGCTCTCTTTAAAATAACTTTCAATGTCTTTTTGTTTGGCCCTTGGTTTTTGAACGGTGCTTTTAAAAAATTCTGTTTTCATGTTTTTATATTAATTAGGTGTCTAATTATTCTATCAAACAGACAAAAAAAGTATAAGTAAAATTGAAGATACTGAACTATAATACTGTTTTTAAATTTTTTAAGCAAAATGAAAAAAGTGTTTTGCCTGTTATTTCAAGTCTATACTTGGTTGATAATTTTTCCAATCTCTTGGTTTATAACGGCTATGGTGGCTTTATTAACTATTATATTTTCTTATCTGATAAATG
>JBGCFT010000091.1:0-10571 GCA_045107085.1 Marinicellaceae bacterium | reverse complement strand
AAACCTAAAACAAAAGCAATCAGCATGGCTGGATAGACAGCATTCAATTGTGTTTCATTCCAACCCCAAAACCCAGATTGAAATAAATATAGCAATGAAAGACCATCAGGATAATGAACAATTGGATTGGTTAGAGCTGAGTCAGATTGCAACCATACAAATCTATTGATCAAAGGTTCATTGAGACCATGATAATACCAAATTTTTGCTTTAGCTACCCAACCATTCCAAGCGTCCCACCCAATAAGCGGCATCGAGGTATTTTGCAAAATTATATGGTATAAATGGGTAATAACAATGAATATAGTCAAATATAGATAAATATGCTTTTTATCGCTATAATTAAATTCTTTAAAAAAGCTTAAGCTGAATGTTTTTCGTTTTAAATATCCCAATATAAAAAAACAGAGTATAGAAAATATCAATAACACGTTAAAAACTATGCTAATATTCAAATCAATATTTAAATATTGAAATACATTCAACAATGTTATAACTAGAAAAATACCGAGAAAAAAGCTTTCTCCAAAAATCTTTTGCCAATTTTTTCTCTGCATCGATATCAGGGAATATAAAGGCAGTCCCAAACCAGTAAATAAAACAATTAAAATAACTATATTTGTCATTACAACACTTCCATAATTGAAACAATGTTGTCATGCCAAACTTCTTTCACTGCAATGGACTTTTTAGGGAAGACTAATTGACCATTTAAGGGCCTATGGAGATCATTTTCTAATGACATGCTCAAGATATAATCACCCTTAGAAACTTTACTTTGGGTTATTATTTCAAGGTTAATATCAAGAAAACTGCTATTAACAGGCAGCATATGATAAATAATGCGAGCTCTGTGGTATTTATCAGAGGAAAGAACAAGCACTTTTGTTTGCTTTAATTTATCAGGTTGATCAATATCTAACTTTAAAATATTTTTTACACGCATAGCAATATCATACAACTTTTGATCCACATTAATCTTCATGTCATTGGCATAAACATTATTTGTCCAACTGGTTACTTTTGCCATATTATTGATATTGAAAAATTCTATAAACAACCACGATAAAACAAGTGCAAAAAAGAAAGTATTTTTTTTCAAAAATAAGCGTACAATCAATACACTAATAAACATCCACCCAATTATAAACACAAATGGCTGGGCATAAAAAGGTAACATTTTATTGGCTTCAATGCGATTGACAACGATATAACTCAAGGGGTTATATTGCACCCAATACCTGAATAACATAAAGTAATCTTTGACAGTATTTGTACTTCTTAAAGTAGCATGTTTCACTATAATATCTTTGTCATAAGGAATAGATAAACCCAGATGCGTTTGGGGTGCAATTCTTATTCCAAATTGAACAATATCTCCCTTCCAGTTTGGATTTCGACTGAGCAAATTTGATTTGATTTTCCCATTAGGCTGAAACAATTCTATTTGATGCGGCTGTTGATCTTGTTTCGTTTGCCACATTAAAAATGGACGGTAATTTATGGGCAGGTTGTCAATGGACAAATCCAACACAGAAAAATCTTGAGCAGAAAAGTTTTGTGTTTCAAACAAAACCGCAACTTCTCCAATTTCATCTAATTTGACAACAATTTGATTGGCAATAACTTGCTTTGATTTTTTTCCATAATATATTTGGTAGTTAAAATCCAATAAATTTTTTGTAGTTGAATTTTCATGATTGGATTCATTATCGTGCAAGCCCTGAAAATTTATCACAGCTATTGTGTACATGATGATAAATACCATTATGAACAGCAGTGTTATTTTGAAAATTGTAGAACGAGTCACACTCAAGTTTTCCCTATTTATTTAATTTATAGCGCAACCAAAAGAATTTTAAAGCATTCTAAAAAAGTGCTTTGTATAATTCTGGTATTTTAGAAACAAGAAGAATAAATAATGGTTTTAGACACTCTTTTACATGTTCCAGGCATTTTGCGAATCTCTCTAATATTTAGTTTAGTTAAATTTATTATAATGACTTATGTGTGCTAAATTAAACATATTCTCCCGTCCACAAATTATCTCATATGTTATAAAATAATCAAATTCAGCTTTAATTATTTATGAATTTTATACATATTTTGGTTTCAAAGCCAAAAACTTAACAGATTTGAGAGAAGATTATTGGCATTAAGTGGGTATTTATATAGAATAGTAAGAGAGAATGATAAAAAGTACGATAATTTTGAAGAAGTAAATTATACAAGTCATTGAAGCACTTAGTATTTTATACAGTTAAATTTGTCTATCATTTTCTTATTTTATTATTTAATCGGGGACACAACTGCTTATGCAAGTCGAAATTAATAACAAAGATTCAATCCAATTGCCAGCAATTGGGCATGTTATATTTGGCACGGATGAGTCTTGCGATTATGTTTTCGATATTGATGATTTTGCTGTCAACAAATTGATTTCGATTATTCAAGATAAAGCGGCATGCATCATTGAGGTATTTAATGAAATTGAAATCTTCGTTAATAACCATCCGATAAAAAAAATGTCGATTCTTCATCCTGGTGATGTGATTACTTTCAATAATCAATCATTGAAACTAATAAACGAAAACAGATTACCAAAACTGTGTAAAATCCCTTTCAAAATCAACAAAGACATCAGTCCAGAACAACAATTAATAACATCAGTATCTGGATTAAGAAGTTTTAACGCACAAGATTATGGAGAATTGACCATAGTAGGTGATCAAAATAGTTTTACGCATAAACCTGTCACTGAAAATGATATTCCATTTAGTGTTTCATTTGTTGAAAACACGCTGACTTTGTTATGCAAGAAAAATACCCATTTGTATATCAATGGAAACAAAGCCAATTATGTAGAACTAAAAAATGGGGATTTCATAACCACTGGCGATTCCAAATATTGTGTAGAATCTCCAGGTTCCTCATCGTTCTCAAAATACAGTCCATCACATCCAAGAAATATTCAATTATCTGAAGAATATTTGGTAGATGATAAAAACAAAAAAAATCCACCGAGTAACTTCATCAAGAAAAATCTGTGGTGGATGACTTTATTAGTCGGATTAACAACCATAGCTGGTGTTTTATTCGTGCTAAAAAACATGTCTTAAATTCAATCACCATTAACTTGAGAAAATAAATGATTTTAAAACTAATTATTCTATTAACTGTGTCGGTAAGTTTTGTATTCACTGCAATGGCTGATGACAAATACATCTGGTTGGAAGAAGTAGCATCTAAAAAATCCATGCAATGGGTTAAAGACACCAATCAAAAAACTCATGATAAGTTAGCATCAACAAAACTTTATAAAGAATTATATTCACAAGCTCTGACTGTTTTAAATGGCAAAAGTAGATTGCCATCTTTGTCTCAGAAGGGAAAATGGTTGTATAACTTTTGGAAAGATAGCAATCATCCCAGAGGCATTTATCGCAGAACCACAATGGATGAGATACAAAAAAACAATCCAAAATGGCAAACTGTTTTAGATATGGATAAATACTCAGCCGATAAAAACAAAAATTATGATTATCATGGCATGAATTGTTTACCTCCTGAAGGCACTGATTGTATGGTATTTTTATCACCTAGCGGAGGTGATGCTGCCGAAATTAGAGAATTTGATTTAAACACATTGAAGTGGGTTAATAATGGATTTGAATTGCCTTTGGCTAAATCTCAAGTGACATGGGTTGATAAAGATACATTGTATGTTGGAACTGATTTTGGAAAGGATTCTATGACAGATTCAGGCTATCCCAGAGTCATCAAAAAATGGCAAAGAGGAACCCCCATTGAAGATGCCACTACAATTTATTCTGCAGACAAAAACTCAATGTCTGCCAGAGCTAATAGAATTGAAAATGATGGAATGACCTTAGATATCATTACTGAAGCAACCAGTTTCTGGGCAAGTAATAAGTATCAACTGAAAAAAAATAAATTAGTTGAATTGAACCTGCCTAAAACCGCAAGTGTAGCTGGTCTGTACCAAAGTAAAATGGTTGTCTCGTTAAAAGAAGATTGGCATTTCAATGACAATACATATATTCAAGGTGAAGTTTTATTAATTGACATAGCGTTACTTCAAGGTGAAAAAGGCAGCATTGAAAGCATAATAAAACCCAATAGCAAAACCATTATTGAAAATATTAATACCACAAAACATGGTTTATTGATCACCTTACTAGAGGATGTTAAAGCCAAATTACAACTATTAAGCAAACGACAAGACGGAACGTGGAATAAACAAGAAATCAAATTTCCAGAAAATGGTGCGCTCACTGTTGGTAGCATTGATGATGAAAGTGGTGATTTTTTTGTAGAATATGAATCATTCGTCACACCTCCTAGTTTGTATCATGTCAATATGCAGACTTTAAAACCAAAACTCATCAAACAACAAGATGAAAGTTTTGATGGTTCACAATTTAAAACTGAACAGTATTTTACTCAATCAAATGATGGTACAAAAGTCCCCTACTTTGTCGTGATGCACAAAAATACTCAATTTAATGGAAAAAATCCAACCCATATTTTTTCATACGGCGGATTCAGAAACTCCTTAACTCCATCTTATTCAGGATCTTATGAATCTTTATCGGGTGCTTATGGAAAAATGTGGTTAGAAAGAGGTGGAGTCTTTGTATTGGCAAATATACGTGGAGGAGGTGAATATGGACCTGCATGGCACGCAGCTGCTTTGTTAAAAAATCGCCACAAATCATTTGAAGATTTTGAAGCTGTAGCCAGAGATTTGTTTAAACGAAAAATCACTTCGGCTAAGCATCTAGGTATTGAAGGACGTTCTAATGGAGGTTTATTGGTCACTGCTACAATGACTCGTAACCCTGACCTCTACAGTGCAGTGATTTGCGGAGCACCTTTAATCGACATGAAAAGATACAATAAATTATTAGCTGGTGCTAGTTGGATGGGTGAATATGGCAACCCAGATGATCCTGATATGTGGAACTATATAAAAACCTACTCTCCTTATCAAAACCTTGTTAAAGATCGCAAATATCCATCTATATTTTTCTATACTTCTACACAAGATGATAGGGTTCACCCCGGTCATGCTCGAAAAATGGCTGCAAAAATGATAGAATATGGAAACCTAGTTGATTACTATGAAAATATCGAAGGTGGTCATTATGGTTTTAGTACAAATGAACAATTGGCGCATCGACTGGCCTTATCTTACACACATTTATGGAATAATTTAAAATGAAAAAAATCTTATTAATATCTTTTCTAATGCTCAGTTTTAACTTAACGGCTAAACAATCATGGGTAGGACAAGAGGCCCCTTATTTTGATTTACCTGATCAAAATGGTGTATTTCATAACCTTAATGATTACAAAGGCAAGTGGTTAGTTCTTTATTTTTACCCAAAGGATGATACACCTGGCTGCACAACAGAAGCCCTTAACTTCGCTAAAGATTATGATAAGTTCAATAAATTGGGAGCAACAATTGTGGGTGCTTCGTTAGATGATGTTGAGTCTCACAAAAATTTTGCAGACAAATACGATATCCAATTTACGCTTTTAGCCGATAAAGACAAAGTCATGGCCAATGCTTATGGAGTCGTTAAAAATCTTCCCTTGATGAATTATGCAAAAAGACAAACTTTTTTAATTAATCCTGAAGGGAAAATTGAAAAATTCTATGAAAAAGTTAATTCAGACACGCACTCTCAAGAAGTACTTACAGATTTAAAAGCCTTATTGTAACTCTCAAAAAACTAAAGTTTGTTCAAACTAACAGTGCATTATTTATGCATGTGAGTTTGAACAACAACTTGTGTTAATCTAGAAAATCGATCATATTAACGTATTCAGTATTCTAAACCATTAATTGACTGTAATTTTTGATGGGAAATTTTTCAGTTATTTCCATAATTAGATTATTTTGGTTATAAACTTGGTAGATTCTACTCAACAATTTTGTTCCTTTAGGAAATCCCAAATGATCTCTGTCTTGAGCCACTTCTTCGAATTGATCGATTAATTGTTTAAAGGTTTCCATCCTATAATTGAGCCATAAAGTGCCTATTGGAATGGTTTTTTCAATTAAATCTTTCACAAATTTTTCAGGTAAATTTTCTAAATATACTTTAGACTCAGCATACATCCAGTTTTTTTGACTTACCTCTCCTTGTAAAAATATGCGCCTAAATAAAATTTTTTGATCAGCCTCAATCATATTTTCAGATATTTTTTTTACACCAATGCTTTCATCAGATAGTAACTTAATTAATTCTGTAACCGTCCCATCAGTTTGCATTAAAAGTTGTAATGCTTTTGGGTAGAGAGTTAAATCTAACATTAAATCAGAATCCAGTTCCTAATCTTAAATAAAACCTAAAGTTTCCTCCATCGGTGTAACCACTGCCCAGATACAAAACAGTATTGGCTACATCTACAGATAAACCAGCAGAATATCCATACAGCATATTTTCAAATTCTATGTGATCCTGCCAAACATTTCCTAAATGACCTTTGACGATGAATTTTGGTGATCCAAAAATTGGCAATTTGATTTTATCAAGTTCAGTAAATGCACCTAACTCCATGACTATTCCATTCAATCCCAAGAGTGAATGTTCAGGGTAGCCTGCAAAATTTTCTAAACCACCATAGGCAAATAATACTTCTCCCTCTTCAGCATTATGTACAAAATCGCCTTGAAAGCCCAAATGAATGGCCGTATTATCGGATATTGGAAATCTCTGAAAAATATCAAAATTAAACCATTGCACATCATCAAAGAAACCCAACTCTGTTTTCAAATCAATACCTGATCTTGAGTAAATGGCCTTTTCTAAAGTATCAAGACCATATTTAAATCGAATTCCAGTTGATCTATTTATGGCTGTATCAAATACAGAATCATTAATCACAGCCACAACATTTTGATCCATAAACCATAGCCCAGCTCTGAACTCACTGTTTTCAGTAATATTCATACCTAGATCGATGCCAAAATTATAATCTTTTATGTCATATTCACCCGTTGGCTGAATATCAAACTCATCATCATTGGCTTGTCCTGACTGAGATGGATTGAAAATATTGCCATAAAAACGTCTTGAGTCTTTTGATAACAAAATATTAGCACTGGCAAAGTATTTATCAATAAAGTCCAAGGGTTGATTAAGTTCAGATTTCCATTGAAGAACACTACCAACACTGATGTCATTGATCCATTCACCACCCTTACGATTAATGTTATATCTGTGATGTCTTGCTAAAAGAGATATACGCGTATTCGAATCAAAATCATCAGCAACTTTCAAACCAAATTTTAGATAATCAGGGCCCCAACTTTTTTCCTCTACATTAAATTCGATTCCTTGTTGATTTTTATCATTCGTTACAACTTTATAAGTAACAGTCAATATATCATTTTCTATGGCTAATTCTTCAGATAAGTCTTGAATTTCAGATGTGACAAATGGTTTACCAATGATATATTCTGTCTTTTTTTGTAGACGTTCTATTGAAGTTCTTTTGTTGCCCTTAAAACTAATAAAATCAATGGCTTTTGGAATTGCCTGGATCATTAAGTTCCTTGAGTCAATCATAGTCAGGTAATCTTTTTCTGATAAAGATAAATGGTCTAAAACCAAAGATTTGGTCTCTACTCCTTTGACACCTGCCGCAATGATATCTTTGAATTTTTCAAAATCAGCTGCCCCCAAGCCTTCTAAATCTGGAGCAATGACAATATCAGCTAAACCCAAGGATTGAATAGTGTTTTGAACCAAGGCAACATCCACACTTTGATAGGACACGGAAATCAGTGAAGAGTTTTCATCTACTTTAGCTAAAGGCGAAGAAATATTTACAGCAATTATAATGTCAGCACCCATTTGTTTAGCAACATCCACAGGTAAATTGTTAAGAATACCGCCATCTACTAGAAATCTGCCGTGGTGTTCTACTGGGCCAAAAACCAAAGGAACAGCCATTGAAGCACGCATGGCCATAGCTAAATCTCCATATCCAATTGCATAAGGTTCTGCTGCATTAAGGTCAGTGGCAACGGCGCGAAAAGGAATAGGAAAATCATCAAAATTTTGTTCTTTTATTGAACCAACAATGCGTTGTAATTCAAGCATTAGTTGTTGGCCTCCTGCAAAACCTTTGCCTGTCTTTGGCCCTTCTTTTGATAGACCCAATTCTAAATCGACAAAATAATCTTTGTCTGCTTGCTTAGCACTGTACTCTTGCTTTTTTCTATCTGTTGTTGGGCGCATGACTCGATCCCAATCTATTGATCTGACGATCCACTCAAGGTCATCTGTGCTCATGCCAGTTGCATACAATCCACCAACAATACTTCCCATTGATGTGCCAGCTATATAATCTATTGGAATTTTTTTAGCCTCAAGCTCTCTTAGTACACCTATATGAGCCAAACCCCTGGCTCCACCTCCTGATAAGACCAGTCCTATTTTTGGTCTATTAATGTCATAAGCGAACAAATCAAAGACACAAAGAAAAATCAGCACCACAATAGTTAATTTCTTAATTTTTGCGATGTTTCTTAATTTTGTTTGTTTAATACTAATGTCCAATTTTTAATCCACTTAACATAATAAATATGTACGACAATGCTTCTCACAAGAAAAAAGCTCAAAAATGCCAACCACAATCCATGGTTTCCTAAACCCTTGAAAATATACCAAAAAGGAATATAACAAAAAACTGTTGCCATCACCATAGAATTTCGCATAATTTTAGCTTCTGTAGTGGCCACAAACAGTCCATCATAGACAAAACTTGGCATAGAGACTATAGGTATTATAACAAGCCATAGCAAATAATCGGAAGCAAAGCTTTGAACTTCTTCAAGAGATGTTAACAAGCTCACAATTTCATGTCCTAAGAATACATATATTAGACTAAAAACCAGTGCGATAAAAAAACAAATGATAAACACATGCCTCAAAGTCGTTTTCAATGAATCCTCATCTTTGGCACCATAAGCTTTTCCACACAAAGATTCTACTGCATGTGCAAAACCGTCTAAACCATATGACATAAGATAGAAAAAATTCAATAACACAGCATTTGCAGCCAAAGCCAACTGGCCCAAACCTGCGCTGCCTTTGGTCATCATGGCAAATACAACCATTAAACACAAAGTTCTAATAAAAATATCTCGATTCAGTACAAAAAACCTTTTCAATTCAGAACTGTTTAATAGCCATTTTTTCAATTGCATTAACTGAGGAAAAGTATAGTTAGACTTCAACAAAAATCCAATGCCTATCAATACTGCAGCATATTCTGATAATACTGAACCCCAAGCTACTCCAGAAATACCCCAGCCATATTCCATAACAAAGATATAATCTAAAACCATATTTCCTACTTGATTCACAAGCATGATTATCAGCACAATTTTGGTTTTTTGAATCGCCAAAAAATAACCGAAAAACACATAAATAACTAAAGTCGCTGGAGCAGAGAGTATTCTAATATTATAATATTCTCGAGCCATTTGAGCAGCTATACCGCCTTCAGCAGTGAGATATAAGGCCAAAGTGCCAATCCACTGTTGAAACAACAACAAAATCATTGCAATGAATAATGCAATAGTTAATGCCTGAGTTACTTGTTGGTTAATTTTGTTTTGAGAATTGGCTCCATAAGCTTGAGAAACTAAGCCAGTTGTACTCATTTTTAAAAAGCCAAACCCCCAAAATATTATATTGAAAATTGTTGCGCCAATGTTAATTGATGCCAAATAAACTGGGTCATCTAAGTGTCCTAAAATGGCTGTATCAACAATTCCTAGCATAGGAATGCTAATGGCTGATAAAATCATTGGAATTGCCACAGAAAATATATTTTTATACGAAGCTAGTGTGTATTTATTTAACATTATAACTATTGGCACATGATAAAAATATAAGGATTTGTTAGAATAACTTTAACTTTATAGAGACCTAAATCATGACAGATAAACGCTACCCTGTAAACAAATCAACACAGAAAAGAAGTAAATTAAAAATCCTAAAATGGTTGATGGTTTTATTTGTTTTAACCACGCTTATTTTGATGTTTTATTTTGACCAAAAACCGAAATTATTTGATGTTGAAAAAGTGACGGCTAAACGTGCTGATATACATGGACACCGAATTGTTACTGGATTTACGACCACAGCAACCCTGTTAGAAGTCGCAGATGTCTTACTAAACAAACCCGGTGGATACCTAACTAACGATAAATTACCTCCAGGTATATTAATGGACAATATGCCGAATTGGGAATACGGTGTATTAGTTCAGGTAAGGGATTTAGCGCGTACGTTAAGAAATGATTTCAGTCGCTCCCAAAGTCAATCTTTAGAAGACGAAGATTTAAAAGAATCCGATCCAAAGTTCCACTTTGATAACAATTCATGGATATTACCAAGAACCGAGGGTCAATATAATGAGGCCATTACCGATATGCACCGCTACCTTGAGCGTTTAGGTGATGAAAACCAAGATGATGCTCAATTTTATGCAAGGGCTGATAATTTAGTAACGTGGCTAAT
>JBGCFT010000090.1:0-6700 GCA_045107085.1 Marinicellaceae bacterium | reverse complement strand
GCTTCTTTGGAATGGTCAATGGTGAGTTCGGCAATTATCGCTTCAACCAGAATTTGTGGTCTCTTAATATCTAACTGTTCTATTGCACTAAGCAAATTATTTAACACTGTAGGAGAAGCATTAATCACTAAAGAATTGGTTTCTTTGTGTGCTTGTATACTGGTTTTACTGTCAGTTGAAGTGGCCTCGCCATCTGAGGATGATTGTGACTTATTGGCTAAATTTTGCAAGATATCAACCAATGATTCAGCTTTTGAATATTTTAATTTGACTACTTGAGATTGAGAGTTTGTTGCTAAGGGTTCATCTAATTGAGCAATCAAAGCCATAACTCTCATTTTTAAAGATGGCGATGCATTCACAATCACTGAGTTTGTGCGTTCATCGGCTACTATTTTAGTTTTTTCACCCAATGTTGTTGAACCGGTATCTAATAATGATTCAACGGTTTGAGCAACTTCTTGCGCATTGGCATGTTTTAATGAAACCATCTCTATGCTAGAGTCAGATTTTTTATCTATTCGATTAATAATACCAATCATTCGTTCAACATTTTTTGCACGATCTGAGATGATCAATAAGTTACTGTCTTTGTGTTCAATTATTTTGGCACTTTTGTTAATTCCTGACAAAAGCGTCTTTATTTCTGCTGCAGCTACGTATTTTATCGGAATAATACGTGTCACAAAATCGCTGTCATGGGTTACGCTAAATTCACCAACAATTCCACCAGCTTGATTTTCTGGAACAATTTTAATGCTATTGCCATCTTTCACTGCAGCCAGACCTTTGACACTCAGGATTGATAAAAAGATATTATAAATTTCATCTTTAGGGACTTCGTGCCCTGATATGACCGTTATTTTTCCTTGAATGTCAGGATCAACTACAAAATTTTTCTTAGTAATATCTGAAACCGTTTCAATTAACAAGCGAATATCAGCATCTTTAAGATTTAAGCTAAAAAGTTCATCTTCAGATTGCGCTTGACAGATGTTTGTGAGAAGTAATGTAACAAGAATTAATTTATAAATTGGTTTCATCATTGAGAAGTGTGTGTTTTATTGAGTATCATCAGATTTTAACTCAAAATCAAAGACATTGCTTTAACAATTTTCAGCAGTTCAATAATAACAGGCAATAACTTGCCAGAATTAATTCATTTAAGAATTAAATTTTAGGATATGATATGCTTATTCAGTATATCAATATTCAAATATATGTCACAACAACTTCATCAGTCACAGTTAAACCCAAATATGCGTTTAAAACATGTTGATTCCTTAAGAGGAATTGCCGCTTTATTGGTGATTTTGTTGCATGTGAGCGAGTCATTTATTAAATTATCTGATCAAAATCATGCATTAATTTATGATGTTGCTTGGTACATTAATACGGGTAGAATTGGAGTAGTGATTTTTTTTGCTATCAGTGGCTTTGTTCTATTAAAGAGTATTAAAGCCCTCAAACCTTTTCTTATTAAGAGATTTTTTCGGTTATATCCAGCGTTTTGGCTATCACTTGTTTTATCTATTGTATTTATTCATCACCAATTTCCATCATTATCTACATTGTTTGCTAACATTTCGATGCTGCCTTTGATGTTTGACAAAGAGGTGATGATTGGCGTTTATTGGACATTAGAAACTGAGTTGATATTTTATGTTCTTGGTGTCCTGATATTTGTAATGGGTTTTTCGCAGAGTCCAATTTTTATTTGTTTGGCTTCTTTATTTTTTTTAATCGTTTTTATATTGTTGGTACTGATTAATTTTACAGCACCAAACCACACCGGATTAAATGTCATGCCTTATCATTTATCTATTATGTTTTGGGGAGGATTGTACCGGCATTTATATGATAAACCGCTGTGTAAAATAAGGATTGTAAATTTTCAAATTTCTTTGAAAATTTTATTTCTTTTGCTAACTTTGGCTGTGTTTTTTATGCCTTTGGCTTCTTTGTTTAAAGGCCTGTATTTTTCAGAATTTAAATCTATTCAATTTGGCTTAGCTAATATTTTAGGGTTAGTTACTTTTATTGTTTTGACTGGGTATATAAAAATCACCAATAGATTTATGGTATGGTTAGGCACCATTAGTTATTCTTTGTATTTATTTCACCCCATAGTTTTTAGCGCTTTTTTAGATTTTTGTAATAAATTTTTACCTTCAGCACTGACTCAAATTAATTTATTCAGTTATTTACTTTTGAATATTATATTGACTGTTTTTTTATGTGGCTTTATTTATAGATGGGTTGAAAAACCCAGTATGGCTTTCGCTAAAAAGTGGAGTAATCAATACAATTAATTATTGATTGAGATCATTAATGTTGATTTGAATATTATGAACTTTACCGTTTCTTTGAATAGTAACAACGGTATTGGGATTATCCTGAATTGTTTTACCAATTTCAAAAAGGTTTTTTCCTGAAACTTTATTGCCATTAACTGCCGTAATGATATCTGATTTTTTGAGGCCTACTTTGCCCAAATCAATTGCACCAGCGGATAAATTTGAAACCCGAATTCCTTTAATTGTGCCAACTTGGTCTGTTACTAGGTTAACATTATTGACTATATTTGAAATATTATTAGGATCCAGCCTGTGTTTATCCATTAGCTCTTGCCAATTTTGATTGCCACCATTGAGGTGTTTAGAAATGGCTGCTTTGTTTCCAGAGTTTCTGGTATTGTTGTTCTGATTTGTGTTGGCAAGTTTTTCTGGTAAAGATAATTTTTCTCTTTTGCCTCTGTTGTCCAAAATAACATGGGTTTTATGTATTTCAACTAAAGTCGCATTATCAAATACTTTGTCACCTACTTTAAATTTATTCTGCTCACCTTGAACATTACTGATATAGGCCAAACCAGAGCTTGAATCAGATTGATTCATGGTGCCATTTAAAGTTAGCTTTAATGATGTTTGAGCTTGAGTGAGTGGTATGTCATACAGTTTTTCTGCTGTACCAAAAATATGGAAGTTTGCAATCGAGTTATTCGCAACATTGACTTGATTGATTTGCATCGGATTTGAAGTTTGTCTGGTATCGAAATCTTCAGTACTGTCTCTAAATAGTGCAAATTGAACCCATAAAAATAGAATCAATGCGATGATTATCCAATGACTAAAATTAACCAACTGTAATTTATAATTAGCCATCTAAGTCATCAATTATTTTTTTTTGTTTTTCAGCTGCCTTTAAAACATCTTTCTCCAAGTCTTTGGCTTTTTTTAACGCCTCTTGATAGCCTTCAAGATTTTTTGTGGGTTTAGTTTCAGTTTTTGTTATGGGCTTATCAACATCAACACTATTATCCTGCTCAGATTCAGAGCAGGATAACAATAAAACCAACAATAATATAATGATACTATGTTTCATTAAAATTCATCATCATGGATTTGCATTAAATTATCAGAGCCACTTTGTATGGTTTCAACATAAGTATCAGCTCTGGGTAATATGCGTTTAAAGTAAAATTCACATGTTTTCATTTTACCATTATAAAACGATTGTCCAAATCTTCCACCCTTTTCTGCGGATTGATAAGATTGAGCCCAGAAGTAGGCCAGCAATACATAACCAGAAAACATCAAAAAGTCGACTGATGCTGCACCCATTTCATCCATATTTGCCATAGATTTCTTCAAAAGCTCTTGAATGAGACCTTCCCACTTTTGCATATATTTTTGTAAGTCATCAGCATAGGGATTGTCAGGATTTTCTTGAATCCAAGTCTTTATTTCATCAGATAATGGACTCAAGCTGCCTTTATTAAACTGCATTATTTTTCTGCCCAACAAATCTAAGGCTTGAATACCCGTTGTTCCTTCATACAAGGTAAAGATTTTAGCATCTCGGTGTAACTGTTCCATTCCATGTTCTGCTATATAACCATGTCCACCATAAACCTGTATACCATAATTTGTCACCTCTAACGTCACTTCAGTTATGAAACCTTTAACAATTGGAGTTAACAAGGCAACCATGTCATCAGCTTGTTTTCTGACTTCAGCATCTTCAGCATATTTTGAAATTTCAATTTTTTGAGTAGTAAAATAGGACAAAGCACGACAACCTTCAGAGAGGGCTTTTTGAGTCAATAACATTTTTCTAACATCAGGGTGGACAATGATTGGATCAGCTGCTTTTTTTGGAAACTTGGTGCCTGTTAATGAACGCATCTGTAATCTATCTTTGGCATATTCTAAAGAACCAAGATAAGCGGCAGACGAAACTGAAACGCCTTGAATACCAGTATTCAAACGTGCACCATTCATCATATCAAACATAATATTTAAGCCTTTATTGGCTTTTCCAATTAAGTAGCCCTTTGCTGAATCAAAGTTCATTACACAAGTAGAGGATCCATGCAATCCCATTTTGTGTTCTATACTAGCTGGCCAGGCGTTATTTCTTTCGTCATTAAAAACTTTTGGAATAATAAATAATGAAATGCCTTTTGTACCTTTTGGAGCATCTGGTAAACGTGCTAACACCATGTGTATGATATTTTCAGTTAGATCATGATCACCCGATGTGATAAATATCTTTGTACCACTTATCTCATAAAGGTCATCACCGATAGGTTTTGCTGCGGTTGTTAATAATCCTAAATCAGTTCCACAATGTGGTTCTGTTAAACACATCGTTCCTGCCCATTTACCTGTTGTTAAGTTAGGTAAAAATTGGGCTTTTTGTTCATCACTGCCATGGTGCTCTATTAATTCTCTTACACCATGAGTTAATCCAGAATAATTTGACCAACCAGGACAGTAATAGCTATTTAACTCTCCCATTATGACTTGTAACCAATATGGAAGTCCTTGTCCATCATAATCAGGGCTTCCGTCAAGTGAACTCCATCCACTTTCACAATAATTTTTGTACAATTCAACAAATCCGTCTGGGGTTTTGACGTGACCCTCTTCAATACGACAGCCTTGTTCATCTGAATTGCGATTTAATGGCGCTGCATATTCAAATAAAAATTTTGAAGCTTCATCTAAAACTGTTTCAAAGGTTTCAGCGTCCATATCACTGTATTGAGGAAAATTTTGATAATGGGCTTCAAGTTCAAAAAGTTGTTCTGATAAAAACTGTATGTCTTTAATAGGTGCTGGAATCATTGGCATTTTATATATCTCTTTGTCGATTAATTTTGAAACGATATTATATCAAACAAACGTATGAATTAAATATATTATGAACTTTTTCTTTCTAGCTTGTGTCACAATTTATACATATAATTCAAATAGAGAGAGAAACTATGAGATATTCAGCATCCTTTTTTGCCGCTATTGCCATATCATTATTGCTATTTTTGGGCATGTCACACTTAATAACAAATACTCACCATTATAGTTACGTCGATTTTGAATTGGCAGAATTTAATATGATTGAAAAGATTGAAGAAACTAAGAAAGTAATTAAACCAGAAAAGAAAATGCCAGAAAAGAAAACGGTAAAGCAACAACCAGAAACACCTAAATTAGATATCCTTAAAACCCCCAAAGAAAGGCCAGGATTAATTCCACAAGGCACAAATAAAAATGCCAAATTTAATCTCCCTTCAGTCGCTTTACCCACAATGCCAGCTAATGGACCCAATGGAGATGTTTCAAAAAATGGTGACGCAATGTGCATAGTTTGTATTCAACCAATTTATCCTCATATAGCCTCTCGTTTAGGAACTGAAGGCTGGGTTAAAGTTGAATTCACAGTGAACAAATTTGGTGAGGTTGATGATGTTAAGGTAATTGACTCACAACCCAAAAGAATCTTTGATCAAGCAACCATTAGGTCCATTTACAAATCTAAATTTAAACCCTTGGTTGTTGATGGAAAAGCCATGCAACAAGTTGCGACTCAAGTCATCCAGTTTAAAATTGAGGAATAATCGTTAAAAAAAATCCGTATAACTTATAAAATTGAGTCATACGGATTTTTTAATTCACAATCAGGTTGAAATTATAATTTCAATCCAGGATCTCCTAAAATATTCCAGCCTAATATCACATCAAGTGCATCAGGATTAGTTATTGCATAAGATTGTTTAGCAAGAGTGACAGCATCACCCAATGTCATTTGATCATGAGTCAAATAAGTTAACACCAACTGGGCCAGGTCTTTTTCGTGCTCTGCCTTTGTTAAGGTACTGGCACCCAATACCGATGCTGCTCCTCCATTTTGATTGAGCATAAAGGCATGAGCCATGGTGTCTTCCTCAGGAGAAACAAAGTAAGTATTCCAACAGCCCCATTGAGTCACCAAGGTCGGTGATTCCAAGTTGGCCAATAATAGCGCATCACTGGCACTAAACACGCGTGAAAAACTCCAGTCTCTTGGACCCGAATGCCCTATAAAACTGGTCAGGGCTACTCCTTGATTGATGCTATTGGTAATTTTAGACTTGGCTCCATTTAATCCATCTTCATCAATAAATGCTTTACTGTTAGGTCCCATGTTATCTTTCCAATTTTGAGGCAGAGTATCAATTAAAAATTCTGCATCATTTTGAAATGAATAACCAGTAGATGAATCAAAATTATCAGCTGCAAATACTGAGGTCAATGCATAGGATTTATTGGTATAATCATTTATCTTTTGAACCAAGTTAGATAACTCAGAGACCGTTCTGACTGGAAACCTTCCAATATTAATATCAGGTATATTATCATTGTTCATGTCTGCATAT
>JBGCFT010000009.1:0-16439 GCA_045107085.1 Marinicellaceae bacterium | reverse complement strand
ATTGCTCACTTCAACATCATCTATTCGAATCTTTGTACTGTTTAAGCTAAAAATACCACTGGCAACGGTCTTCGCAATTTTGATATTTTGTACGTGATTATTGTTGGCCAATAGTATCTCACATCCTAAATTTTGAGTGAGGTTAGAATTTGTAATAACAGGTTTGTTGCCTGATTTTGACAATCCAAATAGTCTTTGACCCTCTTTTAGTTTGATCCCACCATCAAACATATCCCCACTTGAGATTAAAACAATCGTGTCTCCTATTTGACTTTTATTGGCTAATATTTTTGTCGAACCCAATGGATTTTCGGCACTCTTTCCATCACCTTCACCTCCAACTTTAAGATACCAAATTTTTTCTAATGGGACACTGTTAATCAATTTTTGAATATCATTTATGGAATCTTTGGTACTTGGATTGTTTTTTAAACCTGACTCCGAACAGGATATTAATAAAAGGATAAACAACACATTAGTAATGATATTTTTCATTGGCCTAAGAAATTTCAATTTGTGAATTTTATATTATACCTCCATATTGAAGATGAGCTAATATATTGATATCCATAATAAGATCTATATGAACTATTCAAAAACCTCAAACATTGTTAATGATCTATCAATTAAATTATTATGATAGAGAGTTTTAATTATCAAAACTATCTTTAAACAATATATCAAAATTTAAATCCTCAGAGTTTGATTCTAAATCAGGATCACTTACGCCATTGGGAGGCGAAAGGGTTGGAACGATTATCAAACTTCCAGAACCTGGTTCATTTCTGTTAGCATTGAAGGTAAATTCGATGCGAGAGTTAATGGGTAAATCTAATAATAAATCAACGTTCTCAGTGCGTATGATTGAATCTGGACACAGGGCACCGCCATTTGCATTTGTACATGACCACGTTACATTATTTATACCAGCAGGGAAAACATGTCTAAATCTTGCATTTAATACATCATCAGGACCATTGTTTCCAATAATAATCTTATAACTTATATGTGTATCGAATATTCCATCTGTGGACTTTGTGAATAAAATATTGTCTGTTTCTTGATTGACTTCTACAATTAAATCCGCCATATCAGATGTTATTGGAGTGATGCCGTTAACAGCTTGACTGTCTGTGCTAATGACTTTATTTTGGTTCCCTAAATAAGGAGAGGCGAAAGTTTGCATTTTAAAAAAATATTCTAAATTTGGTTGTAAATTTCCAACGGTATAAGATGTTACCGTTTTATTTATGGTTTCATGTATTAAATTAAACGGGCCATTGACATCGGTTGACATAAGTATTCGATATCCTCCTAATCTTTGGCTATAAATAGTCTGATAATCCCAACTGAGTGTAATACTGTCTATACTTGCTCCATCAATGTTTAAATTTTCTGCCACCAAAGTTTGGTTATTAGTCCAATCGCATAGACATAAATCATTAATATAATCTTCAGTCATTTGATTAAATGTATATAAGGCATTATCTAAAACATTCATCTGAATTAAACTTGTCATTATTGAAAGTGAATCAGGAATTTCTCCAACTAATTGATTCGATGATAAGTCAATAATTTCTATAATCGGCAATAAACTGATTTCAGGAGGGATATTTCCTTCTAGTTTATTGTTAGATAATTGTAAACTTAGTAAACTGGTTAACATCGATAATTCAACTGGAATATTCCCACTTAACTGATTTGAGCTCAAATTTAAGTATTGCAAATTGCTCAATTGACTCAGAAATAACGGAATATCTCCTGTTAGATTATTCTCAAATAAGTCTAAAGTATTTAATTGAACTAAATTGGAAAATTCTGTTGGAATTGAACCAGTAAATTGGTTATCAAACAATACAACCTCAAATAAATCAACGAGCAATCCAATTTCTGAAGGGATTGGTCCTGATAATTGATTTTCAGCTAACCAAAGGGATTTAAGCTGAGTTAAATTAGCAATATTTATAGGAATTGAATCGGATAATTGATTAGTATTAAGAAATAAAAACTCAAGGTTAATTAATTGTCCAAATTCAACTGGTATTGATCCTGTTAAATTATTATTGGCTAAATTTAGCTGAGTGAGTTGAGTTAAATGACCTATTTCAGAAGGCAGCATGCCATCAAG
Source organism: Marinicellaceae bacterium (assembly GCA_045107085.1). GTDB lineage: Bacteria > Pseudomonadota > Gammaproteobacteria > Xanthomonadales > Marinicellaceae > NORP309. Next base: position 14,311 of record JBGCFT010000009.1, on the reverse strand, counting down.
CGAATTAAAAGAAAGGTTTAAATTTGTTAAATTGCTTAATTGCCCCAATTCAACTGGTAAATTTCCAGCAATTTGGTTTTGACTGATATCTAATCTATCGAGTAGAAGTAAATTTCCAACTGATGTCGGAATAACTCCATCGATACTATTATTAGAAGCATTGAGGCTATTTAAATTTGTTAAATTTCCTAAATCAATTGGCAACTGACCAGCTAAATTATTAGATGATAAATTAATTGCCGTGACTTTATCTCCCATGCAACTAATGCCATTCCAGTTATTCATACAAGGATCCCCAACTAACCAATTATCACCATTAATCCAATTTTTACCATCTGTTAAATTATACAAAGCCACAAGAGCTTGTTTTTCTGCAGAAGAAACATCTCCAATAAGTGTAGTTGCAGTGACTTCTTGGCTAAAATCACTCAAAACTAGATTGCTATTATTCATATTTGAATCAGTTTGAGTTTGAACAACAAAATAATATTCTGTACTTGAATTGAGTCCATTAATTGTTAAACTGTTTTCATTTTTACTACTGGTATTGCCGCCTAAAATATACGGGCCAGTAGAAGATGTACTGAATAAAACCCTGTATCTTCCTGGCTCATTGGTATTTGCAACAATGTCCCAATTTAAAGTTACTGTATCATCAGTGACAGAGACTATATTAACATTCGTTGGAGCAATTGTTTGTGTCACTTGCCAATCACAAAAACATCGGGAATCTATGAAATTATTGACACCACTATCATTTGAATAGAGCGCATTATAATCCATATTTAGTAGATTCAAATTGTTCAAATTAGTGAATGAACTGGGAACCATTCCAGAAAACTTATTACCATGAATTTGAAATTGCTCTAGTTGTGTTGCCGAACCTATTTCTTGTGGAACATTGCCTTCTAATTGATTGTTTTCAATATAAAAATTACGCAATTCATCTAGCTCAAATAATTCTATTGGAATCTGCCCGGTGAGTTGATTGTCTCTTAAAAACAAATTATTAATTGATGAGAGTCCTCCCAGTTCTGAAGGAATATCTCCTGATAATTGATTAAAATCCAAAAGGATTTCAATCGCATTAGATAAGTTACCTAATTCAGCAGGAATGGCACCTTCTAATTGATTTGTATAAAGCTGTAAAATTAGAATATTTGATAAGTTGCCTATGGAACTCGGAATTGGTCCTGTTAATTCATTTCTCGCTAATAGTAGAATTTGTAAATCAGATAAATTGCCTATGCTCGAAGGAATACTGCCAGATAATTGATTATCAACCAATCTCAAATCTTTTAAGTTTGAAAGGTTACCAATTTCAGATGGAATCGTTCCAGAGAGTTGGTTGAAATTAATTTCTATTAATTCTAAATTTGATAAATCTCCAATTTCAGCAGGCAAAGGCCCATTGATATTATTACTTCCAAAAAAGATTTGAATAACTGAATCATTTGTTTGATTACAAGTTATTCCTTCCCAGTTGTTCAGACAAGGATCACCAGTCAACCAATTATTATTTTGATTCGTCCAAGAAGCACCATTAGTAGAGTTATAAAATGCAACCAACGCATCTTTCTCAACTTTAGGAACTTCTGCCTTAACTTGTGATACAAAACAAGTCAATATGATGATTTTTATTAATAATGGTTTCATGTATTTTTCCTATTTATATGATTGTCTTTGTTGCAAAATATCTGATTTAAAAATCTGTTGTCAATTCCTCAAAGCCACTTTGGTAAATTAAATCTGTTCCAATTAAACAATCAACATTAACATCAATCACGTCTTCTCCTGCTAAAAATGAATTTTCATTGGATAATGTACAAGGCTGAATCGGATTAATGGGTTCTAAATCCAGCGTGACATTGTATTCTTGCTCATCCAATAAAGGCGTGTCAAAAACAAAAAGACCATTTTCTAGGATGGTTAAATCATCATCACCATTATTTTGCAGCACAAAGTAATTGCCCTCCAATAAACCTGTGACTGTGCCACCAATAAGGTAGCTATTAGTTACACATTCAACATCAATATCTGTAACATTTGCTCCATCAATAACGCCTGTTATGGCACCCGATAAACTACATACTTGATTAGGGGTGGTTGGTTGTGTTTCAATTGCCACTGTATAGTTTGCATTATCATCTATTTGAGTAAAAAAGTTATGGAAGCCATTAACTGATAGGGTTAATAACTCGCCATTGTTAGATAATGCAACAAAATTTGACGCAGCCAATCCTGAAACATTGACCCCTACTGAATATTGGTCAGTATTACAATTGACTCCAATTTCAAAATCTGCTCCTGCTAAGTTACCTGAATTAGAAGTAGTAAAAACACATTCTTGATCTGGCATTTGCGGTTGAGCTGTAATTGATACTCCAAAACCTGATCCATCATCTAACATGGAAATAGTTTGAGTTTCATTGGTGTTAAATATCGCTGTATCATTGCCATTAGCAAAACTGATGGAGTTGGTTGCTGCTAATCCAGTGACTGTGATATTGACATCGTATTGCGTGGTCACACAATCAACTATAACTTCAACATCTGCTCCATTCAAATTTCCTGCATTGGCATTGATAAAACTACAGACTTGATCAGGAGATTCTGGTTGAGGCAAAGTGATTGAAACATCAAAGGCCGAGCCATCATCAATTGTGGATATCGTTTGGGTTTCATCGGTTGTGAATGTTGCGGTATCGCCACCGTTGGCAAAGCTGATGGAATTGGTTTCACCTAAACCAGTAACTGTTATATTCACATCGTATTGTGTGGTGACGCATTCGACTGTGATTTCTATATCACCTCCGTTAATACTACCAGAACTAGCATTGGTGAAACTACAAACCTGATCTGGAGATTCAGGTTGAGGCAATGTGAGCGAAACATTAAATGCCAAACCATCATCAATTGTTGATATAGTTTGGGTTTCATCAGTTGCGAATGTTGCGGTGTCTCCACCATTGGCAAAACTGATGGAGTTAGTTGCAGCTAATCCAGTGACTGTGATACTGACATCGTATTGAGTAGTGACGCATTCAACCATTATTTCGATATCAGCTCCATTCAAGTTGCCTGCATTGGCATTGGTGAAACTACAAACTTGATCAGGGGAATCAGGTTGAGGTAATGTGATCGATACATCAAAGGCCGAACCATCATCTATTGTTGATATAATTTGGGTTTCATTGGTTGTGAATGTTGCGGTGTCTCCACCATTGGCCAAGCTGATGGAGTTGGATTCTGCCAAACCAGTAACTGTTACATTCACATCGTATTGTGTGGTGACGCAAGTGATTGTCACTGAAACATCTTGACCTGCTAATGTTCCAGAGCCATCATTATCTCCACCATTTCCACCAGTAACTGTACATACTTGATTGGGTTCTGTCGGATTTGTGCTGGTCACAGCAAATGCTGTTCCATCATCTAAATTGAAAGATGTTGTATTAGAAACATCGTTCACAGAATTAGTCACGCCATCATTAGTGACATCAACACTGTTACCAGAGGCTAAGCCGTTAACGGTTACATTAACATCGTATTTAATCGTTACACATTCAACAAACACTGTGTAATCACCACCATTCAAAGTACCTGAATCGGCATTGCTGAAACTACAAAGTTGATCAGGTGATTCAGGTTGAGCGGTAATATCAACATCAAAAGCAGAACCATCATCCAAAGTAGAAAGGATGAATTCATTGTCAATAGCTGTACCAGCACCATCGGGTCCATTAGAGAAGCTAATGCCTGTACTGCCATGTAAACCCGTGACATTCATTTTGATATCGTATTGTGTAGTGACACATTCAACTCTGACTTCTATATCACCTCCGTTAACACTGCCAGAATTGACATTAGTAAAACCACATACTTGATCTGGACTATCAAGTTGTGCTGAGTTTATAGAAACATTAAAAGTGGTGCCATCACCCAGTAATGAAATGGTTTTTGTTTCATCGGTCATAAATGTGACTGTATCACCATCATTAGCAAAACTGATGGAGTTGGTTGCTGCTAAGCCAGAGACAGTGACATTCAGATGATATGAACTATTTAAAGTTTGGATTTCTTTAGATCTAAACCAATAAATATGATTCATATTTTGACCTGAAGAATGTTGAGCTCCATTGCAAATATATAAATAACTATCAGAATTATGTTCAGCCATATAAAAATGATGCCATGAAAAACTTGTATTGGTACCTAAAGCAACATTACAACCAGCCCCACCAGCTGGATTGTTACCTGAAATTATTACTGTTCCATTTATTCCTACTCCACCTGTTCCAAACTCTAATTCACCTGACCAGTTAAGTGTACCATTTAAGTGATATGACTCTAATATTGTTTGTGAAGAAGAAACTGGCATTTTAGTAGCCCAACTCCAAATTCCTGTATAATTCCTAAGAATAACATATTCAAAATTCCCTAATGAATAAACTGAATTAAACCCATTTTGTTCAGCTAAAACATCAAATTGATTACTGTTACCAATTATTAACTTTAAATCATCATCTGAAAGTTTATATGGATTCCCTTTTAAAGTTAAAGCATCATTTACATTTCCTACAGCTCCAGAATCTCCATAATGACCTGCTTGATACCATGTTTTCAAACCAAGAGTCCATCCTCCACCTTGACGTGTCATATCTGCATATATTTGGAATGGTTGCCTAGGACCTAAACCATCTGGATCAATCCAATACAGTCCATCTCCAACAGAATGCCCATCATTTAAAATTTGTAATGCTGAAAGACCCGCTGTGGAAGGACTTTGCCCATCTTTTGCGTGGTGCGCATTTACAATTGGCGAAATCATTACCAACAAAATAATTCTAATAAATAGCTTCATATTTTTACACCTTTAAACTTAAAATTATTATTTACATCATAAATAAGATCTTTTTTTTCCTTGGGCCATATGTTTTTCGACCATTTTAATTGTTGTAGCTTGTATTCACATGCCATTCTGTTACTGATGTAGTCTGCCTGGGAAAGATTGCCCCACTGGTGATTAACTTCTTGTTGATAAGCTTCACTGGCCTGAGCCATTGATACCCACAATAAAATAATCAGGCTGATAAGTTTGGTTTTAAGTAGTTGCATGTTTTTCTCTTTTTAGTTGGTTTTCTTTCCTCTTTATTAATGCTTACTCAAATCCACTGCGGAATATGCCACTGGGAGTTGGTGTTGGAATGGTATTAGGGTCTTCGATGATGGCAATATAATTTGCACTACTGGCATCATTAACATTGATAACCTGACCTGCATTGACAGATGCGCCATAGTTAAATGATTCACCACTGCCCGTTAATGCAGTGGTACTTCCTTTTTTCAGGACATAATTGTTGCCAGCCAATACGGAACTCGTCAGTATGAGCATCGCAAGTAGCGGTTTTGTGTTTTTAATCGTCACGGTCATCTCCTTATGGGCACGTATTGGTTAAAAATTGATACGTGCCTGTGGTATTTCCTGCGCAGGTAGCTGTTGGCAACACTGTACCTCCTCCCAATTGAACATTACCTGATAAATGAGAGTTTAGAATAATCGCATTCAAGGCACCCATTCCATCGCCGCCAAATAAATCAACGGCAGATTCTCCAATAGTGGATTTTAGCGAACTATTGCTAATAATGACTTCTGAATCTGCGGCAAAATTTGATGGCCAAAAGACTATGTTTTTGTTGGATGTGGTAAAGGTTGAATTGTCTATTTCGATTTGAAAATCTGTCCCTGCGATTGCAAATGATTCGTTATTAATTCCGTTAACATTAATATTAGCCGCTGATAATTGCATGACTGAAATTTGAGGAATAAGCGGATCGTTAAAATCATAGCCGAATGAAATGCCTCGAGATTTTGTATTGGCATCTAACCCTTTTACATCAATGTATAACTGAGATAATATTGGCCTTGCACTCCAAAGTTCTACACCAAATTGATAATTGGCCTCACCATAAACTTTAATATTGCCATTTCTAGCTATCAGAGTATTGGTCGTAAAATCTTCTTCAACGCCATACCACAAACCATCATTGACAGATGTGGATCCAGTTACTTCTAATTCATAATTATTCAGTGAAGTAGTATTAACATTATAGAATTGTGCTCCAATGCTGATTCCACTTGTCAAACCAGAAACCTTAACATCTAGACCATCAACAACACCTCTTGACCAAGCTTGCAACCTAAATCCAATGTTATTATTGACGTCGCAATTGACTTGTGACTTGATATTATTTATGTCTGCAACCACACCAACCAGGTCTAATCCACGGCAAGATTCGGTCGCTCCTGAAACATAGACTTCAGAATTCGTAATGGACAATTGAGCATCAACATCATCAGGCATTGTATTAGATCCGTCACTACTCGCTCGTAGGCCATAAGCAGTCAATCCACCGTCTACCATCATTTTAACTTCGAGCATTTCCATGCTTGAATTAATAGAGAATATACCCGTTCTTATTCCATCTTTTATGCTTCCTTCTGAGTTTTCAAAAAAAACATTGCTAAAAGATACATGATTTTTTAAGTTTACATAAGCTGATGATGATGGTTGACTAAAGTCTTGGCTGAGTCCAGATCCAGTATTTATTACCGTCATTTGACTCACACCAGAATGATTGGCCATTATGATACTGTGCTGTGCTGATGAGGTGATGCGTGTTAATTCCCTACCAAACCCTTTTAAATGAACATATTCATTTAATTCTAGACTTTGATTGCCAATATCAAAAACACCTGGTTCTAAATAAACCAATATTGGCTTCTCTGAAGTTGCTGATTGAGTTAATACCATTAAGTTGACTAAGTTTTGACCGTTGATCATTGAAGTATCAGAACCTCTAACAACTAAAACTTGATCAAATATTGTCTCTGCCTTGAAAGAATAAGGCACAGTATTGAAGGGCTGTCTAGGTGACATTTCTCCATCATTATTGACATTCATCCCTAAATAAACATTGGTACTAAATAATTCAAAGCTCATTGGATTAATTTCCCCCAGCTGCACACTAAAACTGCCTTCAACTATTTCAACCGTTTGCGTTTCGGTCCACAAAGCAACACCAGCGGTTTCCGTATCATACAAAGAAAATTGAATGTTTAATGTGTCATTTATCAATCCTCCTCCCCCGTCTGCACGAGTCCCTACATAGTTGATTTTTGATGGCACTCCAGAATTCACTGCAATGCTAGTTAAGATTAAAAATATTAAAATTATTATTTTCATTATTTCTCTCTTTTTATTTATTATTCACATCCACTACCAAATATTCCTATTTGAATATTATTTACCGATTGATTATTGGTAACAGTGGTGTCATTTATGCTATTTGGTAAGGCAATACTGGCAGTTAAAGGTGACAAAGATTCATTAATTGTGACATCAGCTGTAATAGTAAATAACACACTCGATCCTACTGGTAAGTCAATTGCTTCAATAATATCGTCGCCTCCATTATTTCGACTACTAGCTGGACATGTTGCACCGGCAAATGCCTCACAACTCCAAGACACATTATTTAGCTCGTTTGGAATTACATGAAACAAAGTCGCAGATAACGCATCATCTGGACCATCATTACCAAGATTAATAAAGTACTGAGTAGATTCGCCCCCAGCTAACAAGTCAGATAGAGTATCAATCTCAATCCACAGATTTGCATCGCCACTCATGGTGTTTTCTGTTGATGCTAACAAAGGATTGGTTTGTTCTGAAACAATAAGATTTTGGTTGTTTTGATTGATATCAGTAAAACTTTCAATTTTGAAGAAATATTCAGTTCCTATATTTAATCCTGTAATAAGAGCCAGATTCAGTGCTTTACTCTCAACTTGAGCTACTTCTGTATAAGGGCCTTGCATGATTTCGGATTGATAAATAGTATAACCGCCTTCATCATTTAAATATTCAATGACATCCCATGCCAGACTAATGCTAGAATCACTGGTTGATACAACAGAAAGATTTTTGGGAGTAAGGGTCTGTGATTTTGACCAATCACAGACACAATGTGTATTTAATAATTCATCTAATGCGGCATCTTCAGTGAATAAAGCATTGTATTGAACTGAGCTTTTGTCAAACTCAAAGAAAAAACCAGGCTGTGGCAGTCTAAGGTTAACAAGGTTATTAATCGAGCTTGGAATCTCACCTGTTAATTGATTTTTTTTAAGCTTTAATATTCTTAAACTGGTTATATTTCCAATTTCTTGAGGAATACTGCCTTCTAGTTGATTAGAATCCAGAAATAAATCCTCTAATTGATTAAGATTTCCTAGTTCAGGAGGGATATTTCCTGTTAATTGATTGTTTTGTAATTGAAACCTTCTCAATGATACTAGACTACCAAACTCAGGATGAATTGGGCCTATTAAATTATTATTAAACAGATACAATCTATTCAAGTTTAATAAATTTGTTAGCTCAATAGGAATTTCACCAGTTAATCCAGCATCATTCAAATAAAGCCTTTCTAGAGAAGTTAAGCCTCCTAAGCACGGGGGAATAATTCCATTTAATTGATTGCCTCCTAATGCCAAATGTTCTAGTGTTGGTATATTGCATAGCTCAAAAGGAATACCCCCTGTGAAACCGCTATTTTGTATATCTAAAAATATTAAATTCAATTGGGCTAATTCTTTAGGAATACTTCCACTGAATGAATTGCCTCCAATTGAGATCACTGATAAATTTGGCAAATTAGTTAGTTCTACAGGAATGTTACCTGTTAAATTATTATTAAATAATTGCAGCGATGTTAAGTTGTTTAAATTAGATAATTCAACAGGAATGGGGCCTGATAATTGATTAACCCAAAGAGATAATACCGTTAACTTTGATAAATTGCCCAGTGAAGATGGTATACCTCCAGATAATTGATTTGCCCGTATACTCAATCTGGTTAATTCTGATAAATTTCCAATCTCACTAGGAATGATGCCTGTCAATTGATTCGAGTCCAGTTCCAATGAAGTTAAACTGGCTAAATTGCCAATTTCAGTTGGAATACTGCCTACCAAATTATTGTTTCTTAATTCTATTTCCAAAATCGTATTTGAAGAACAGGTAATTCCTTCCCATTCATCATGACATGGATCACCATTTAACCAGTTTGTATTATTTTGCCAGTTATCTCCATTTGTGGAATTGTAGAGTTCAACCAGAGCATTTCTCTGAATATCATCAACTGGAGTTGGTGGTATTGAACGAACTTTCAATTGACGAACACAACCATAAAATGGAGACCCTGTTGAGTAATCAGCTGTTAAAAATTCTAAATCATCTTGAAATGAAACGAGTTCAGGTAAGCTCTCATTAAGAACAAGTTGACCATCAATATACAAACTTGTTTGACCATTATTATAGACTAATCGTCCATGATGAAATATATTATCCAGTGAGATTATTGTATTCGACCATATAACATTAGCATTATTATATTTAAGACCTATTTTTCCTGAACTATCAAGCAATATCCCAATCCACCTACCTGAACTGCCTCCCATTATGATGGCTTTGAAATTTGCATTATCACCAGGTTGAGTATATCCAATTGGTTTAAATTCAATTTCAACTTCAAAATGACTCAAATTAAATCCGTTAAGTAAGGGAGTAAACAACGACTCAGTTCCTTGTCCAGAATCATTAGCCCAAATTCCATTTTGACAAAATTCAACGCCATTAGAAGGAGGTGAAGGCGGAGGTGTACCCAATATATAGGCATCGGACTGTTGACCAGTGACATCATTTAAATTTTCAATTAATGGATAATTGGCAATTAATTTTACTTCTTGAGATAGAGCACCAAAAGAAATCAGTAGCAATAAGATTTGTAAATGTTGTTTAATTAAATTGAATTTCATAATTTCCTCTTAATATATTTAATACAAGTGATATCAAGTAAGAAAACCTCTCATTTATGAAAACAAATTTTACAAAGTCCTAACAATATTAATAATGAAAGTGCTCTAATTTAATTACTTAATAATAGAAAGTTCTGTAAAAGTGCTGCGTATAAAAATGCCTATTATTTATAACGACAGATCAATATTTTTGAAATATCCTTAGTACAATATTGCTATAAGTTAAGAAAAAGAATCGAATAATTATTCATTTCAAACCTAGAGCTGAATCTTGTTAATTAGGGGCATACAATTTTATTTAAGATAACTATATTCTCAATTTTCTTACTTCAAAAATTTGTGCAAAACTCTCTAATAAAAATTATACTTTTATAGACGGGATATAACTATCACCTCTTGGGGTGATATTTAATGATCAAATAATTCTAAAAGTATCGCCAACCGAACCAATTGAGTCGTATTATTGATGTCTAACTTTTTATAGATATTTTTTCTGTGAGTTTTTACAGTATCAAATGTTATAAACAAATCTTGACTGATTACCTTATTCGATTTGCCATTAGCAATGAGCTTTATGATTTCTTTTTCGCGTTTGGTTAAACTTTGAAATCTCTGCCATTTATTGAATGATTCTTCCCCTTCAGGAAGTAACTCTTTAAAAACTTTTTGAAAAATTAGACTTTCTTTAGGAAAAAACGGAACGTTTAATGTAAGTTTTTCATCTATCAATATTTTACTCGTAAAAAAAAGTGTCATTTCTTTATTTATTAATACCTTCTGCAAATAATGGCACATTGTATCGTAGTCATTATTTTCGTGAAGTTTTACAGCTTTTATACAAGATAGTTTTAATAGTGAGTTATCAGCGATTTTTTCTAGTGAACCTCTTCCTTCAATCAGTAATGCCTCTATTTCTTTGCCTTGATTTAAGAAAGCATCATTAAAAAAAGTGTATTCAGATGTTTTTCTTTCATTGATATAAACAGGAAATGGATAATAATCTTGAAGTTGAAAAAAGAGATCAGGATCTTTGATATAAAGATCTCTTAACTTAAACGCAAAATGTTGTCCTTGTAAGTTAAATTCTTTTTCTGTATGTATTTTCATTATTTATAAAACTTCTTTGACTATGTCATTGATTATTTTAATAAATTTATTAGGCTTGTCAAGAAATGGAAAATGGCCGCAATTTTCAACATCAATAATTTTACAGTCATGACCACAATTTTCTTTAACAAGTTGAAGATATTCTCTATTAACAGAGAAGTCTTGCCGCCCTGAAATGATATATTTTGGAACATTAAGCAGTTTAAACAGTAAATATTCATCAAGAAGTTTGTTACTCAAAATATCTTGTGCAAGTGCTTTTCTGACTAATGGATTAGTTTTTTTAAAATCAGAATAAATCAATTCTTGATGTGATTTTTTTTTAACAATCGACTCTGCCATTTTAGCGATTTCTCTATCTGATTGGGTTTCTACAAAGTATGAATTATATGTTTCAATTGGTATAAAAGCTTCTTCAAAATTGATGGGGTGTTTAACTGGAGGAGTGCCCATCACAATTAAGCCCTTAAGATTTTTAATTTCAGGCGCAACTTCTATCGCTAAATGACCACCTAATGAATGCCCTATTAATAAGATATCACCTTTTATTTTCGATACTTGACTAAGAATGTATTTTTTTTGAGATTTAAAAGTCATGTCTTTTAACTTAAAATCTTGCTTTTGATTTTCTCCATGACCAACTAAATCAACTGAAACTTTAGTATTTGATATCTTTGGAGACTGCAAAAATTTGTTAAATACTTTTGAGGATGATGAATTTCCATGAATGCAAAATATTGTTCCTTTTTGATTCCCATCTATCTTACATAACATTTTTATAACCCTCTATTCAATAGAGTAAATATAGCATAAATTTAATGCATGTATTTATTAATAATTAATATTCAAGTTCATTCAAAGCAATAAGCAATCCGATGCCCTTGAATTGATTTAAGAATAATCATTTAAATTATTGGATATCAAACACCATAGGCACTTTGAGTCAACTACATTGCGAATATCATATATTTCAATTTTAATATTCTAAGCATGGATAAATATGCAAATTTTTATTGTAAAATTTAATCAAGGTGTCAGCCCTAGTTTCCTCTTTTAAGCAGTCCTTTTGAATACTCAACAGGTGTTAATAAATGATAATTTCACCAGTTAAAAATGAAATCGATCATTTAATTTTCAACCCAAATAACAATCGTAAAACTTTAAAGTGACGAATAATTTCAAACCCAATCGCACACACAATAATGGTGCCAAAAATAACAAATAGCGGCTCAAAGAAGCCACCCAAAGCATAATCTGATAACCAGAAAGCCAAAACAATTAAAACACTTTGATGCAAAATATAATAAGGATATACGCCTTGGTTTAGGTAACTTATGTATTTATTTGTTTTTGATAAATACTGCGAACCATAACCCAATATCATCAATATCCAACTCCACCTATTGAAGTAAGAAAACAGCGCTTCTAAAAATAATGGCAAACCTGTTATGGCCACTTCACGTTGTTTCAAGACCAATTGATAGTAGGCTATCAACAGTAAATAGGTACCAATGGCACAATATAAAAACAATCTTCTGTGTAATTTAATTAAATTCCAAAGGTTTTGGTTCCATCCCAAAAGATAGCCAACAATTAAAAAACTAAAACCCATAACTATTCTATAGCCTTCACTGTCACTAGGAAAAACAAAAAAGGCCAAAACACTTAATATCAAAACAGGTAAAAACAATAACCTGAAAGGTGAATCTTTCTGGCCTAAAAAATCGACCAGACTTTGAACAAACTGACTATTTAACAAGGGCGACAAAATAATCACATAGATTGAAAACCACCACAATTCGCGAATATACCACAGATGATTAACATCCATATGTGGCAAAACACCTGATTGGTAATTCTCAAACATGGGATGTTCGAGGTCAAAAAAGGCTTTATAAAAATCAATGTAAGAAGTCTGGATTAAGTCTCCTTTATCAATCATTTCTACATACAACTGAGGTGGAATAATTACCAAAATAGCAAAAGCCAGAGGTATCAATAATCGAATGGTTCGCATGCCTGCAAATTTCAACAGTGAAACTTTTTGTAAATAATAACGAATCGCAATTCCTGAAATCAAAAACAAAATAGATAACCGCCACCGATTAACCAACAACATGATATTTTGTAAAAATTCACTGCTGTATTTTGACTTAAAATGGTATCCCCAATCAGCCACATAAAGCATACCTATGTGATAAAATATTAATATGCCAAAGACAATAACCCTTAACCAATCTAACTCAATTTTTCTTTGTTGCATAATATCTACAATTCATAAAAAGCACAGCTTAAATCAAAACACTGTACTTTTTAAGGGCAGTTGGGATAGAGTCACTTAAAATAGTGATGAAGAGCTTTAATCTGTGATGAAAATTAACGTATAATCTTTTTAAAAATAAAAGTAAAAACCAAACCATGATTGACCATTCATCTTTTTTTTTAAAGAATAAAATAATATTAACCTTTTCTCTTGTGTTTATATATGGCTGCATTAATGCATGGATAGAATCATTATCAACCATTGAAGATTTTCAAAGAGTAGGCATCGAAATTGCCCATTGGGAACCCTACTCATGGAGTTTTTCTAGCTTTTTACTTACTTTTTTATTGATTTTTTACATTGCCAAAGCACAACTGATTCACCCTTTAAAATACGGTGTATTTAAAAAACACTTTTTGTATCACATAGGCCATTCCATTGTTTTTTCTATTGTCCACATCATTGGTATGGTGTTAATTAGAAAATTGGTTTATTTTTTTCATAACAAAAAATATGATTTTGGTCATTGGCCATCTGAAATGGTCTACGAGTACCGTAAAGATGTATTGAGTTATTTTTTTATTCTCTCAGGCATTTATATTTACCAAATGATTATTAGACAATTGCAAGGAGATGCCAGTATTGTCTCTGAGCAAAACAACTCATCAAAACAAACAGACAAACTATTAATTAAGAAGAAAGGCAAAGAATTCATCATTAATCTAAACAATGTGAGCAGCATAGAATCAGGTGGAAACTACATTTATATTCACAGCAACAATGAAGTCTATCCGATGCGATCCACTATGAATAAAATGCTTAAAAAATTAGATCATAATCAATTTATGCGAGTTCATCGCAGCTATATTATCAATTTAGATTTTATTAAAGAAATTATCTCACCTGAAAATCAAGTTTATAAAATTACCATGAAAAATAATGCAACCGTTCCTTTATCTAGAAAATACAGAAACCAGCTGCTTAATAAATTTAATACATAAATGAAAACCATAATAATTAATAGTTGTTTGGCTAAAAATTATGATCTCATAACATAT
>JBGCFT010000089.1:0-5632 GCA_045107085.1 Marinicellaceae bacterium | reverse complement strand
ACAGACCAGGGAATAAAATCAACAAACGGTTTATTGAAGAATTACGTGGATTAAACCCAGATGTTTACTTGATAGAAAAACAAAAATCAATCGATACATCCTCTTCTTATATTAGAGCACATTTATATAAAACCGATATGTCTAATCATTTGTCGCAAGATATTTTAGAGTATATCAAGGACGAAGGTTTGTATTTATAACTTCCGCTTGATTTAAAAAAATTGATAGGATTCACTTGACAGGCAAATTCTTTATCTCTACACTTGTCAATATTAAATCGACAATTGTAGAGATATGAAATTATCAGAATTCGAACTTGAAGTACTCAACCTTCTATGGGAACTCAAAGAATCAACAGCTCCAGCCTTGCATCACGAAATTTTAAAATCCAAAAATGTTACTTACTCTACTGTAAAAACAATTGTTGATCGATTAGAAAAAAAGTCGGCAATAAAACGTATTAAGAATTACGGTAGAACAATAGTCTATGCACCTGCCATCAAACAATCTTCCTTACAAAAACCTTTGATAAAAACTTTTATCAATAAGGTCTGTGCAGGAAATCCTCGTTTGTTGTTAAATCACCTATTAGAAGATGAAAGGTTGTCAGAGGATGATTTAGCCTACTTACAATCCATTTTAGATAAGAAGAAACCATAATGTATCAGTATTTTGCCTTTAATATTATATTTAGTATGCTGATTTTGTTTTATCTGTCTTTATTAAAAACAGCGCCTTTTCGGGTTCGGTTTTGGTTGGTGATGAGTGCATTAGCCAGTTGGTTCGTCCCTTACGATGTTATATTCAATCTGTTGAAACAACAAAGTATTATTTATACCTCTCCAGAAATTTCGCAATTTAATGGATTAATCAAACAAAGTATCGTTAAACAAGTCAATACAGTTACCTTTATTACTCCTGTTAATTTATTTATATCATTAACGTTTGTGGGATTTTTGGTTTTTATAAAAGACATCCTTTCTTTGAAGCATCATTTAATTAAATATTCCTCAAAGTCAACCTTATTAAAAAAAACAAATTCCACTAATGTGTATAAAGTACTAAACAACGATAATATATTTACTGTAGGCTTTTTTAATCCAAAAATTTATATCGGAGATAAATACATAAATTCAATGGCTCTACCAAGTATAATCCAGCACGAATTAAAACATATAGAAAACAATGACCAGATATGGTTGTTGTTCATCACATTTGTCCAAAAGATTTTTTGGTGGAACCCAATCGTATTTATTTTATCCAAAAAAGCACGGGATTACATTGAGCTCAGTTGTGACGAAATGTGCAAACAAAAAAGTCATGATAATTCCTACCAAAAAGACTTAGCACAAATTCTCATAGATCAACATAAATCATCCAATCCACTAACAAGTTCTTTTTTTGGAAAATCAAAATTAAACATTTATCGCATTAAACAATTATCTAAGGACCTTAACATGAAAAAATTCCACAAAACAATCGTATTTTTGACTCTTGCTACGCCATTTTTATTGGTGCCATTGATCACTACTTCTTCTGTATCTTCAGGGAAAACTGTAACTAACGAAAAAGGAGAGAAAGTGACACTTAATGAAAATCAAATTGATTTACAATACAGTATTACATTAAAAACCAACACAAAGGGAGATAGAACAGACTCAATAAAAATTGAATCTAATTTAATTATGGAATTCGATGAAAAAGTTTCGTATGGTAATGAAACAGATCTTTTTAAGCCTTCAAAATTTCAACCCGTAAACCCAACAAACTTTAATCATTCTTTAACTGTGAAAAAAATTGATGAAAAATCAGTATTGGTTGTAGGGTCGATAGTCTTTAATAATTTTGGTGAAAGAATAGAACATACACCATCGATATGGATTGAACATGGTAAACAAGGATCTACTTCAATAAATGGCAATGACTATGATATTGATTTTGTGGTTAAACCAAGTTTTTAATACCGTTAAGGCTTAACTTTCCACACTTTATCTGAGGCTTCTAAATATTCAGAAATGGCAGCTGATCCATACCAAGGTGTCATTTCATAACTTAAATATCCTGCACTGATGGCTGGGTCTGTTGATAATAATTGTTCCGCTTCTACAACAGTGGCCACATTTAAAATAAATAATCCACGATAGTCGTTATCGTTCTTTCCAAAAGGGCCAGCTAAAACCAAGGTTTCTTCCTCGGCCAATCGTCGCATATTGTTCATGTGACCTCTGAAACTTTTATTACGAATCTCAGCATCCTTAGACGTATTATCACCTGATTTTAAAATAACAAACACATAACTTTTCATGCCATAATCATCAGCTCCGAGTCTCTTTGCGAGTTCTGCATCATAATTTTCATTGGCAATTATGGTCTCTTTTTTTTCATCTGTTTCAGAGTGAACAGATATAGTCATTAAAAGTAGCACAACAATCCATAAGGTTTTTTTCATAAGATTCTCCATTTTGCGTTATATTTGAATTAAGCAATGAATAATTTACCACTTAGATTTATAAATGTAAATAGTCCACAACAAGAGACAATTTATATATAATTTGCCGACTGAATCGACATTTAATTTTGAACTGCTAGAATATTAGAAAGTTTAGTCATAAGGAAAACACACATGAAATATGCATTTATTTTGATCTTGTTTGTTTTTATAACAAATCAATCCATTGCGGAAATAAACCAATGTTCCACACAAGTCAATAATGAATACGCCACTGCATTAACTTGGGAACAATTGCCCGATCGTTTCTTAAATGGAACAGAGCTTGGTGTGGTTTTTTATGTGCAAGGTGAGGATATTGTTGGTGCAACCATTGTTCAATCCTTTAAAAATTATGATGCTTTGTTGGTTAATTTTCCTGATGATTTAAACAACAACAAATCCGTAAAACTTGTTTATTTTGATGAAGTCAATGGCGGTTGTGATTTGGGTGATATGTCAATAATTGCACCCATCAATGAAAGTGAGCCTATCATGAATGAGCTGCTCGATTTGATTCAACAGAGGTTAGTCAATATGAGTTTAATCACTGGATTGGATTATGAAGAATTACGTCAACCGTTAGCTAATCATGACAATGATGTTAAATTACTTCTTAACACTTTCGTGTATATGTTTGATGGCGTTGACAATGATAAGTCACTCAAAAGACAATGGCAAAATCTTGAATCTTCAAGCAACAGCGATACATTATTAGCCATTAAACACATGAATTATATTTGGATCCAGTCTGGATTGGTTGATTCAATGTTTGACTCGTTTGAAAAAGAACAAAGCCATTATAATCAATTGCTTGCTCAATTAGAACCGACAAACAAGCCTACTAAATTTATGACCTTTCTTAAGGCATTAAACCCGCTTTCAAATGCCATGGCGTTAGATGGATCGCAGCTATTGCCGATTATCAAACCTCCCAAAACAGCCGCTGCATTAAGTGAATTGATGCAAATGCAATTTAGCAGTGATATTAATGGCAGACCCAGTGTCGGCAAATACCGAGATGCTTCTGGCGCAGTTGCTTCTATCGGTTTTTCGGCACTGAATAAGGCCTCGGGTGAAAAAATCGCTTATTTAAAAGCTCTGGCTGCAGTTGGTGATACCTACAATAATGCCATAATGATTTGGGGGTTTTTAGATAAATTAGCAGCTGGATTTTTTCCAAACAAATTGATCAATGAAAGAGTGGATTATGGCTCTAAAGTATTAAACTTGCAAACCAAAAAAAATGGATCAGTTTCTGCTTTTTGGGTCACGCCTCAGGCACCTGGTATTGACATTGGCAAGGTGATTCTTGGCACAGCCATGCAAACAGGAAAAATAAACAGTTCTTTATCCAAATTAAGTCAATCGACTAAGCTGGTTGGATTTTTAAACAAAAGTGGGCTGGGCCGTAATATCAACCGATTGTCTAATTTGCTCAGGTTGATCAACAAACAAACCCATGGATCATTTGCAGATGCAACCCATGCAATGGGTGCGTGGCGAGCTGACAATCAAGCTTTGCCAAAAGCGCCTGATCTGATTAAAATTGATAAATTTAATTATCCAGAAGTCAATATTCTTGATCCAAACTATATTGCCAGTCAAAGCATCTATCCTAAAATTATCAATTTAGAACTTTTTGATCATTCAAATAAGGTCTTGCCCTATACAGCTGTTAACGAAGGCGAAGGATTAATTTACCTTAACCTAAATGGTGCTAAATTTGCCAACAATAAAGTAAATATGAAGTTACCAGTAAGTGTAGACAATGACGCCATGAAACTTATACCGAGTTATAAGATAAGTATGCTGAACAAGAAACATCAGTTCAAATTTACCACCAAGTCAGGATTAAGTGCGGATGATTACTTATTTGAACCCAGCACAGGCACAACAATTGAATCCATAACTGCAATTGATAAAGAGGCTGGTATTTATAGAATTGCTGTTAGCGCACCTAATAAGATGGATCAATTTCCTGCCTCCATTACTGTGCGCAGTAAACAAAACAAGTCAAGAACTGTGAGTTCAAGCTTGGTGTTACCGACATTATCCCCAGCAGCTAGCTGTATTGATACAAACCAAACCATTCAATTTCGTTTAGCAAGTCAAGATATGCCATTAAATGAAAACGATTATGAATTGACAATAGTCGGTGATGGACTTAATGCCAATGACATCATCATTGATGACAATGTCACTGAAGACGATTTTAAATTAACATTATCAGGTCCAGGAAAGCTTTCCAAACAATGGTTATATCAAGCCCCTGATAAAACCACTGATGAGTCCATCATACTCTCACTCAAAGATAAACTGACTGGCCAAGAATTTGATAACCGTAAATTAACCCTCAACTGCCAGTGTCAATGGAATGTAACAACTCCAGATAACAGTAACCAAGGCACTCTGGCTTTTGCAGCAGAAGTTGAAGACGGTTGGATATTAATGTTATCTGACCCTACCCATGATGATTCTGTAACGGTAACCTTGTCCAATAAATCAGCTAAAGTTGGTATTCATACTTTTGATAACATTTGTCGCAATGAAAAACCTTATGTAACTGATTACGTTAATGGTTCAGCGATGATACTTTTAAATAACCAAGCCTACATTGCTGGATACAATGGCATGTGTCTTGATGATGACCCCCGTGTTATGTCACAGTCTCCTGAATTGAATATTGAATCCATGACCAATAGTTTAATTATCGGCTCAATGAATGGAACCATATATAAAAGTGCTGGCCAGACCATGGCTGAATCAAGAGTAAAGTTAAGTTTTCAAGCCAAAATTTTAGATTTAGATCGTCTTGGATTACTTGGAAACCTCACTAATGGGCCGATAGACAATGATTATGCTGTCGCTTTGGGGCTTATCATTTCAAATCTAGGTTTATCACAGGCATGTGATGAAGCCGAAGATTAGATTTTTTGAATGATAATAAAAGCATGTAAATCGGGGTGTTGGTCGTATTCAAAATGTCGGCACACACAACCTTTTTCCATGATGAGTTTTAAATAAGCATTAACACCCAATGTTGAATAATACATGTCAACACCCATGGCGTTGTCTGTGTGTTCATCTGTTTTATCTAATCCACCAAATGAAAATATCATCACGCCATTTACATTTAGAGCG
>JBGCFT010000088.1:0-67934 GCA_045107085.1 Marinicellaceae bacterium | reverse complement strand
TTCTAGCAAACTGTGATATAGTTAATTCTGTGGTCTCTGCCAGCTTAAGAGTTTCCAGTTTAAACTCTTTTGTAAACGATGCATATTTTCTTGTCATTTTTGGACTCCTTTAGTTTTTATTTGGTGTCCAGTTTTTTGGGGGAATATCAGCTTATGGGCTTAAGGGTGAATCACTTGAACAACGTATTCAGAAAGTACTGTTAGATGTTGGCTTAGAAAGTAGACAAAAAGAAGCTGTCAAACAATTCAGTGGAGGAATGAAAAGGCGTCTAAATTTTGCTTGTGCAATTTTACATAAACCGGCTGCATTGCTTCTTGATGAGCCCACTGTTGGGGTGGATCCTCAATCTAGGGAACACCTATTAAATGCCATTATTGAATTAAAAAATGCGGGAACAGCTGTCATATATACGACCCACTACATGGAAGAAGCCGAAAGAATCTGTGATAAGTTAGCCATTATTGATAAAGGCACGATAATTGCATCAGGAACGGTGAATGACTTGCGTTCACAAGTGGGAGAACGTGACTTAATTACATTAAAAGGACGATTCAAAAACACTGTTGATTCCTCTGACCTGCAAACACTTGAAGCAGAGGTTTTAGAGTTCACTAATGAAGAACTTAGATTTCTTATTGAAGATGCATCAACCAGATTAACAGAAGTTTTGAGTGTTGTAGAAAAAAATTATGGGGCTGTGAATAATGTAACAATTCAACAAGCCAACCTCGAAAGTTTGTTCATTAAGCTCACAGGTCGCGCATTGCGAGATGCCGCATGAGTTTTACCAAAACTGTCGCCCGAAATTCAATTAAAAAACTTTTTACAGAAAAGTGGCAACTGGCTATGTTTCTCATTATTCCTATTATGATGGGCGGATTATTTTCTTTAATATCTGGTCCAAGTGGTCAACCCAAGCCAATAGGAACATTATTAATAACTGATAATGATAAGAGTATTTTATCACAGCTATTAATTGGTGGATTTGGCCAAGGTCCTATGGCTGAAATGTTTATTACAAAAACTATTGCTGCATCAGAAGCACAAAAGATGATGGATGATGGGGAAGCAAGTGTTTGGATAGAAATTGAAAAGGATTTTACACAAAACTTTATTGACAAAAAGCCTACAAGCATAAAACTGGTAAAAAATCCAAGCCAAAACATATTGCCTGAGATTGCAGAGACCGCAGTCACTTTAATGGCAGATGGCGGTCACTATATTCAATTATTGTTTGCTGATGAATTAAATCAATTTAACGACTTAATTGGTGGAAATGACATCTCTGATGCACAAATGGCTATGATGAGCATTAGCATAAAAAACACAATTGAGAACCTAGAAAAACAGTTGATTCCCCCTCAAATAAAACCCTTGAAAGAAACACAGGAAAAAAAATCTAATCAAGCAAACAACAAATCTTTTATGTTTTATATGTTCCCTGGCATTTTATTTATGTCATTATTATTTGCATCCCAAGGCATGGCTTTAGAATTTTGGAATGATAAAACACAAGGTATAAGCGGACGATTAATGTCATCTCCTTCAAGTTTGACTCAATACCTTAATGGCAAATTATTGGCCAGTGTTCTGGTTTACTTTCTGATTGCTCTAGTCATAGGGACATTGGGCCTTCTGTTACTAAATCTTTCCTTAAGTAAAATTTTAATTATTGCTTTTTGGTTAATGTTATCTGGACTCGTTTTAGGGAGTTTAATGTTAATTATTAGCCTGTTAATGCCTTCACAAAAATCTGCTTCAGTTGTTACATCTGCCATGGTTTTTCCTCTCATGATGTTAGGCGGCAGTTTTTTTCCATTTGATTCAATGCCAAAATGGATGGCTGCAATTGGTCAATACTTACCTAATGGATATATGTTAGAAAGATTTAATCAATGGTTTATTCATGACAAATCGTTAGAGATACTTATTTTACCAGCTACTTTAGCTGCTTTACTTATCATACTATTGTGGTTGGTGAATAAACTACTTTTGCCTAAATTTGCAAGGTCTTAATATGTTGAAAAATATACTCTTTATAGCAAAAAAGGATTTTCACTATTCATTAAAAGAAAAAGTCTTGTTAATGTGGCTATTTATCATGCCATTGGTGTTTTTTGGTTTTATTGGGTCAACAACAGGAGGTTTAGGAGGAAGCACTAATAGCGTTACAAATATTGCTATTTGGGAAAATCAAGCCAATGACATTAACAACATACCTATAGCAAAACAAATTGTTTATCGACTCAAACAAGAAAATTTTAATGTGGTTGTTTTTAATGAAGAAGTCAATAAACAAGACCTAAAATACCGCTTTGAAAACTATACAAGAAGATTGTGGCTACCAAAAAATCTACAAACGATCATTGATAAAGGAGATCAAATTACAATTGAATATGCCAGCAAAGCTTCTGGATTAAGTCAAAATAAGGATCAGTTTTCTATTGAAAAAGCTTTGTATCAAACCATAGGTGATCTATTGGTTATCAATAAAATTAAATTAACTGATGATTCAATTGATTTCAATGCAGTTAACAATATGCCAAGAAACATTTCAGTCGATATTCAAACAGCTGGAGAAAAGCAAGAAATTCCCTCAGGTTTTAATCAAGCTGTTTCTGGAATTTTAGTCATGTTCATCATGATGATAGCACTTTCTAGTGGTTCTTTGAGTTTATTCCTCGAAAGAAAATCTGGTGTGCTTAAAAGGTTAGCTGCCACCCCCTTAACACACCAAGAAATAATAATCGGTAAATGGTTAGGAAAATGGTTTATTACTATTTTACAATTAATATATGGAATGATAATAGGCTGGCTGGTATTTAAAATTCATTGGGGAAATCATGTCATTGCAATTTTTCTGATATTATTATTATGGGCCGCATTTAATTCTGCTTTAGCTGTTTTATTGGGTAGTTTTGCAAAATCAGAAGGGCAAGTAAGCGCTATTTCTACTGTTTCATCATTGTCATTAGCAGCATTAGGAGGTTGCTGGTGGCCAATTGAAATCACTCCAATGTGGATGCAAAATTTAGCTGTATTTTTACCTACAGGTTGGATTATGGACATATTACATCAATTGATGTATTTTGGTGGACAGCTTAAAGACCTGACATTACAAATACTTCTGCTATTTATTTTAGCAGTCATTGCAATGATAACCGCATTTAAAAATTTTAAATATACTTAATTAAATGACATTTTAGAAATTAACGTTGCCATCTACAAAACGATTACTGAGTGCAATTAATAATTTGAAAAGTCACATTAGTTTAATTTTTACTGTTTTTTTTCATGATATACTTGAGACATTATAAATTAAAGAGAGTTGAGATTATGCGTTGGAAAGGTCAAAGACAAAGCAGTAATGTTGAAGACAGGCGTGGAACTGGGGGCAGAATGGCCAGAGGTGGTGGAAAAATGAGTATCGTCACTGTCGTAATTGTCATAGTCATTTCCGTTGTTACTGGCAAAAATCCAATTGAGTTGTTCCAAATGGTTGGTGGTGGAAATTCAGGACAAAGTTCATCAACACAAAATAAAAAGCCTTCAGTACAACGATCTGCCGCAGAAAATGAATTAACAGCATTCTCAAAGACAATTCTTGCATCTACTGAAGATGCTTGGCTTGCTGAATTCAAACGCAGAGGCTCAAACTACAAGGTGCCTGGAATGGTTATTTTTGAAGGAAACGTTCAATCAGCATGTGGTGTTCAATCTGAGAGAACTGGGCCATTTTATTGTCCTGGTGATCATAAACTTTATCTAGCATTGGGTTTCTTTGAACAATTACAAAGAATGGGTGCTCCAGGTGACTTTGCACAAGCCTATGTGATTGCTCATGAAGTAGGACATCACATCCAAAATATTTTAGGAACAGAACGAAAAATGCGCCAAATGCAACAACGTGATCCTGCTAATAAAAACAAATATTTAGTAATGCTAGAGCTTCAAGCTGATTGTTATGCTGGTGTTTGGGCAAATTTGTCTCAAAAACAAAAAAATTGGCTAGATGATGGTGATGTTGAAGAAGGACTTCAAGCCGCTGCCTCTATAGGTGATGATACATTACAAAGAAACGCTGGCAGAAGCGTTAATGTAGAATCTTTTACTCATGGTTCATCTGAACAAAGAGTGCATTGGTTAAGAAAGGGAATGCAAACAGGTGACATAACTCAATGCAATACTTTTGGTAGCTAATAATTATTCAATAAAGCTCTGTTCTATTACAGCGATTTACGTGCAAATATAATTATTTTAATGTCTAATGCGCCAGCTTTTTTTAAAGTTTTGGCGCATTCTTTTAATGTGTTTCCTGAAGTCATGACGTCATCTATTAACACTATTTTTTTGTTGTCCAAGTCGCCTTGAACCAAAAAAGCTTTACTGACATTGCTTGCTCTTTGATTGAGCTTGAGCTGTGCTTGCATTTTTGTATTGATACTGCGTTTTAATGAGGTATCTATGGGCCTATTTGATAGTTTCGATATCTCTTTTACTATTTCATATGCTTGATTATAACCACGTGATCTTAACCTAGAAACATGCAAAGGCACTGGCATTAAACAATAGTCTGGTTCAATTTCATTTAACAAAGGTTGCATCAACTCAGCAAACATTGTTGACATGAGAATATTTTTACCAAATTTTAGATTTTTTACCCAGTTATCGATGGGAAATTGATAAACTCCAACATACTTAACTTCAGAAAACATAGGTGGTTTAGTTTGACAATTTCCACAAATGCCGTGATCTGATTGCAATTCAACACCACACCTTAAACAATCGTACTCTGGATGCTTAATCAAACTCAAACAGCCATGACAAATTGATTGGTATGATAGGACATCTTGAGTATTGCTATTACAAATGAAACATTGATTCACGATTAAGGGACTTGGTGTTAAAATAAAGTTTTTATATTATCATATTTCCATGCCTCTAGAATATCATGCCATATTAAAATCATTTAATAACGCAGCCAACCAGTATGAAGAAAATGCTGTATTACAAAAGGAAGTCATGTCAAGGTTAATTGAAAGGCTAGATGATGAGTGCAAAATTGATCCAACATTTCAACCTAACCATATTCTAGATTTAGGTTGTGGAACAGGATGGGCAATTCCAAAGTTTTTAAAATTATTTAATAATGTAAAAATTTCAGCATTGGATTTTTCTAAGAACATGCTTGAACATATTTCACATCACAAACAAGTGAATGTAATTCATAGTGATGTCCATGACTTGCCTTTTGAAGACAATGCGTTTGATGTGGTTTTTTCAAACATGTTAATTCATTGGTGCAATGAAAAAGATGTTTTTGCCGAATGCATGAGAGTCCTAAAGCCTAATGGTTTATTAATAATGAGTGCTCTGGGTGAGACAAGCTTGGTTGAGTTAAAACAATCCTGGTTAAGTGTCGATAAACAGATGCATGTTCATGATTTTCCTGCCTTGCATGACATGGGCGATACTTTACTGAAACTGGGTTTTGAAGAACCCGTAGTGAATGCAGAAATAATAACATTAACCTATAAAGATATTATTTCTTTGATGAGGGACATTAAATCTTCTGGGGGACATAATGTCATCGAATCACGTAAGAAAGGACTCATGACTCGAAAGCAATTAAACACGTTAATGAATGCTTATGAAGAGTTTCGAGTTGATGATAGATTGCCTGCCAGTTATGAAGTGGTGTATTTAAGGGCAAAAAAATCAAAAAAAATCAATGACATTAGTTTGGCAATTAAAGATTAAACAAAACATTAAGTATAAAAATATGAAAATAGCCAGTGTTCAAATTAATAGTGTATGGGAAAACCTTGAACAAAACCTTACATTAGCACAATCATATACAGAACATGCTCATGAAAATAATTGTGATTTAATAGTATTGCCTGAAATGTTTAATAGCGGTTTTTCTATGAACATATCCAAAACAGCTGAAGAACCATTTGGTCAAACTTATCAATTTCTTTGTAATTTGGCACTTAAAAATAATATCAGTATTATTGCAGGCATTACTGAGCTATCTAATACAATAAATAAAGCTGTAAATGTTGCCTTGGTAATAAACAAACAAGGCAAACTAATTACGAGCTACACCAAAAATTACAGTTTCAATCTAGCCAATGAAGGGCAATATTTTCAACAAGGAAACAAACAGGTTGTTTTTGATTTAGAAGGCTTAAAATCCAGTATCTTTATTTGTTATGATTTGAGGTTTCCAGAAATATTCAGAGCCGTTTCTAATCAAGTTCACGTTATTTATGTTATTGCAAACTGGCCAGAATCAAGACAAAGGCATTGGAACATTCTATTGCAGGCTAGGGCCATTGAAAACCAATGCTTTATTGTCGCTGTTAATCGAACAGGAAGCGATGATAATGGACTAAACTACATTGGCGGGTCACAAATAATTAATCCTATGGGAGAGGTTTTATCAATTGGAGATTTCAATCAAGATTGTATTTTTTATGACTTAGATGCTTCTGTGGTAAATAAAATTAGAATGGATTTACCCTTTCTTAAAGATATGAAAAATTAAATATTTATTCCCTTCTTTAATTTACTTAAAAACTAAAGAAAGGATATATTAAATTTTTATCAATGAATTAGTTTATAACAGACTAAAACAAATAATTAAAAGAAGCGTGTAAATTTCTTCCTGCGGCTTCTAAACCCGATCCATGTTCTCTGTACTTCTTATCAAATATGTTTTCAAAACCAAAACGCACGTTACTGGCACCAGAAAGTTTCCAATTAGCATATACGTTATATGATACAAAACCGCCTGTTCCATTTGGATGTATTCTTGCATCTCTTACATCACGGGCACTGAGTCTATCTTGCGTTGTTGCATAGATGATTTTAGGATTGATACTCCAGTCATCATTGATTTGTTTTTGATAACCGATAAAACCATTGAGTGGTGGAATTCTATCTGCTGGCTCACTTAAATCACCTGTTGTTTCCTCACCCCAAGTGTAATTTAATACCGCATTAAATTCTGAATCAGTATTGATTTTATAAGTAAAACTGGATTCTACACCATAAAGGTTAACATCATTAATATTTTGAGACTGAACGATTAGTTGTCCAGTATCTGTTAATTCACCGGTTTCAACACTGGCAATTTTATCTTTATACTTCGAATAAAATACAGTAAAGTCCACAGTATAGATGTTGCCAAAATGCTTCCATCCAATATCCAATGTGTGGACGGTTTCTGGTTTTACATCAGTATTGATGACATTAAAACGGTTACCCGGCCTTTCTCCTACTTGACCTAAATCAAATATATTAGGTGGCCTGAAGCCTCTTCCAAGATTGGCAAATAATTTATTTTCATCATCAAGGTGATAGAGCCAACCTATGTGCCAAGTTAAATCATCAATTTTAAGAGTATCATTGGAAATGATTGGATTATTTAGGTCTATCTCATAATCACTGTAACGCATTCCAAATGTTAAATCTTGGTGTTCGAAGTATTTAGTCATGTCTGCAAAAAAACCCAAATGTTGCATAGTAGAATCATCAGGAAAACGTGAATTTCCGTTAGTAGCAACGCCATTACTAATGTTTTGTCTGGCACTATTAATGGTATCTTTGTAATAGTCAATACCATATACCACATCTAATTGTTCGTTTAACTGTTTATTAAAAGAAGATTGAAATGAAAACAAAGCACTTTCATTTTGTTCTTTTATAAGATCTTCTTCATCAAAATTTGATCTTATTCTGTGGTCTTTGATTAGCTGCCATGAAATATGATAATCTGAGTTATCATACAAAGCATTCGCAGCATTATCTGAATAGTTCAAATGAACAAATTGCCTTTGATTTGGAGAAAACAAAAACAGTGATGAATCTGGTTCAGTTTGACCAAATCCTACAACCAAATCATCAACTCTAGGTGTGGATGGTTGAGTTAAATATTGCATATCAAATATTAATGACTTATCTTCCGATAAATTGAATAACCACTTATTATTTACAGCTCTTGAGCTGTAATTTGTAAAAGGAACTTCAGTGCCACCACCAATGGTTCTTGTTCCAATATCTTGATAACTCAAACCCAAAGTAGTAGATATTTTTTCGTTGCCCATATCTAGAGAAATATGACTGAGGGTTTTTTCATCGGCAGAATCATAGGATAGATACATTTCTCCTTGGTGTTGCCAATCTTTTCCTGTAAAACTAGGAGTATGAGTAATAACATTTAACACGCCGCCCAAAGCATCTCCTCCATATAGAACCGATGCTGGACCTCTAATTATTTCAATTTGATTGGTCATAAATGGATCAACCAATGCTAAATATTGATTCGGAGAATTTCTAAAAAAAGCAGTATTTAAACGCATGCCATCGATAAGGTGAACATTTTCTGAACCCTTTAATCCCCTTATGATTGGTATACCTTGGCCAGGCGTAGTTTGTTGGATATAAACACCTGCTTCTTCACGGAGTAAATCTGGTAGTAATGTAATGTTTTTTTCAAGAATCTCCGCCTTTGTTACGACAGAAACAGCTGTAGACAAATTTTCTACTGATTGTTTCTTTTTAGAGGCTGTGACAATGATTTGATCAACTTCTTTATCTGTATCTTTGTTGTTTTGATCGTTTTGTAATGCCAGTGCTAGCATCAATGTAAATGTTTCAATTATCATAAATGTAAAAGTGTTGGGTTATGGTAAATAGTTTTAAATTGTATAAGTAGACAATGTCATCAACCCAAAATTCAAAAGATTGAGATTGTATCATTAAGGCGAGGTAATTTAATAGAAAAACCTAGGCATAGATGTAGTTTTAGGAAGCTAAAATAATGTGATTCGCTTCCTAAAACTGTATTTTTATTTCAATAACTATTATTTCACTGCTGTGTTTTAATATATTTAGTTATTTCTTTACTTGTCAACATATAGGCTTTTTTGATTTTATCAAAAATAATAGGCATCTGTTTCAATTCATGTGAGTTGGCCGCCAACTCCATTTTTCTCGAAAAAAAGCTCAAACCATTTCCGCCTATATTTGCACTGGTTGATTTAAGCATATGCGCCATTTTTTGAACTTCTTCAGTGTTCTTTGTTTCTAAGGCTGCTCTCATTTTTCTTAAAATTGTTGGCGTTTCCTGCTCAAACATATCTAATAACTGAATGATTTCGCTGCCCATAAACTCTTTTAAACTTTCAAGTGTTTTTGTACTTAACCATTTTTGATTAATCTGAACTCCTGGTGTTGCAACCTTTTTTTCAACAACAGGTTGTGGTTTCCTCGGCTCAACAACAGCGCTTTGATTCCGATTAATTTCTGAAACTGATGATTCAGGAGTTTGATGGCTACTTTTTTGCTCTTGTGCTACCGGTTCTGTTTGCTCAGGTTCTTGGCTGTTTGCTTGATCTTCAGAAACAGAGTCACTTGGTTTAGTTGAATTAGTAGTCTTTGCCAGTGGGTCCCATTTCTTTAAAGTTTTTTCAAGAATATAGCGGTTCAGAGGTTTAGACATATAGTCATCCATGCCAGCATTTAAGCATTTTTCCTTATCGCCTAACA
This sequence comes from Marinicellaceae bacterium, assembly GCA_045107085.1. GTDB lineage: Bacteria > Pseudomonadota > Gammaproteobacteria > Xanthomonadales > Marinicellaceae > NORP309. The sequence continues at coordinate 58,378 of JBGCFT010000088.1, read as the reverse complement.
TGGCATTTGCTGTCATGGCAAGAATCGGTGTACGATTCAAACCCGCTGCAGTTTCATAGTCTCTAATTTTTGCTGTACTTCGATAACCGTCCATCACAGGCATTTGACAATCCATTAAAATCATTCGGTATCTATTCTGTTTCACTTTTTCAAGTGCTTCCTGGCCATTCATTGCAAAATCAAAAGGGTACCCTATGTATTGAATAAGTTTTTCAGCAACTTTTAAATTCACTTCGTTGTCTTCAACTAACAATATTTCAGGTATAAGCTTATCATTATCGACCGGATCTCTTTCGACTATTTCCGCCTCTTCTATTTGATCGTCACTGCTAAGTTCCTCAGTTTGAGAAGAGTCAATAATATCAGCTGCTTCTTGACTGGCTTGAGAAACCTCAATTGAGTTGAGCAATGCGCCAATTGAATCATCTTTGTTTAGTAGTTTAATATTAGGACTTTTAGGTATTCCTGCGATGCTTTCTCTTTCAGAGAAAATACAGGCATATAAGTTCTCCATACTATTATCTTTTGTAATATCATTACAAAGACCTCTGACTTGCTTCCCTGCTGTCTCAAAGTCAATAAACATTAAAATGTGTTTTGTCTTGGTTGATACTTTATTGATTGATGCAAAAATATCATAAGCCTGTGATAATCCCAACGCCTTTTGAAAAGGCACTTCTTCAGACTTTAGTTTTTGAGAAATTTTGTTGAACAATAATGGATTTGTATTGACTAAAATTGCCTGATACCCAGAAGCTTCACTGGTACCAACAGTTGTTTCGCCAACTGATTTTAGTAAAGGAAGGTCAAAATAAAAGTTACTGCCCTTTCCTTTTTGTGATTCAACATATATTGAGCCTTGCATTAGCTCGACAATTTTTTTACTTATTGCTAATCCAAGACCCGTGCCACCAAACTTACGTGTACTTGAACCATCTTCTTGGGTAAAAGGTAAAAAGATATTATCTGAAGTTTCTTTATCCAAACCAATGCCTTGATCTACTACCTCAAATCTAATAATTTCTTTATTCGGAAAATCTTTAAGTTTTTTGACATTTAAACTGATGGTTCCGTAACTTGAAAATTTAATCGCATTACTGACCAGATTAGACAAAACTTGCCTTAATCTTGTTGGGTCTCCGCGCAATAATGGACTTATATTTTTGTGAACATTAACTTCAAGTTTTAAGTTTTTCTTTTGCGCTGCTTGTTTGTATGATGCGTTCACTGCTTGCATTATACGAGGTATTTTTAGCCCTCTTGTTTCAACAGTAAGCTTACCTGCTTCAACTTTAGAATAATCCAATAAGTCATCAATTAGCTTTTGCATTTGTATTGCTGATATATGAGCAGTACTCAGATAATCTCTCTGAAAATCTGATAGCTCAGAATCTAATAAAATATCTAATAAAGGAATTATTCCATTTAAAGGTGTTCGAATTTCGTGACTCATTGTTGCTAAAAATTCCATTTTAGCCATTTCTGCAGCCGATAAATCTATTTCAATTTGTTTTAAATGCTCTTTTAATTGTTTGTTTTCAATACGAACATCGTCTAATTCTCCAACCATTTCTAGTTTTGATGTCGAATCATTATTTGTAGGATCTATAGTTTTTTCTCCAACTTGTTTTAAATGGCTTTCGTTGATTAAAAATAAAATCACAAATAAAACTGTTGTCGCAGCAACCAAAGTAATAGCTGGGAATTGAACAAATATTGATAAGATTACAAAGGCAAGAACCAATGGTATCAACAAATATAACCTTTGTTTCAAGGTTTTAAACAAATTAAAAATTGAAAAAATGAGTAGCGCAAAAGTTAAGGAGTATGCCTGGGGAAATTCATGTAAATCTTTCCACAAATATATTCCCCATAAAATTGAGTTGAGTAACAAAATGTTTAATTCTGTACTTTGTCTTTGATCATAAGTTAACTTGTCTTCTAAAAAGGGTATTTTTAATAGAAAGAACAATAACCCAGATAAAGAGGCTGCCAATAACAAAACAGTAAAATGGCCTGAAATGGAGTTAACTATTGCAATGATCAAGCCAACTATAAAATATTTAGCGAGACTAGAAGTCCGTACAAAATTTAATAACTTATTTAACATGAAATTCTGTGAATAGAGTGATAATCATTTAGTTTATCAGATTATAGTCACTAAATGACATAATAATTGGTGAATTTTATAGTTTTTTGATACCGATAAACTCTTGATTAAATAACAAAACAATATGTTGTTTTCATTCACACAACTTTATTTATTGCCTATTTTGCCTATTGACAGACTTGATTAAGAGTAACTTTTAAAAATAGCTCATTTGTTTTTGGAGTAATAGCGATTCATATAGCAAAGGGATTCTTATCAAGAACATGTTTTTCATTAAAATATTTGCTTAATATTCATAAAAATATTGTCTAACTTTTCAACATAAGATAGATGAAAAACTCATTTAAATAAGCATTTTTTGAATAAGTGTTCGACAACAATAATGATAAAAGTGTGGATATTATGACACAACAAAGATAAAATAAATTAACAAATTAAAATGGGTACACTATGGATATTGCAGAGCTACTGGCATTTTCAGTTAAAAATAAAGCTTCCGATTTACATTTATCTTCTGGCTTACCGCCTATGATTCGTGTTGATGGTGATGTAAGAAGAATCAACTTGCCACCTCTAGACCATAAAGAATTACATGCCATGGTTTACGACATCATGAATGATGGTCAAAGAAAGGAATATGAGGACATATGGGAAATAGATTTTTCATTTGAAATTCCTGGTTTAGCCAGGTTTCGTGTCAATGCATTTAATCAAAATCGTGGCTGTGCTGCAGTTTTTAGAACCATTCCTACAGAAATATTGACCTTAGAAGATCTAAATTGTCCTCCAATATTTAAAGAATTAATTCAGGTTCCTAGGGGAATCATTTTGGTAACTGGTCCGACAGGTTCTGGTAAATCAACTACCCTGGCTGCAATGATTGATTATATAAACAAGAATGAACACGGACATATTTTAACCATTGAAGATCCCATTGAATTTGTTCACACTAGCAATAAATGCTTGGTTAACCAAAGAGAAGTCTATAGAGACACAAAAAGTTTTAACAACTCTTTGAAGTCTGCTTTACGTGAAGACCCTGACATTATTCTTGTAGGTGAGTTACGTGATCTAGAAACCATTGAACTGGCATTAACAGCCGCTGAAACCGGGCATTTAGTGTTTGGCACACTTCACACGAGTTCTGCAGCAAAAACCATAGATAGAATAATTGATGTTTTTCCATCAGGAGAAAAGCCAATGGTCAGATCAATGTTGTCAGAGTCATTAAGAGCTGTGGTTGCTCAAACACTTTTAAAAAGAGTGGGTGGAGGTCGTGTAGCAGCTCATGAAATCATGGTTGGGGTGCCTGCTATTAGAAACCTCATTCGTGAAGACAAAGTGGCACAAATGTATTCTTCTATTCAAACAGGTCAAGGTTACGGCATGCAAACATTAGATCAATGCTTATTGGATTTAGTAAATAAAGGGATCGTAACAAGGACAGAAGCCCGTTCTAAGGCAGCAAACAAAAGCGACTTTGACTCATAACTGGAGAATACCGTGGATTTTAATTCATATTTAAAATTAATGGCTCATAAAAAAGCCTCAGATTTATTTATTACTGCAAGTTTACCTCCTAGTATTAAAATACATGGACGAGTAGTACCTATTACTCAAACTCCTTTATCAAAATCTCAGGCAAGGGATTTGGTTATGGGCATCATGTCACCTTCACAAAAAGAAGTGTTTGAGAGAACCCATGAATGTAACTTTGCTATTGGAGTTGCTTCAGTTGGACGATTTAGGGTCAGTGCTTTCTATCAAAGAACAGCTGTTGGAATGGTTATTCGTCGTGTTGAAACTAAAATCCCAACATTTGAATCACTTAATTTGCCTCCAGTATTACAAGATTTATCTTTAACAAAAAGAGGTATTATGATTTTTGTTGGTGGAACTGGTACAGGTAAGTCAACATCATTGGCAGCATTAATTGGGTATAGAAATATTAATACTACAGGTCATATTATTACCATTGAGGACCCTATTGAATATGTACACGAACATCAGGGTTGTGTTATTACACAAAGAGAAGTAGGCATAGATACTGATTCATTTGAAATCGCTCTTCGGAATACTCTAAGACAAGCACCAGATGTCATTATGATTGGCGAAATACGAACCCGAGAAACAATGGAACATGCCATTACTTTTGCAGAAACAGGTCATTTTTGCTTAGCAACGTTACACGCCAATAATGCCAATCAGGCGTTAGACAGAATCTTACACTTTTTCCCAGAAGATAGAAGAGATCAATTGTTGATGGATTTATCGCTTAATATGAAGGCCATGATTGCTCAACAACTCATACCAACACCAGATGGCAAAGGCAGACGGGCCGCTGTTGAGATTCTTATCAATACACCGTTGGCTCAAGAGTTGATTCGTAAAGGTGATATACATGAATTGAAATCTCTGATGAAAAAATCAACTAATTTAGGCATGAAAACATTTGATCAAGCATTGTTTGAACTTTATCAAGCAGGTGAAATTACTTATGAAGATGCACTAAGGCATGCTGACTCTGCTAATGAAGTAAGACTTGCGATTAAATTATCTCAAGGTGGAGATGCCAATACTCTGGCTGCTGGGCTTGATGGTATTGGTTTACAAGAAGACAGATAAGTTACAATTTAGGCCTATGCCATGAAACAAGAAGAATCCTCAAGTAAATCTCCGTGGCGTTCGAAAGTTTTTAAGATCATTTATCACTCTGATACTCCAGCTGGTAAATGGTTTGACATCATGCTTATTGTATTTATTATTTTAAGTGTATTGACCATAATGTTAGACAGTGTCGTCGAGCTCAACTTAGCTTATGGTGATTTTTTTTATGTGATTGAATGGTTTTTTACCATTGTATTTACACTTGAATATATTCTAAGACTCGTTAGTACAAAATCTCCCGTTAGATATATGTTTTCATTTTTTGGTATTGTCGATATACTTTCCATTATACCAACATATTTATCTTTGTTTTTTGTTGGAACCCAACAACTCTTAGTGATACGAATTCTTAGAATTTTACGAATTTTTAGAATCCTCAAACTTATCAATTATACCAATCAAGCACAAATTTTAAGTAGAGCTGTTAAAAATAGCCGCCATAAAATCTTTGTTTTCTTTTTCTTTATCATCATTGTGTTGGTCATATTTGGCTCAATAATGTATTTGATAGAAGGACCTGAAAATGGATTTACCAGTATTCCACATGGTATATACTGGGCTGTGGTTACACTCACAACAGTTGGGTATGGAGACATTGCGCCACAATCGGCACTGGGTAGGTTTGTGGCTTCTTTTATTATGTTGACTGGTTATTCAATTATTGCAGTGCCAACAGGAATTTTTGCAGCTGAATTAAATAAAGAAACGCAGAGAAATAGAAAACTCTCAAGACTGTGTATTACTTGTAATCTCAGAGGACACACCAATAACGCCTTATTTTGTAGAAGATGTGGTGAAGAACTTTAGAAGTTTTTATTTAAAGTAAGTTCTTAGCAAAAATGCAAATTCAAAAAGCTAATACGCTATTTGAATTATTGCATCACCTCGATTAACCATTGGATTGTTATTTATAGTGATGACATACGCACTATTTTTACTGACACATTCTTCTGTATAATTTGCATAAGGTCCGCTGATTGACCCAACTATTTGGTTTAAACTGATGCTTTCACCCACATTAATTAAGGGATGAAAAAAACCTGAAACGGGGGCTCTAAGCCATTTACGCTTAAGTAAGACTTTTGTTTTATTTGAAGTATGGCTATAGGGTTTCATGTTCAGATAACTTAAGATATTTTTAATTCCATTAATAGCAATATCTGTTGAATATTTATCAAACCGCAAAGACTCCCCTCCTTCATATACAATGATTGTTTTTCCTTGTGATAGAGCTGTTTCACGCAAAGATTTTTTTATGACGTTAGAGTGCAATGAAAAGGGCGCATTAAATGCAACAGCAAAATCTTTACAGGCTTTGTTATCCATTGTTGCTCTGGTTTGAGGGATATTAAAACGACTTTTCCCACCTGTATGAAAATCTATAACATAATCACACAAAGGCAATATTTTATCAGTTAAGTGAAAGGCAATTTGGCTGGCTAGAGACCCATTTGCAAAACCAGGAAATGAGCGATTAACATCTTTTCCATCAGGTACTTCGCGGGAAAAATTGATAAACCCAAAAACATTCATAATAGGAATGCATATCACAGTTCCTGCATCTACATGATTAAGTTTTTTTTCAATTATTTGCCTGATAACATCTATGGAATTAATTTCATCGCCATGTAATCCTGCCATCAATAGTAGTACTGGCCCATTTTTTAAGCCTCTAAATATTGTTATTGGCACATCAATATTAGTTCCTGAAATTAACTTTGCAACGGGTAAATTTATGGTTTTATTTTGGCCTTTAGCGATATTGATATTGGTTATTTTCATATAATTTTTTCAAGGTATTTAATAATTTTCTCTGCAACATTCACTTGTGTGGTTTTTTCTATGCCCTCCAAACCGGGAGAAGCATTAACTTCTATGACCAATGGACCATGATTTGATTGTAACATATCAACACCAGCCACTGAGAGGCCCATAGCGGCCGCAGATTTTACCGCAGTATTGGTTTCTAAATCTGTCAATTTAATATTCAAACCTTTGCCTCCTTGATGCAAATTAGACCTGAATTCTTCTGGTTTTGCTTGACGTTTCATTGCTGCCACAACAACTCCTCCAACTACAAAAGCACGAATATCACAGCCTTTAGATTCTTTGATAAATTTCTGAAATATAAATTTTCTATTTACGCTTTCATGTATCTTAATAATCTCAGAGGCTTGTTTTTGATCTTTTATTAAAAATACACCATGACCTTGGGTACCCTCGAGTTGCTTTATAATAAAAGGAAAACCGCCCACTGTTGAAATTATATCATTCAGATTATTAAAATAATGTGCAAAATAAGTAGCAGGAATTTTTACTTTAACTTTCATTAATTTTTGGAGACAATGAAGCTTGTTTCTGGCCATCAATAATGCTTCCGATGAAACCAATGTTTTAAGATTTTGTAACTCAAATTGACGAAGGAGTGTTGCACCATAATCTGTATATGTTGCGCCTATTCTAGGAATGATTGCATCTACTAATTTCAGGGGTTTACCATAATGAAGTATAGAATTTTGGCTTGCTTGATTGACAATATGACAGTGCATATAATCAACCACGGTTGTTGAATGTCCAAATTTAACTGATTCATCTACCAATCTTCTCGTAGAATATAGTTTTTCATTACGTGATAGAATAACAACATTCATTGACTAACTTTCATAAAATTTTTCTACTAAATCTGAGATAGAGTTTAAATATCCTTTTTTTGTTGAGTCAAGCCAATGCGCCTTATCTTCTTTTCTAAGCCATGTCCATTGTCTTTTGGCTAGTTGCCGTGTAGCCACTATCCCCTTAAAAATCATATCATCAAAGCTTAATTCACCATTCAAGTATTGCCAAACCTGTCTGTAGCCAACACATCGCATTGATGGCATATTGAAATGAATTTTTGTATTAGACTTTAATGCCTCAACCTCTTCTACAAAGCCACTATCTAACATTATTTTAAAGCGCTGTTCGATCCTTTTGTGTAAAAGAGCTCTTTCTGGTGCAATAATAATTTTTAACGGTGTGTAATCAATTTTATTGCCTTGATCAGCTTCATGAAGTTCTGTCATTGTTTTGCCAGAAATTTTATAAACCTCTAAAGCTCGTTGTATTCTTTGCGGATCATTAATGTTGATTCTATTTGCAGAATTAGGATCAATTTTTTGTAATAATTGATGCAAATACGGTAATCCCTTTTGATTTAGCAATTCGGACAATTCTTTCCGAATTTTATCATTTGCATCTGGTAATTGAGATAGTCCATTTTCTAAGCTTCTGTAGTACAACATAGTCCCGCCAGCTAATAGCGGCATTTTGTTTTTTTGAACTGAAGTCTCCATTAGTTCATAAGCGTCTTGACAAAAAGAGGCGGCTGAATAGGATTGCCATGGATCAATGATATCTACTAAAGCATGCGGTGCTCTGATTAACGTTTCATTATCTGGCTTGGCGGTTCCAATATTCATTTGCTTGTAAACCAATGCGGAATCAACTGAAATAATTTCACAACCATATTTTTCATGCAAATAGATAGCAGCATCCGTTTTACCAGCAGCTGTTGGTCCCATTAAGAAAATTGCTTTTTTATTCAATATACTGTTTTACAAAATTAGTTATTATACATTAAAGTTTATGGGATACAGCTGTCTAGAAAAGCAATTATTGATGTAAATACTGGATGCTCAGGAAACAAAGCATCACTAAACCAAGGTGAAACAAAACTCCATAAGCCTATTAAAAATATAAACATGCCTGCTCCTATTCGCGCCCAATTGGAGTATAAACGGCTTTGAAAGTTTTTAATGAGGCCTGTTGCTACCAGCATTGATGGCAATGTTCCTATTCCAAAAGCCAGCATAAACAATCCACCTTGAATTACATTTTGTGTTGAAGCTGCTGCAATTAAAACACCATATAATAGGCCACAAGGAATTAAGCCCCACAACATGCCTTTTAATAAATTTGCATAAGTTGAATTGTTATTGTTAAGGTTTTGAAGTTTTTTCTTAGATTTTTGCCATAAATAATTATTTGAAAAAAAAGAGTGAAGAGTACTTTTATTTTGTAATATTCTTACACCTAAATACATTAATACTATCCCTAAAAAGGATCTCATCCAAAATCCGATTACTGCAATTGGAATTTGCATGATAAAACCTTGAATGATACCTGCTACAAATATACCCAGTATTGTATAAGTTAACACTCTGCCTAAATTAATAACCACTATTGTTTTTTTACTGGGATTCTTTTGTACAAAAAACCCACAAAGGCCGCCACACATAGCAACACAGTGAATACTTGAAAAAAGTCCAATTAAAAAAGGCGTTAATAAACTCACTTGTTTATTCCTCTTCTTTTGACTTCAGATACTCTTCCTGATCAGTTTTATCAAGTATTGAATAGGCAGGGGTATCTAAATCATCAAACTGATTGTTCTTTATCGCCCAAAAAAAAGCCCAAATAGCAAACCCCACTAAAATCAAACTCATTATTACTAATATAAATATTATACTCATGGATTATTTATAGAACTTGATTTGTGTTCAGGAATAACATAATTTCTGGCTTGCATTTTTGTATTTAAAGGTTCATTTTTTAATGCGTTTGCAATTAATTCCATAGTAAGTGAAACTGCTCCTCTGTTTTCTTTTACTAGTTTATGAGCCGCTTCTCCCATTGATTCTCTCATTGATGGATTCTCTATAAGTTCCTGCATATAATTGATGATATCACTGGCATTATTCACAAGCTTCGATCCACCACAATCATGGAGTAATTGGGTTATTTCTGAAAAGTTATGGGTATTGGGCCCTACCAATACTGGTAATTTAAATACTGCAGCTTCAAGTACATTATGGCCCCCAATATTCGATATAGAGCCACCAACAAAAGCAATATCAGAGGCAGCATAAAATTCTAACATTTCTCCCATAGTATCCACAATAAATACGTCGGCATCTATATCATACAATCCACAAATACTTCTTAATTGAGTATTAAAGCCCTTTTGAATACAAGCTTGTGTGGTTACTTGAAACCTTTCAGGGTGTCGAGGGACAATGATTAGCAATAATTTAGGATATTTTCTTTTAAGAAAACTATAAGCCTCTAGTAACTCTTTTTCATCTTCTTGATGAGTACTGGCTGCTATCCAAATCAAATGGTTTTCTGCACAATGTTTGTGGATGGCCTTGCCTTTTTTAATGGTTTCTTCTTCTATAATAATATCAAACTTCAAGCTACCAACAACATATATTTTATCAGCATCACAACCAAGTCTTATCATTCTTTGTGCATCTGTTTTTGTTTGAGCAGCAACAAACTTTGTATTGTTTACAGCCATTGTTGCCAAGGATTGAACCCATTTATAACCTTTTAATGATAATTCAGATAATCTGGCATTAGCTACTACAATTGGGATGTTTCTTTTTTTGCAAAACCTAAATAAGTTTGGCCATATTTCAGTCTCCATTACAACCGCCAGTTCTGGTTTAATTTTTTTCAAAAACCGTTTGACAGCACCTGGTAAATCATAAGGCAAATAAAGATGAAAAACTTTATTTCCAAATATTTGTTGAACCCTGTCGGAACCAGTTGGTGTGACAGTCGTTATAACAAAGTCATAATCACCATAGGTTTCCATTAGCGCTTTGATGAGTGGAATGGCAGCATTTACCTCTCCCACTGATACGGCATGAATCAATATAGATTTTTCAAAGTTTGGGTTAGGAAAAACACCAAATCGTTCTCGCCACCTCCGGAAATAGGCTGGCGATTTAATTCCTCTACTGGCCAGTCGAAACAAAACAACTGGTGTCAAAAAAGCAGTTGCTAAAGAATATAATCGACTCTTAAATTCAAGTTTCACGGTAATTCAACGGATTATAGCATCTGAATGAGCAAGATGAATTGTACTTGGTTTTTTCTCTGTTCCAGTTGGAGCATCCAAATAATAATTTATTCTGTTACCAAATACAGATCGTATCTCTTTTATAGTTTTTAATGTGTTTTGTTCTGAAATATTTGCACTGGTTGATATTATGGGTGAATTATACTTATTACATAACTTGATAACAATAGGGTGGTTACTTACTCTGACTGCAACACTATTATGCTCTCCAGAAACCCAATCTGGAACCAATTTTGTTTTAGGAAATATCCAAGTATGGTGACCTGGCCAAGTTTTTAAAGCTCTTGCTAAATCGTTAGAATTACTGGGTTTTATCATGGGCAGTATTTGTTGTATATGCGATGCTATAAGTATCAAACCTTTGCTCACATGTCTTTGTTTGAGACTAAGTAGTCCATTGACAGCTTCTTCATCAAAAGGGTTGCAACCTAGTCCATAAACTGATTCTGTTGGATAAACAATTGTGCCTCCTGTTTTTAAAGAATCTACAGCTTGATTGATTAATTTATCTTTAACCATCTTATTCTATTTTTTGGCTGTTTTTTTCTTAGATGCCTTTTTCTTTGACACTTTTTTCTTAGCTACTTTTTTCTTTGTTGCTTTTTTCTTGGACTTTTTCTTTGTTTTTTTCTTTGTTGCTTTTTTCTTAGCTATCTTTTTCTTGGTTTTCTTCTTAAAACGAGATTTTTTGTCTGGAGTATTGGCAAGTATTTCCAAACAATCTTCATGAGACAAAGTTTTGGGGTCTGTGCCTTTCACTATTTTACCATTCTTTTTGCCATCTGTGACGTAAGGTCCCCATCGTCCATTAAGTATTTGAACACCATCATCAAAAGTTTCTATTATTCTATTGGCGTCTGCTATTTTCTTTTCTTTTACAAGCTCAAGTGCTTCTTCAAGTGTGATTTCATAAGGTGAATAGGTATCCTTTTTAATTGATACAAATTTATTTTCATAGCGAACATATGGACCAAATCTGCCAATATTAGCACTGACTTTTTCACCTTCTGGCGTTTCTCCTAAGTGCCTTGGCAACCTAAATAAATCCATGGCTTCTTCGTAGGTGATTTTATCTAACTTTTGGCCTGGCAGAAGTCCTGCAAATTGAGGCTTATCTTCATCGTCTCGCGTGCCAATTTGAACAAATGAACCATATTTTCCAACTCTTGCGGTAACTGGTTTTCCTGTTTTAGGATCGGTGCCTAATTCCCTTTTATACTGGGCTTCTTCTCGGCTGACAGACTCTTCTTTGTCATCAATTAAATTTTTAAAAGGGTCCCAAAACTGCTTCAATAGTGGTATCCACTGCTGCTCCCCACGCGAAACTGCATCTAAGGAATCCTCTAAATTTGCCGTAAAGTCATAGTCCACATATTTTTCAAAATGTTTTTGTAAGAAACGTGATACTACTTTACCAATATCAGTTGGATGAAATCTTTTTTGTTCTAATTCAACATAATCTCGGTTCAATAAAGTACTAATAATTGAGGCATAAGTCGAGGGTCGACCAATTCCATGTTCCTCAAGTGCTTTTACTAAACTGGCCTCTGAAAATCGTGGCGGAGGCTCAGTAAAATGTTGCTTTCCAGCAATATTAATAACTTTTGATTGATCTCCTTCTGCCAATCTTGGTAAAACGTTTTTATTTTGTTTTTTCTGATCATCTTTGCCTTCCTCATAAACTGTTAAAAATCCTTTCTTTATAACAGTTGATCCGGTAGCTCTAAAAATATGAGCATCACCAAATTCATAATCAGCAGATACAGTACCAATAAGCGCATTGACCATTTGACATGCCAATGAACGTTTCCAAATTAAGTCATATAATCTTAGCTGGTCAGTATCTAAGCTGGCTGCAATCTTCTTTGGTTCATATAAAGCATTAACAGGTCTTATTGCTTCATGGGCCTCTTGGGCATTTTTAGATTTACCTTTATAAAAATTTGGTTTTTCAGGAACTAATTCTTTACCAAAATTATTACTAATAGAAAGGCGAATATTTTTTAAGGCATCTTGCGATAATTGCACAGAATCAGTACGCATGTAAGTAATCAAACCCTGAACTGTTCCATCAACTGACATTCCTTCATAGAGTTGTTGTGCAATTTGCATGGTTTTTCTTGTAGAAAATCCAAGTTTTCTGGCAGCTTCTTGTTGAAGTGTTGATGTAATAAATGGAGGTGCTGGACGTCTTTTTCTCTGCTTTTCAGTTAGTTTTGTAACTGTTAAACTATCGCCAGCTTGGCTTTTTAGTTTATTAATGGCCTCTTCAACCTGTTTGCCATTATTTAAATCAAATTTCTTGAGTTTTTTTCCTTCAAATTGAATTAAGTTAGCCATAAATTCGAAGTTTTCTTTCTGCATAGGAGTAGATACAGTCCAATACTCTTGAGGATCAAATGCGTCAATTTCTTCTTCTCTGTTAACAATCATTCTTAAAGCTGGTGATTGAACTCGGCCTGCAGATAATCCCCTTCTGACTTTTTTCCAGAGCAATGGTGATAAGTTGAAACCTACTAAATAATCCAGTGCGCGTCTGGCTTGTTGAGCATCAACTAAATCATTTGAGAGTTCACGTGGATTTGCAACAGCTTGTTGAATGGCATTTTTCGTTATTTCACTGAAAACTACGCGATAAATATTTTTTTCTTTTAGAATTTTTCTATTTTTTAATATTTCTGAAACATGCCAAGATATTGCTTCTCCTTCTCTATCTAAATCCGTTGCTAAATATATGCTATCCGCTTTTTTGGCTTCCCTGACAATAGCATCAATGTGTTTTTTGTTTCTTTCAACTTCAATATAGGTCATTTCAAAGTTATTGTCTGTATCAACGGCTCCTGTTTTTGGTAATAAATCCCTTATATGTCCATAAGAAGCCAGTACTTTATAGTCTTTGCCTAAATATTTTTCTATTGTTTTAGATTTTGCCGGTGATTCGACAATTAATAAATTTTTTGCCATATTAATGTTCGTAAAAGTCTTCTGTTTCAAACAATAATGCTTCTAAATGAGCTATTGCCTGTTCTTGATCGGGTTGCGAGAACAATACCATTAAAGCCAACCACTGTAAATCATCTACATCAAAATGATTGATTTCTGGCTTCATTATTGCATTAATGAGAATTTCTCTTTGTATATTATTTAATATACCCGTATTGTGCAGATATAATATAAAATCTTGACAATCTTGGTCAATTTTTTGTTGTTCTAAGGAGTGAAAAACCCTGAAACTATCAGTCTTGATATTTATATTTTGATAAGATTCAATGTCAGATTTTAAGTCTTCAAGCCAAATAAAAGCGTGGCTTATTGTCAAAGATGCAAAGCCCGCTTGTGTTAAACCTTGGTGAATTTTTTTGTCGTCTAACTGATTTTCCTCATTGTCATATATATAGTTTTCAAATAAATAAAGTAAAAGTTCGACGATGTTTTCATTCATATGCGTATATATTGTGCTCCAGGTAGCACTTGTATCTTGTCTTCTAATTCAAGGATTAATAATATCGAGGCCACTTCTTGTGGCTTTAACTCACTTTTTTCAATGATTTCATCGACTGGTGTTGCCTCATACATTATATTTTCGAGCACCATTTGATGTTCACTCGATTCAGCCTTAATATAAGGATTTTTTGAGGATTTAACAGTATTATCATCCAGTAATGATAACTTTTCTTTAATATCTAAAGATAAGGATTGTGCAAGTGGAGTCAACTCTTCTAGGATTTCCTCTGCAGATTCAACCAATCTCGCTCCTTGTTTGATCAATAAATGGCAGCCTTTAGCCATTGGAGAATGAATTGATCCGGGTATGGCCATAACTGGCCTATTAATTTCCATAGTTTGTCGTGCAGTAATCAAAGTTCCGCTTTTGATACTGGCTTCCATTACCAAAGTCCCCAAGGACAAACCACAAATAATTCTATTTCTTCTGGGAAAATTATGTGCATTGGGCTTAGTTCCCGTAGGAAACTCTGAGACTAATGCGCCATTTTTCACAATTTTATGAGCCAACTCTTTATGTTTTGCTGGATAAACGACATCAAGACCAGTTCCCATTATTGCTATAGTTTTACCACCTGCAGACAAGGCTGCATTGTGGGCTTTACCATCTACGCCTAATGCCATCCCACTTGTAATTGCAATACCTTTTTGAGCCAAATCAAAACAAAAAGAATGTGTGTTTTTTAAACCTATTGAAGTTGCATTTCTACTCCCTACCACAGCTATTTGAGGCAAGAGTAAAAGATTTGGGTCACCTGTGATAAATAGTAAAGGTGGCGGGCTATCCGTTTTTAATAGCAATGGCGGGTACATATCATTGTCTATAGCCAGCAAATGATTATTGTCTTTTTTTAACCACTGCATATCTTGTTTAATTAAATCTAAGTTGGGCTTTTTTAGAAGTTGTTGTGTTGATTGTGGTATTTTAAGAAAGTTTGGATAATCAGATTGAAAAAAGATATTTTCAACTTTCTTAAAGTGATTAAGTAGATAAGATATACGTTTATAACCCATACCTTTAGTTCTGGTTAGCATTAACCAAGATTGGTTATAGTCCATTATTTGAATCCTTTATTATTGAAAAAGCCCCAATTTATGAGGCTTTTTTTATTTTTAAGGTGCTCTGACAAAATCTAGTAATTTAACAGGCCGATTTCCGTCAACAATTATGGCATATGAGATGTGGTCAAAAGTTTTGAAAACCATGATATTTGCAGCATGCTCTTCAGGGAGTGTGACCTTAGCAATTGAAGGCTTGAAAAAAGCCTTTAAATCTTCTTTTGGAAACATAACTTCATCTCTTATGACTTTTGCAGGGCGCTTTACGTCAAATACATCTCCTGTTGATATTCCATCTGCTGAACCACGACTGATTGCTATAATTTGCCATTTGCCACTCGTAAAATAGGCATTACTTAAAGCAACTACTCTAATATTGTCGTCATTTATTGTGGCTGCTTTTGGTTGGAAATAGGCATCAAAACTGATATCGTTAAGTGGAATGATAATATCTCCTTCATTTACCTCAATTGTGCTACTTGTAATATGCATGGTTGTAACACTATTAACTTCGGTCTTAACAACTTGCGCTTCTGCAATTATTTCTACCTCATACCCTAGAACATCCACATAATCCCAAAAAGTATTATTTATGTGTTTTTTCCAAAAACTTGAGAACAGTGCAGAACCTGTATGTTTGCTGGTTTTCTTCCACTGTTTTGTTTCCGTTTTTCTTTGCTTGTAATCAGAAGTTTCAAAAGGATAGGTAATAGGAATATCTCGGTATAAAACTCTTGGTCTAGCAATGGCAAAAGCATCCCCGTATCTTGCGTCATTAGAATTTCTAACATAAATATTCTTAGTTTCTGAGCCAACAAGATGGCCCTCTTCGATTGCAACTACATAGGGTGCTTCTTCAACCTCTTCTTCAGATAATACTTTCAACACTTTCAAAAACGGTTTAATATCCTGTAAGGGGATTGTAGTTATTGCATCTTCATGAGATATTTTTCTTCCTTTGGGCGAAAGTTTTACTGTCGGATGCCCTCTGGTTACTTTCAATCTGGGCTTGCCATCTAAATAAATCAGGGATATGACATCACCAGGATAAATTAAATGGGGGTTTTCAATTTGAGGATTGGCATGCCACACTTCTGGCCAGACCCAGGGCGACTTTAAAAATCGTGCAGATATATCCCACAATGTATCACCTTTCTGAACTGTGTAATTATCTGGATGAGTTGGATTCAACTCTATTTCAGCTCGAACACAAGTATTAATTAAAATTATGGCGATGAAAAGTAAATGTAGTTTTTTAAGCATTTCCGACAAATCCTTGATTTCTTTATGATTAGTTTATCCATATTATGCAATAAGTTAAACTAAAATATGTGAATCAAGTGGCATTTTTAAGAAAAAAGTAGCATTTTGATTGCCTGATAGTCTATTTTTCCACTATTGTCTTTATTAAATTACACCCAATATTGTACTATATACCTATATGTTAAGAATTATTGAAACACGAATTCTCATATAATCTTCTCGTAAAAACAACCGCAAATTTAATAAAATGACAACTTTAACAATATTAACTCTTCCAGATAAACGCTTAAAAACAATTGCTAAACCTGTAGAAAAATTTGATGACGATTTATTAAAACTAGTCAAAGACATGTTTACAACAATGTACAAAGCACCAGGTATTGGTCTTGCTGCAACGCAGGTTGATGTCCATAAACAGGTTGTTGTTATTGATGTATCAGAAGAAAAAGACAATCCAATTTGTTTAGTGAACCCAAAAATTGATAAAAAAGAAGGCAACCAAATACACGAAGAAGGCTGTTTATCTGTTCCAAATATTTACGCCAAGGTTAAGCGTGCTAATTCAATAGTTGTGTCTGCTTTCAATGAATTTGGTGAAGCGATTACTTTAGAGGCTGATGAATTACTTGCTGTCTGTATACAACATGAACTAGATCATTTAAAGGGCATCGTTTTTCTAGATCACTTATCTCCACTAAAGAGAAAAATGGCGATGAAAAAGCTCGAAAAAGAAAGTGACTAATTTTTCAACCCAGATCAATATCTTTTAAATAAACTCAACAAATTAAAAATTTTTAATTGTATGAATTTTTTTCAATAATCAAATTCAGCTATGACTGGAGTATGGTCCGAAGGTCTCTCCCAGCCTCTTGGAGATTTATCAATATAAGCTGCAGTTAACATTTCACTCATAGACTCATTTGATAAAATCAAGTCAATTCTTAAACCCAAATTTCGCTGAAAACCTGCCATGCGATAATCCCACCATGAATAATGGCCGCCTTCATCGTGTAACAATCTAAAACTGTCGTCAAAACCAAGATCTAAAATCTTTTCTAATTTTCCTCTTTCTTTCTCGGTGCACAATATCTTACCTTTCCAATATTCAGGATCCCAAACATCTCTATCATCTATAGCTATATTAAAATCTCCAAGCACTATGACATTATCATATTCTTGGGTTTGTTGTTCAATGAATTCTGTAACCTTATCTAGCCAGTGCATTTTATATTGATATTTTTCAGAATTGGGTTCTGAGCCGTTAACTACATAGAGGTTGATTATTCGAACATCATCGATGGTCACAGCCAGTATTCTGCGTTGTGGGTCATCCAATCCTTCTATGTCTGTGACTACCTCACTAATTGGTGATGTACTTAATATTGCCACACCATTATAAGTTGGTTGTCCCGAATAAGAAACATGATAACCTGCTTTTTCTATGGCTTCACGTGGAAATTTTTCATCCACTAATTTTGTTTCTTGAATAGCAAGTACGTCAGGGGTGTTAATTTTTGACCACTCCAATACATGCTCTAACCTAACTTTGAGAGAATTGACATTCCAGCTTACAATTTTCATAATATTTATTCTATTTATTGTACAAACTTACAGATTGCGAACCTTATCACAGTTTTACATGTTCACAATAAATAGTATACAATGTATAAAAAATACATGGGTTTATTACATGAAAACATTTGCAGTACATTGTCTCGGCCGAATGGGCTTCGGACACAGAATCACTCACAATGGCAGTGATATCATAGATTTTGATAATTTAGGAAGCTCTAATAACGAGCGCTTAAGTAATTATCTGGCCCAACAAATGAATTGGTCCTCTATAAATGATTCCGCTTTTGAAAACATGGTTGCTAATAGTAATTATGTGACATTGAATAAATCCTTAAGTCAGATGTGGCAAGATCATCATGTTAACAGTGATAATCGTGATGGGCCCGCAGAAGAGATGGAGAGATTGGTAGTTGCAAGAGCAGTTCACAGTAAAAGACAGCTTTTAGAGGTTTTAGCTGATTTTTGGCATAATCATTTTAATGTTTTTTCAAGGGATTATTATGCACAATCAACTCTAACTTCATGGGATAGAGATGTTATACGACCACCAATTGCTGGACACCCTAGACCATCGGGCTTGGGTTCTGGACATTTATTTGGAAATTTCAGGCAAATGCTAGAACTGTCATCAAAGCATGTTGCCATGAGTCACTACCTTGACAATTACATTAATCAAGAGGGTAGTCCAAATGAAAACTATGCCAGAGAAATAATTGAGCTGCATACTTTAGGTGCTGAAAATTACATCAGTTTAGGAGATGCCAGTCAAGTTCCTCAAACAGAGTACACTTTTTCTTGGGGAACAATAATGGTCTCTGACAAATATGTGGATGATGATGTTTATGCAGCAATGCGTATGTTTACAGGTTGGAAAATTAAAGACAGTAGCTCTTCATCATCTTCGAATATGCAAGACAATGGTGAGTTTTTCTATTATGAAACGTGGCATGATAAATTCGAAAAAACCATATTGGGGCACAGGTGGAATAACTTTGCTGCTAATCCAGAAGACATTGAACAGTTTTTAGACATATTAGCGTTTCATAAAGGTACCGCTCAACATATTGCGGGTAAATTATGTAGACGCTTTATCAGTGATTCACCATCCCAATCAATCATTGATGAAGTAGCAGATACATTTTTTCAATTTAGAAACAGCAATAATCAACTCGAAAAAGTCTATGAAACTTTGTTTTTATCTGCTGAATTTAAAGACCCTGCTAATTTTGACTCAAAACTTAAAAGACCTTTTGAATTAGCTGTTAGTGCTATGCGGGCATTAAATTCCGAATTTATGCCAAAACCCAATGATTCTGATACAAACTCATTAGTCACCTATTACATTCACCGCGCAGGACAGCGTCCATTTTATTGGCCTGCACCTAATGGTTATCCAGATAAAAAAGAGCATTGGTCAGGTGGAACAGTACTCACCTATGTTATGCGCTGTTTTGATTGGATTCTTGATCAGAATTATAATGATCCTGATCGTATTGTACCAATGATGGATATAACACTAAGTGCACCCATCCAGTGGTTGCCATCTCATACGCCAAACGATTTGACGACTTTCTGGTTGCGCAGACTTGCTGGGTACCAGCCCGATGGAGGGTGGCAGGGGACGGATTTACATACTAAATTGAGAGATTTTATGAGGCAAAATTCAAGTGACCCTCAACAGTGGCCAGCCGATATTCCTTTCCCAGATATAACAACTTTATCAAACCCATATATTTATGAACGCCTCAGGGGCTTGGTTAAACTCATTCTTTCATCTCCAGCATTTATGTATAGGTAATATCATGATAACACGCAGACAATTTTTACAAGGCTCAACTGCTTTTTTCACATTAGCAGGAACAGGCATTACACTGGGCATTAATAACAGAGGATCCAATGACTTAAGTGCGGAAAAATCGCTGGTTCATTTGTTTTTCCGTGGAGGAATGGATGCCATGAACTTTTTAATCCCAAGAACAGGTATCAATAGAACTGAATATGAAGGAAAAAGGCCCAATATTCAAGTTCCACTTGACCTGATTCTAAACTTAAATCATGCTTTTGGATTATCTCCACAATGCACTCATCTTCAATCATTGTATACACAAGGTAAAATGGCGATGATTCATGCTGTGGGTATGCCAGAAGGTTTAAGCTCACGCTCGCATTTTGAATCTCAAGCAATGTTTGATTATGGCACACCAGGTGTATCTTCATATATTGATGGTTGGTTAGCTCGCCACGTTAACTCATCACCAAGTATCAATAACTCTGCTGTTATCCCATCAATGTCACCAGGCAACCCTCCTGTGAGTCAACAAGGTGATACAAACGTCTTGTCAGTAGATGATCCTGGTAGTTTTCACCCAAATCCAGGCCGATATGCTGAAGAACATTTATTTACCTTGAATCAAATACACTCTAATTCTGATTTATTAGGCAATGCCATGCAAGCAACGATTGACAACATCAATATCATTACTGATTTAGATTTATCTATTCCAGATTCCTATCCCAATGAATCATTGGCCCAAGATTTAGGGCTCATTGCTCAAGTAATCAAGTCTAATTTAGGATTACAAGTTGCCACTGTTGATTATGGTGGCTGGGATACTCATGAAAATTCTGGTAATAATGGAACAGGCTCTTATGCCGATAGATTAGGTAATGTTTCAACCGCTATTGGTGCGTTTTTTGATGACTTAACTGCAGCAGGAAAAGATGAACAAGTTGTTTTAACCACACAAACAGATTTTGGTCGTCGTGTCAGAGAAAATGGAAACAGAGGAACAGATCACGGGACAGCTCAAGCTATGATGGTGGTTGGTGGAGCCATTAATGGCGGACAAGTTCTGGGTACCTTCCCTGGAATCACTGATGATGATTTATACTTGAATACGGACTTACAAATGACAACTGATTTTCGTCAACCGCTTAGTGATATCATTAGAAACTTTTTAGGCAATCCAAATATTGATACTGTTTTTCCTGGGTACACAGGGTCACAAAGTATTGGATTGTTTCAAACTGATGAAATATTTAAAAACGGATTTGAATAACGTAACAATACATAGAGAAGTTTTATTATTAAATATTAAAAAAAAGAGCTGAACTTTATATTTATCATTAATGTCATATTTTTATGATTAAATTTTTTATTGGTTTTTTTTTATTAATAGCTAATCTTGCAGTAGCTGAACAGCACCTTGTAGATGCCGCACTAGAAAGACTAAACCATCAAGTGGTTTACGATGGCAGCTACCAATCTATCGATTATCCTAACGGAGATGTAGACCCAAGAAAAGGAGTTTGTACAGATGTGGTGATCAGAAGCTACAGGAGCCTTGGTATAGATCTTCAAGAGTTGGTTCATGAGGATATGAAAAAAAACTTTGGAGATTATCCTAATATTTGGGGTTTAAAAAAGCCCGATACAAATATTGATCACAGAAGAGTCCCTAATCTTGAAGAATTCTTCAAAAGAAACGGGACTATTTTGCCCGTTAACCAACAAGCCAACACTTATAAGCCCGGTAATATCGTCACGTGGAGATTGCCAAACAACTTGCCCCACATTGGAATTATAAGTAATATTAGATCTGATAAAGACCCCAACCGTTATAAGGTTATTCACAACATTGGCTGGGGGCCGAAACTAGATGATATGTTATTCGAATTTAAAATTGTCGGGCATTTTAGCTATAAACCAAAAGTTATAAGCCATCACTAGTAATTGTTATTTTATCAGATTGTTTATTGTTGCCATTCTAAACTAAAGTAAGCTGCATTATTTGAGGTGTTAAAACCGTTTATTATTTGATAATCTTTATTCAAAGCATTTTCAACTTTTAATCCTACCGCCCAATTTTGATTAATTCTATAACTGGATCTTACGTCCAATACAATGTATCCATCCAACATAATTCCAAAATCTGGGTTTTTTGAAGCGTATCGTAAGCTTGAACCAAATGAAATTTGGTTAATTGTTTTATCCAAATTGATGTTTAGTTTGTGGTCGGGTCTACGTAATAATGCAGATCCGGTTAATGAATCTTTGGCGTCTTGAATTGTTGCGTTAATATTAAAAACATAACCTTTATCTCTGTATGTATAAGCTGATTCAAGTCCTTTTATTGAAGCCTCATTGATATTAACAGGTTTAAAAGTTGGTCCTTGAAAATCAATTAAGTTGTCTATCTTATAATAAAATAAATTAGCGCTAAAGTTTTGGTTGTCAGATATTTCTGTTTTATACCCTAACTCATAGTTAATTGATTCTTCTGGTTTTAAATTAAGGTTTCCTTCAAATGAAAACACAAAAACACTTTCACCTGTTAATGGTGAAATAACTGTGCCTTGAAAATTCGGTGAAAATAATTCACTAATACTCGGTGCATGAAAAGCGGTGCCAACAGATAAATTCAGCATACTTGTCTCACTCAAGCGATTTGCCCAGGAAAAATCAGAAGAAAAATCGCTGCCATAAATAGAGTTGTCATCAAATCGACCACTGATTGAAAAAATATTGTTATTGTGTGAAACTTGCCAATTTCCAAAAGCAGCTAAATTATTGCGTTTATCAGAAAAACTCGCAACAAGAGCATTTAAATTTGTAAACTCAGCCTTTTCAGAACGATAATTAATGCCAAGTCCAACTTGACTATTATTTATTTTTTTATTCAGAATCCAGTCAAAACTGTTTCTGTTTGAATCAAAAATAGAACCGAAAACCTTTGTATCTAAAAGGTTGTAGTTATTAGCAAATGAAACCTCTGAATCCCACTGATTAAAAAGAGTATTTTTCCATGCAATTTTAGTTGAGCGTTCCTTAGAGTCACTATTGCCTGTGTCAAAATCACTGTCGGCATTGGCTTGAAGAAAATTGAAATTAAACACACCTTCTTGTGTATTTTTTGAGTAATTTATATTCACACTTTGATTTTCATAACCATCATCATCAGGATCATATGAAAATAAGTTTGCTTCATTGGTTGCAGAAAACCCATCCGTTTTTTGACTGCCAATGACTATGCTGTATTGAGAATCATTGAAAGAATTTCCAAAACCCAAATCAAAATTATGCGTATCAAAAGAACCAAATGTGTAACGGGCGTATGTGTTTTCTTCTGACCTCGTGATGATATTGATAACGCCACCCATGGCATCAGATCCATAATAACTCACCCGAGTTCCACGAACTATTTCTATTCTTTCAATTTGTGAAACAGGTATATTTTCCCAAGCAAATCCTCCTGTAAACGCTGACCCTACTCTCATTCCATTAATAAGTACAAGGCTATGATTGGAATTTGTACCCCTCATAAAAACACTTGTTGCTGTTCCAACTCCTCCATTTCTTGCTACATCTAAGCCTTGTTGTAAGGACAATACATCCAAAATAGAGTTGGCTTGTAAACTAAGTATATCTGCTCGATCAATAATGGTTATTGATGGAATAATATCGTCTTTGTTTTGTTCATAACGTGAGGCTGTTACTGTTGTAGTGTCTTGTTGATAGACTTCTTCTGTGGCGTAAATTGTTGTATATATTCCTAACAATAAGAATACAAAACAATGTTTGATTGTTTGCTTCATTGATTTCTCCATCGCCCACCGCGATAATAATAATTAAAATAGATCTATTAGGCAGGTCTCCGGACTTATTTGATAAATTACCGTTACGGGGGTAGCTCTGGATTTTCACCAGATTCCCTTTTCACCGATTATCTCAATTAATGATGATGAATCGACACCTAATAAAATTTGATTGCGCATTATGCACAGTTAAAAACTAACACACAAGATTTAAGTGTTGTTTAGCACATGTTGATAAACATCTACTGTTTTATTGATGCACTTTTCCC
Source organism: Marinicellaceae bacterium (assembly GCA_045107085.1). Taxonomy (GTDB): domain Bacteria; phylum Pseudomonadota; class Gammaproteobacteria; order Xanthomonadales; family Marinicellaceae; genus NORP309. The sequence goes on along the minus strand of JBGCFT010000088.1, from coordinate 34,431 downwards.
ATGTGTATGTTTGCGCTCTCAAAAGTCCTTTTGTGACTGCTTCTTTCCTCCATTTTTGATCTTCGATTAGCTGCATTAAACCTGCTGAAATATCTTCTATATCATTGGCATTAGTTAAGATAGCTGCACCAGCCGCAACCTCAGGTAATGAGGAAGAAGTTGAAGTCATCACAGGAGTGCCTGCAGCCATTGCTTCAAGAATTGGCAAGCCGAAACCTTCATACAATGAGGGTAAAGCAAATCCATATGAGCCTGAGTAGATATAAGGCAAGTCATCATAATCTATATAACCTAATGATATAATATCGCCTCTTTTTGCCAAGGCTTCAATTCTTAACAGTAAGTTTTTACTGAGCCAACCTCTGGCACCTGCTACGACCAGCTTGTATTCTTTTCTCACTTTTTTTGGCAATAACAAATAGGCGTCAATTAGGGAATTCAAGTTTTTTCTGGGTTCTAATGTTGCTACAGACAAAATGTATTTATTTTTATCAAGATTGTATTTTTTTAATATAGGTAAATATTCTTCTTTTGTAAAAGGCTTGTAATCTTGACTGACTCCCAATGGAACCACATGAATCTTCTTCTCTTCAATACCTAATATTTTATGTACTTCATCTTTAATATAATGAGAGTCAGTAATGATTGCACTGGCTTGATCAATTGATTTTGGTAGTTCTTTTTCTAAAATTGCCACACGTTCTTTTGGATGCGTTTCTGGATAACGAATAAAAGATAAGTCATGTATGGTTGTAAGAGATTTGCCTTCAAAGGGCAATAATAGATAATTAGGACTGTGTAATAAATAGTTTTTGTCGAAAGGTTTACTCTTTTTTTTGAACCATAAATTCTTCTGCCAAGTATATAATTTTAACGCAGTGCCTTTTAATGGCACGTTTTTGCGAATACTTGCTAACATTTGATTTGCCTTTAATGCATGATCAGGGTCTTTAATCCAACGGTGGGATGAATATAATTTAAGTTCCTCTATTTCAGGATTGTTGGGTAACTTTTTTGCCAATTGATTGGCATAGTTTCCAATGCCTGTTAATGGACCAGTAATGGCATCTACGTTCAAGATAACTTTCATTTTAATTTATTATACTCTTCTAATGTCATTGATTTTACCCATTGGGCAAAAGGCGTTGTGTTATTAAACTTTAAATCTTTTTTTGCTTTCTCGTTGTTGCCAATAAGAAAGCGATTGTCTAGGGGACGAAAATATTTTTCATTGATAGCAACAACTATTTCTCCAGCTTGATTCTGTGCTTTTGTCTCCAATCCTTTGCCTTGCCAACTAATGGGATAATCTAAAGCTTTAAATGCACAATCAACCATGTCTTTAACCGAATGTAAAACTCCAGTTGAAATAATATAGTCATCTGGTTTATTCTGTAAAAGCATTGAGTGAAAAGCTTTGACGTAATCTGGAGCATAACCCCAATCTTTTTTTGCTTCAATATTGCCTAAACAAAGTGGTTTTCCTGCATTTTTTACGATTCTTGCTACTTCAGAGCATATTTTTTTACTGACAAAGTTGTCATCTCTGATCTCTGATTCATGATTAAACAATATACCATTACAGGCAAAAACACCCTTAATATTTCGAAAGTACTCAACCATTGTATGGGCACTTAATTTTGATATTCCATAAGGATTATCGGGCCGCATTAAATCTTCCTCAGATACTTTCTTAGTAAGGTTATTTTGGAATATTTCACAACTAGAGGCAAAAAAGAATTTTATCTTCTTTTTCTGTTTGGCAACAGCGCTTAATAAAGTAATGGTCCACGTAGTATTCACATCAAAAACTTTTTCTGGGTTTTTGTGAGAATCACCTACATGACTCATGGCTGCCAAATGATAAACTTCATCAGGTTCATGAAGCTTGATTATATCTAAAAAATCTGACCATTTATTATATTCAATGAATGTAATATTGTGGTTCAAATCAACCCCTAAACTTTGCAATTTTGATGTTTTTGGATTTTTTCTTGTTGGCGCTATGATCTTATAGCCTTGCTTTAATAAATAATGTGACAACAATGCGCCATCTTGGCCAGTAACACCGGTTATCAGCGCTGTTTTTTGAGACATATAAAATTATCAGAATTGCTAGAATCTAGCATTATAAGCAGAGAATCCTGCAGACTAAATGATTTTTTCACAATTTTCATCCTTTTAAATACTATCTAACTATGGTTTTTTAATGAAAGTCAGTATAATTCCGCCTTTTTGAAAGGATAATATTATGGGCTTAAGACACGTAGCCGTTGGTAACGATGTACCTAATGACATTAATGTGGTAATTGAAATACCTGTTAATGGTGAAGCAGTAAAATATGAAGTAGACAAAGATTCTGGATTAATCTTTGTTGATCGAGTACTTAATACTTCAATGCGTTACCCTTGTAATTACGGTTTTGTTCCGCACACTTTATGTGGCGATGGTGACCCTGTTGATGTCTTAGTTATTATGCCAACACCTTTATTACCTGGCTCTGTAGTTAAATGCCGACCCGTTGGTGTTTTAAAAATGACTGATGAAGCTGGCGAAGATGCTAAGATTGTTGCAGTTCCAGTTGGTAAAGTGACTAATCTGTACTCAGATGTAGAATCTGTTAGAGATTTACCTAATTTTATTACTGATCAAATTTCTCACTTTTTTGAACATTACAAAGACCTAGAAAAAGGAAAATGGGTTAAGATTGAAGGTTGGGGCGGTCCAGATGAAGCCAAACAAGAAATCCGTGATTCAATTGAAGCATTTGATGCAAAAGAAAATAAACCCCGTTTCTAAGAAGATAAGATGATACTACTTGCCATTGATACCGCTACTGAATGTTGCTCTGCAGCTTTGTGGGCCAATGGCAAAATATTTCATAAAAGTTCAGTTCAACCAAGGCTTCATGCAGAAATTATCTTGCCTTTTATAGATGAATTGCTCTGTGAAGCCAATGTATTAAAGTCTGATATTGAAGGTTTAATTGTAGGTCAAGGTCCAGGAGCATTCACAGGTGTTCGCATAGGTGTAGGTGTTGCTCAAGGATTGGCTCTGGCGTTAAATATTCCTGTCTTACCTGTTTCCAATTTGGAAACACTGGCTTTTGCTGCCTACAAAAAGTTAGACACCTCAAAAGAACAAAAGATACTTGTGGCCACTGATGCACGAATGAATGAAACTTACTCTGCAAAGTATTTAATTAAAGATCACCATATCAAACAATTATCGAAAGAAGTGGTAACAAATGCTTCAGATATCAACCTTTCTCAAGTTGATGCCTACATTGGTAGTGCTTTTTCTGTTTATCCAGAACTACAAGCATTTGCTGAATCTATGCCTATGCCTTATGATACAAACCAATATTCACAAGCCCAAGACATGTTAGATATGGTTAAGAATGGTTTTATTAAGTTCTCAACGCATATAGAAAATATAGAGCCTATTTACTTGAGAGAGCCTTAAGTTTTATTAGCTAATGGGAATTATTCAAAATATTTATAAATTTAATCCTTTCTTTAATAAGTCAAAATTTAAATTGGTTTACCTTCATATAGAAAAGTCGGCAGGCACATCCCAAAGAATTTTTTTCTACGAAAACTTTAATCACACTGATGTTTTTTGGTATGGCATTGACTCTGAGACCAATACCTTTCTTATTGATGAAGTCAGATGCCATAAAATTTTGGGAGGACACCGTTTTATTGACTTCTATAATAATTCAAAATATATATATTTAAGCGTTATTAGAGATCCTATTCCAAGTGTTTTGTCTCTTTTTAATTATTTTATTACCCAAGAAAACCATAAGAAAAACTGGTTCAAGAAAAAAGGATTTGACCCCTTAAGTTTTGAAAACACATTAATTAATTGCCCGGCTTTTCGAAATAGAATTGAGAACCATCAATGCCGGTATTTTGGAAAAAACAAAAGCTTCGTTGAAGCGCTAAAAACCATTAAAAAATTTAAGTTTGTACTTGGCTGCCTATCAAAACTAGAACTTTTTAATCAGGTATTGTTTGATTCATTAAATATTTCTCAGCCAAAATTTCCGAAGGTAAATGTTGCTCAATCCGGTTACCAAAAAGATTTTAACCTCAGTCAATCAAGCATGAATGTATTAAATAAACTTGTGCAACAAGACAGGCTTTTATATGACTATATTATCAATCAATACGGTGGTCTATATAACAATGTTAACCATAAAGATTGGAATAAACTAAATGTTAAACCTCATTAAACACTAAATACTGGTAGCTTTTTTGTTAGCATTTTCTTAGTTAATCGCTTATATTTCGGCAAGCCGTTTTCATAAGGGGGATAAGCTTCTCCTTGAATAAGAGGCAACAAATATCTTCGGCACTTTTCAGTAATACCAAAACCATCTGCTGTAATATAGTCTCTGGGTAACATCTTTTCAACATTTGCCATATCTGCAAGTTGGGCGGTTGCGATTTCCCATTGATAAGGATCATCTGATAACCGTTTTATGACGGGCATCACTCCATTTTTCCCCTCAATGGCTAATTTTACTGCTCCTTCTCCTACTGCATAAGCTTGTTCAAAATCAGTTTGTGATGCCAAGTGTCTTGCTGATCTTTGCAAATAGTCAGAAACTGCCCAGTGATATTTATAACCATGTTCTTGTCTGACCATGTTTGCAATGACTGGAGCAACCCCACCCAATTGTGCGTGACCAAATGCATCTACAGTTCCTGCATCGGCTAAAAATTTACCTGATTGATCTTGAACACCTTCAGACACAACTATTGAACAATAACCAAAGTTTTCTACAGAATATTTTACCCTGGCTAGAAACGCTTCTTTTTCAAAAGGTATTTCTGGGAATAGTATTATTTGAGGCGGCTCATCGTGTGATTTGCCTGCTAAACCACCAGCTGCTGCTATCCATCCTGCATGCCTTCCCATTACTTCCATCACAAATACTTTTGTTGAAGACTCACTCATAGATTCGACATCCAAAGAGGCTTCTTGCATAGAAACAGCAATATATTTTGCCGTGGTTCCAAAACCAGGACATGTATCGGTAATTGGTAAATCATTATCAATTGTTTTAGGCACACCAATACAATTGACTGGAAAATTCATTTGCTTGGCTATTTTGGATATTTTATACGCCGTATCTGATGAGTCGCCACCGCCATTGTAGAACAAATACCCTATATTGTGGGCTTTGAAAACCTCAATCAATCGTTCATATTCCGCTTTTTGTTTTTCTAAGTCTTGAAGTTTAAATCTGCAAGATCCAAATGCACCGCCTGGAGTATGTTTAAGCGCAGCAATATTGGCATCGCTCTCAAAAGATGTATCAATGAGCTCCTCTCTCAGGGCTCCAATAATTCCATTTTTTGCGCCATAAACCGTTCCTATTTGATCACTGTGCTTACGAGCTGTTTCGATGACACCACAAGCTGTCGCATTAATGACAGCAGTAACTCCGCCTGATTGACAGTAAAGTGCATTTTTCTTTGTCATGGTTTTTTCCTATGAATTTTAATAATAAAGAGTTGACTTAGATCGTCTCAGGCGTTACTTTATCACACCCTAAGATTCTTTATAAGCACTATCTAAAGTAACAATTAAAGCAAGATACATTTTTTTAATTTAATACAGATTTTAAGGTTTGAGATAATACATATGAGATTGGTTTTATTGGGCGCGCCTGGCTCTGGAAAAGGCACACAAGCAAAATTATTAAAGGAAGAATATAATATTCCACACATTTCTACAGGAGATCTACTGAGAGCTGCTGTGGCAGCTAAATCAGATTTAGGTATGGCTGCAAAGGTAGTCATGGATAAAGGCCAGTTAGTATCTGATGAAATTGTACTGGGGATGCTGAAAGAAAGATTATCTCAAGATGACGCTCGCAACGGTTTTATATTAGATGGCTTTCCACGTAACTTAACTCAAGCTGATATGTTGGATGAATTACTCAATGGCATTAATATGCCTGTGGAACATGCTGTTTTAATTGCTGTCGACCCTGAAGAAGTGGTTGGTAGAATAGCAAAAAGGGCATTACAAGAAGGTCGATCTGATGACACAGAATCTGTTGTTAGGGACCGAATTAACATTTATGAAAATCAAACAGCTCCTGTGGTCGATTATTATAAAAAGCATGATGTTTTGAGTGAAGTATTAGGTCAAGGTACAATCGATCAAGTTCAACATAGAATTAAATCTGTTCTACGCTTCTAAAACTTCATATAAGCCACAGAGTTTATGTTTAGCCAATGTGCTTATCAATTGGCTATAAACAAACCAAAACACGCACAGCATTCATTTGTGCTTTTGCTTGTGACAAAGATTTTATGGTTTGCGTTTTTTGATTTTCTAAATGGACTATTTCTTCTTTTCTTATGTGATGATTGACCTGACTTAACTCTTTTAGTCGATTAATCTCAATGTCTAATAGTTCTTCAGCCTTAGCTTGTGAGTTCTTAATCATTGTAGGTAATAATTTTTCTGATTTAGATTCAATTGCTGCTATTATTTTTTTCATGTCTTTTGCTTTCATTTTAATCACCTGCAAAGCAACATTGAGCGGAACCGAAGAGTGATTGTTGTGAATAAACTGACTGTCTAAAGATTTAGTACGATCTATTAATTTTTCATCTGCAACCAATCGCATAGAGTCGGCTGGTAAATAGCGAGATATTTGCAAAGCAGCATCTGCAGGTGCGTTCAGATGAAACATAGATTCAATAATAATTGTAGATGGAGGTAAGCCAGTATTTTTTATTGTCACCAAACTGGCATTGCCTTTTTCTTCGCTGGTTATCATATCCATTGCTTCTACCACCATTGGGTGTTCCCAAGTAATGTAATGCAAGGTCTCATTTGACAATGCTGTCTCTCTGTCAAATGTGACACTCATGCCTTCTTGAATTATCCCAGGAAAATGAGAACGTTGATTTTCGCCCGGAGACAATAATTCGACATTTTTTCTTAACTCGTCATAATTTACTCCATACCTATCGAACATTCTGTGCATAAACCTCATACAACTTGTATCATCTTGCCATTCAGCCTCTTGCAAAATTTTATCCGACGCAAAAGGGCGGCAAGAGTTGTATTCCAACAATTTATCTCTGCCTTTTTCAAATTGAAGATTCATTGTGGTTGTGAGCTGTTTTGTTTCTTCAATAAAAGCATCAAACTGTTCTTCTTTTGATGTTGTTTTAATATGTTCTGATAGCTGCGTTTGTAATTGGTTGAAAATTGCATAAGCAGAAGGACAAGTTTTAGCAAATAAATCTAGTCCTTTGTGATACCACTTAAAAAGTCTCTCTGTGGCCGTATTTTTCATGTAAGGCACATGAATATGAATCGTACTTTCTTGACCAATTCTGTCTAATCTCCCAATTCTTTGTTCCAATAAATCAGGATTATAAGGTAAGTCAAAAAATATCACATGCTGTGCAAATTGAAAGTTTCTGCCTTCAGATCCTATTTCAGAACACAACATAATTTGTGTACCTTTTTCACAATCTGCAAACCAGGCTGCAGCTTTGTCTCTTTCAATTAATGTTAAATCTTCATGGAATACAGCTGCATGAATGCCCTGTTTTACCCTTAAGGATTCAGCCAAATCCAGAACTGTTTTCTTATTAGATGTTATCAATAATATTTTTTTAGATTCTAATGAGAAAATCTTCTCTGCCAACCAAGAAACTCTAGAGTCAATTTTTGTCCAATTATCGAAAGCATCTACTAGCTCTGGTGTTAATTGTAATTTAATTGGCTGATCAACCATCTCTGCATAAGAGTTTTCTAAGGCATATTTGTGTAATTTTCTTTTGGGAAAACCTTTTATGGCTGCACGGGTATTGCGAAACAATAGTCTTCCTGTTCCATGTCTATCGAGTAGTTTTTCAATAAGCTCTTGTTTAATTTCGTGTTTACTCTCTTCATCAAAACGTTCTTCAAATAATTTCTGAATGTTTTCTAAATCTTTTTCTTCCTTAAACTGTTTTGCTGTGTTTTTAGCTCCGGTTTTAGTCATCGCCTTATCAGACCTTAAAATATCAATGGTATTAACAATACTGCCATAATTATTTTCTTGTGCAATAAAGTCTTCATAGTTACTAAAACGGTTTTTATCCAATAATCTTAAACGCGCAAAATGACTTTTCTTTCCTAATTGCTCGGGAGTGGCAGTTAATAATAAAGTACCTTTAATTTTTTCTGCTAGTGCTTCTATTAACTTATATTCTTCGCTGACTTGTTCTTCAGACCATTTTAAATGATGTGCCTCGTCAACAACCAACAAGTCCCATTGAGTTACTAAAATTTGTTCTGCTCGATTTTGATGTTGTAACAAATATTGAAGTGGAACAATGGCCAATTGACTGCTTTCAAAAGGTGTTTCATAATGAGAAGACTCTTCAACACCTTTGCATAATTCTTCATTGTAGACATTAAAACTTAAATTAAAACGCCTCAACATTTCCACCATCCATTGGTGCGTTAAGCTTTCAGGCACAATAATCAAAACTCGTTTGGCCCGATTCTTGAGTAACTGCTGATGAATAATCAACCCCGCTTCTATTGTTTTACCTAACCCTACTTCGTCAGCTAACAAAACTCTTGGGGCAAATCTTTTGGCCACAGCTTGAGCGATATATAATTGATGCTTGAGTAAAGATGTCCTGGAACCCAGTAACCCATAGAGTGGATTTTGATTGAGCTCATTTCGTTTGCTCAATGCCAGTTGTCGAAGATTAAACCACTTGTTAGAATCTAAATGACCCGAGAACATTCTTTCTGATGGTCGATCTAGTTTGATGTTGTCTGCTATTTCTGTTTCAGGCAATAAGACATCCTCTGCCTTTTCATTTATGCCTTGGTAAATGGCTAGTCCATTAAGTAACTCAATAGCTTGAATAGTTAAGGTCCATCCTGCTCGAGCAGGTATTTTATCGCCAACCTCAAACAATATACGTGAGATTGGAGCATTATCTTTTGCATAAATACGAGATTCATTGGCAGCATTGAAATCCAATTTAACCATCCTATGGTTTGTTTCTAATACTTGTCCAAGCCCAAGCTCTTGTTCGGTTTGGCTTATAAAGCGCTGTCCTTTAACAAACTCAAATTCTTTTTTCATTCAGTAATTTTAGGGTATTAATTATAAACGTGACTATCATATCTCATTAAAATAGGGTTACCAGTAAAACTTAAACAATATTTAATTTTATTGGCTCAGCTCTCTTTCCTATTCTTTTTAGATACAGAAATACTGAAGATACGCCAGTAACATAAATGCTTAACCAAATTAATGCGGCCAAGGGGTTTTGGCTGAATTGACTAAATTGATAAAAACAAACGGCACTCATATAGGCCAAACCTGTACTCCATCCTGCTGTAAAAACTGCCCATTTCATACCTGCCTCTCTCGCTACTGCTGCTGTAGCTGCAACACAAGGAAAGTACAATAAAATGAACAACAAATAAGCAAAAGCTGCGTATTTATCACTAAATCTATCACGAATAATACCAAAGAGCGAATCTGATACATCTTGATTTGAAGCCATTTGTTCATCACTTCCTTTACTGACTATTGACAGCCCCAAAGGGTCAAGTAACGTGTGACTTAATTCTAAAGCATTGTCTTTAATAGAAACAACAGCCTCTTTGAGTTGTTGTTTAATTTCTGGAGGATTATCTTGTGAGGCGTTTTGTTCTTTTTCAAGAGAAGTGTATAGTGCATCTAGTGTTCCTACAACAACCTCTTTGGCTAGAATACCTGTGAGTATTCCAACAATTGCAGGCCAGTTTTTTTCTTCAATGCCCATGGGTTCAAAAATTGGCACCACTGATTTTGATGCAACAGATAACATAGAGTTTTCTGAGTCTTCATTGCCCCAGGTAAAATCACTGCCTATTGAGTTTAATACTTGAATCAGCATAACCATGATGACTATTATTTTACCAGCATCTAGCAAAAAGCCTTTCAATCGGTACCATGTTCCCATTAATAAATTTCTTAAAGAAGGCAATCTCCACGGTGGCAATTCTATGATAAATGGCTCGGCTTTTCCGGGAAGAATGGTTTTTTGTAACATTAAACCCGTCAATATAGCCATTAAAATTCCAATCAGATATAAAACCAAGACTATGAAAGAGGCATAATCTGAAAAGAAAGCAGCCACAAACAAAGCATAAACTGATAGGCGTGCTCCACAAGACATAAATGGAGCCATCATAACTGTTACCAAACGCTCTCTTTTGGTTGCCAAAGTTCTTGTGGCCATGATAGCTGGAACATTACAACCAAAACTGACAATTAAAGGAACAAAAGCTTGGCCAGATAAGCCGATTTTTTGCATAAGTCCATTCATAACAAAAGCCGCTCTAGCCATATATCCAGAGTCTTCAAGCCATGTAAGTATCAAATACAAAAAACCAATGACAGGAATAAAAGTTGCCACAGTTTGCAAACCACCGCCTACTCCATCTGCTATTATTACAACTAACCATTGAGGCAAACCAATGCTCTCTAGAGCCCTATGGCCACCATCGATTAATAGTGCACCTGTAGCAATATCAAAAAAATCTATAAAAACAGCTGAGACATTAATAGCAAAAAAGAACATCACATACATGGCCAACAAAAATGAAAACATTCCCCAAACAGGATGAGTAGTCAAAAAATCTAATTTTCTATTTTTGTGAATAAAGTTGCCTTTTGGCCTGGTTGTGACTTGCTTAGATATGTTTTTAGCTTGTTCTAATCGTTGATTAAATATGTCAGAATCGCCAGTGTCAATATCAAGAGGTCTTAACTGATCTTGTTTTTGTTGCTGTTTTTGAACTGTGCAATTGTTTTTTAATTGTGTTTTTATCGTTTGTTTTAGTTCTTCAACACCCAAGTCTTTTGAATTTTTTGCTACCGTTTTAATAACAGGTGAATTCAATAATTTTGAAAGTGTTTGCGTGTCTATGCTAATGTTTTTAGCACTTAAATCATCCCACATGTTTAATACAGTAACTATTGGGCAACCAAATTTCTTTAGCTCTAATGCCATAAATAGCCCGCGCTCTAGTGCACTGGCATTAATAACATTAATAATGAGATCTGGTTTGTTATTGATTAAAAACTCTTGAACATGAAGCTCATCTTGACCAGAGGATTCAACAGACAAGGCATAGATACCAGGTAAATCAATCAAGTGATAATCTAATTGATCATAATTAACCGAACAATAACGTGAATTAACAGTAACGCCTGGCCAGTTTCCAGTTTTTTGATTAAGACCTGTAATGCGATTAAATAGAGTTGTTTTTCCACAATTTGGATTGCCAATTAAAGCAACTTGTGGCTTTTCATAAAAGTCTGTCATAATTGAAAACTAGGTTGAAGTAACCATAATTGAATCGAGTAAATCTGAACCTATGGCAACATCACCGAATGGAGTTTTAACCAAGGCCCCATGTTTATATATTGACATCAACTCAATAAAAACCCCAGCATTTAAACCAAGAAGCGCTAAACGTTGAGATAAAACTTGCAATGATCCCATGTCTTCAACCTTGTATTGATTGCCTGCTTTGGCCTGAGATAGTTTCATTAACACGTTATAATTAATATCCTAAATAATAATCATTCTCATTATGAATTAGCCAATTACGAAAATCAAGACCTTTTGGCAAATTGTAAAATAATCTTGATAATGGTTTACATTAATAGTAAATTACCGCTCATACTACACAGACTAGAATTCATATGAGAACTTTAAGATACTTGGTTTTGGCAATGCTTTTTTTACTTGTAATTACAGTAATTGTTGGTTTTTTCTTGCCCTCAAAAGTTGTATTAGAAAGGAGTATTGTTATTGATAGAGGTGTCAGTAAAGTCTTCAATGTCATTAACTCTTTGAGTAATTTTAACCAATGGTCTCCTTGGTATGAACTGGATATCAATGCCCAATATTCTCTCTCTGGACCTGAGTCAGGTGAAGGTTCAAAACTATCATGGCAAGGCAATCAAAGTATAGGCAAAGGTTCTAATGAAATTATTGAATCAAAAAAAGACGAATTTATCAGAACTAAATTTTATTTTGGCAAATCTGAAAATCCAGCTCTGTCTAAAATTTCATTAACGAGAATTGGTAACGAAACCAAAGTGACTTGGACTTTTTATAATGACTTTGGTTACAATGTTTTTTACCGTTATTTTGGATTTGTTTTAGAGGATATGATTGCCCCGGATTATGAAAAAGGACTGCTCAACCTAAAAAATCACATTGAGTCATTGCCTTGAATGAATATCGTTGCCTAAATTATCTGGCGGAATTGTATTCGAGTAAAACCCTGTCAATATTACTTCTCTCAATCAATTAATTGAATAGCATGATACATGACGACATAATGTACCGTGATATCAAGTCTACTTTAGATGCTGTTTTTCCTTTGTTTAATCTCAGAAAAAAAAGCACACTGCCCAATTGTGACCAGCTTAACAAGCATTTTAAACATTACAATAACAACAATAAAAATTTGTTTTTTGCTCAACAAGACGATAATTTGTTACACCCTAAATTGGGCTATGAAGAACGTATCTATGAGCATGGCGTGATTGCAACAAGAAGCAACAATTGGCATGATTTCTTTAACGCAATGGTATGGCACAATTTCCCAAAAACCAAATCGGCAATTAATGCCATTCATTACCAACAAATTCAGTTACAAAATGACAGTAAGCGCTCAAGAAAACGAGACATATTGACTCTTTTTGATGAGTGTGGTGTTATTATTCTTGCAAAATCAGTTCACCTAGAATTAATCAGAAAACACGACTGGTATAAATTATTTATAGAAAATAAATCTCTCTGGCTCAACCAAGAAATTAAGATCATAACATTTGGCCACGCCATGTATGAGAAATATTTAAATCCGTATATTGGAATGACAGCAAAAGCTTTACTGGTTGATGAGAATCAATTTGACATTGATGCGTTTATTGCCAGTAAAATACTAAACCATAAACTCTTGATATCAAAAGAAGACCTATCTCCGCTTCCCGTTTTGGGAATTCCTGGGTGGCATAAAAATCAAAACAACAGTTTTTATGCCAATAAACAATATTTCAGGTAATAATTAATCAATGTGAAAAGTGGTTTATATTGTTATTTAACAATAGTTACTCGGGCTTTAGCAACGGCAAGTTGACCAAATTTTGACGCTTTTTTAGACTTAAGTGAATTTTCAATGCCTGCTTTTACCTCTTCAAATGCAGGAGCAACTATGTCTCTTGTGGCCTCAAGATAAACAATATGGGCTCCAAATTGACTAGAAATTACTTGTGGGTTTATAGAGTTAGGGCTCATTGAAGGTAAAATATCTTTAAAACTTTGAGGCAATTGTAGTAAGTTAACCCAACCTAAATTTCCCACGTTAACTTTATCAGGGTTATCTTTTAAATATTGATTTTCTGCTTTTAAAAAGTCATCGACTGAGTTTATTTCGTCTAGTACTGTAATGGCTTCAATTTCATCTGTATAAAGCATGTGATGTACATGGTATTCTTGGCCTTTGGTCGCTTCATTAACTTTATTGTATTCTTGTTTAATTTCTTCCTCGGTAATAACATTATTGGTTAGATAATCATTTTTTGCATTGGATGCCAAAGCACGTAGCTGAAGATATTTAAAGTTATTCATTTGCTCTCTGGTCATTGGTAATTGTTTTTTTGTGGCAATATTGGCCATGGCAATTTCCTCAATCAACTGCGTTAAGGAGGCATTAACAACTTCAGGTGTTGGATTGGCTATGCCATTAACATGCATATAAGCATTAAGTAAATCAGCAGTAATCACTTCATCTCCAACATTGGCAATCACATCTGATTCTGGCAATTGTTGTGATTGTTGTTGGCCACAAGACAAGACAAACAGACTCAATAATAAAACGGTAACAATTTTCATAATGGCAACAATATTTTTAAATATTCGCATTATAACCCAGAATGCTTTTTGGTTGAGTTGATAAATAAGTTAAAATAAATCTTTTAATGTAGAAATATAATTCATCATGAAGCAGATAAAATTCTATCATAATCCACGGTGCTCTAAATCACGTCAAACACTGGAAATAATTCGCAATCAGGGCCACGAACCTGAAGTCATCAAATACTTAGAGACTCCGCCCAGTATAAAAGACATTGAAAATATATTATTCATGTTGGAATTAAGACCAAGAGAACTAATGCGCCAAAATGAAGCGGAATATAAGGCGAATTTTTCTGATAGTAAATTAAATGACCAAGATTTGATTGCATTAATGCACGAATACCCAAAAGTCATAGAAAGGCCCATAGTTATCAATAATAACAAGGCTATCATTGGTAGGCCTCCTGAAATCGTATTGGATATAATTTAAATATGTCAGAAATCAACATCCTCATCGTTTATTATAGCAAACATGGCAACTCTGCAAAAATGGCAAATTTAATTGCCAGAGGCGTTGCCTCACAACCCAACAGTAATGCTTTGATTAGATCTGTTAAACCAGCAGGGGATGAAATAAATTCAGCTGTTGATCCAATTGTAAGCGCTGATGATTTACAAAAATGTGATGGTTTAATATTGGGATCGCCCGCTCGATTTGGCAATATGGCAGCACCATTAAAACAATTTGTTGATGAAACAGGGACACAATGGTTTTCAGGAACACTCAGTAATAAGCCTGCAGCGGTTTTTACCTCAAGTTCAAGTCTTCATGGTGGTCAAGAAACCACTTTATTAACCATGATGTTGCCCTTATTGCATCATGGCATGTTAATAGCTGGTTTACCCTATAGTGAAAAGGCTTTGCTGCATACAGAAAGTGGTGGCACGCCTTACGGTCCCAGCCATTGGTCGGGAAATGATTCAGAAAGAAAAATTGATAAAAACGAAAAGGCTTTATGTATTGCTTTGGGTAAACGTATCGCAGATTTTGCTTTAAAATTAAAAGTAAACTAACTTTAAACCGCAAAGTTAGTTTACTTTTTAATCAAATACTACTACTGACCTGACTCTTCTTTGTTCTTCTTTTCGTATTGTCTAATTTGCTCTTGATATTCAATACTGGATTCTTGATTAAAGTTTTTGTCAGATCTAACAATACTCATATTTTGCCATTCACTGCCTTTAGTTAAACCTCCAAATGCATTGGCGTTTGAAGATTGTGAATTAGCAATGTAATATAAATCATTGCCGACAATAACTCCTTTAGATAGAGAGTCAAACAAAGGGTTAGACGACTCTATAGGAATAATATTTTTCAATACTGCTTTATTGTCTTCTAATTGGATTTTCATTACCCGTTCAGGAGAGATGCTGCTTTGTATAAATATCAAACCATTATTATCGTATATTAAATCCTTAATTCCATAAAGGTTTAAGGACGCTGTATTTTCTATAGTGAGATATTTACCACTTTTGATATTGATCACAATGATTCCTTCATTTGTGTCGCTTAAATAGAGTATTTCACCTGCATCATCTGATGTAATGCTTTTTAAGTTTGAGTATTTGTCGGAAGAAAATACTACTTTTATTTCATCTGCGCCTTGATCGATTTTCAAAACAACCCTATTTAAACTCTCTATGAAATATAAATCACCTTGTGCAGTCAAGTGCATATCACTGATTAATGAGGGTGTTCTGTTTTTGGGAATCAAATAGGATTTTATATATTTACCCGTACTTAATTGGTATTTAAATATACCAGAATGACCCAAAGAGTCTTTGGCAAACTTTCCATATTGCGTGATAGATGAACTGGCAACCCATAAAAAGTCATTTTTTTCATCAACAGCCATATCAATTGTCGCCCAAGGTCCAGTGATTCCACCAAGAGTTGAGCCGACCAACTCCGTTATTTCTCCATTTCCTGCAATTTTAATAATACGCCCATCTCTTATTGAGCCCATTAAGAAAGATTCAGAGCTTTCGTCATAAACTATACTTTCAAAAAGTAAACCACTAAAACTTTTGTCTATTGCAAACGCTGCTTCACCTTCTCCATAATGAGCACCATTGGCATCAAAGTTTGTTTTAATGTATTTAAAAACATTAAAACCATAAATGTTACCAAAATTAGGGTTGACTTCAATGTCATAATAAAATCCTTGTTTCTGCAGTTTAATTAATAAGTTGTAGGCACTTGTTTTATCGTCACTAAGTGAATAAGCTTCGGCTAATTTATATTGTAAAGCAGGAACATGGGGATTAAGCTGAACCACTCTTTCCATATTAATAACCATACTTTTATAATTCTTTTGCTTCATGGCTTCATCTGTTGCTTTCAATAATTCAGCCGTATTGTTTGAGTTGTTAACCCTTAACTCTTCTTCAGTAGGAGGATTCTCATTAACAAACTGAGCTTGAAGATTAAAACTCAACAGAATAACAGATAGTAAAATTAGTTTTTTCATAGTATTTTTTGATTTTTTAAATTTGCAGTTATGACAGGTTAATTGTCTGATGGTTCATCTTTGTAGCCGGTTAATTCAGCTGAATTGAATGCTACGCCAAGGCCCAGTGCAATTCTATTGACAAAATTAAAATATGCAACAATTAAGGTAATATCTAATAAATCTTTATCGTCTAAGTCAAAAGTTTTCAAATATGACAAATCTTCTTGTTTTTGATCTCCCGGTTGGACTGTCAATTTATAGGCATAATTACAAATAGCCATGAGTCTTGGGGACAAAGCAGCATGGACATAGTCTTGTTTAATTTGTTCTAACAATGATTGGTCTTTGATATATCTCGAAAGTGATTCTGCGTGATGATTGACGCAATATTCACAATTGTCTGCCCTGGAAACAACCACGGCGATACATTCACGTTCTTTTCTTGACAATCCTGATTGGCCAAACATTATCGTCATATACAAATCAAGATGGGCTTTTAGAGCTTCAGGATTAAGCGAATGAACTTTTAATATATTGGCAATTTTTCCTCGGCTTTTGATTAAATCTTCATATATCGGCTTAAGTTTTTTATCGGCTTTTGCTTCATCAACTTCATTAATCCAACTCATATTTATTTGCCATTACTTCATAAAGAATACAATTGTATCAGAGAAAGTTGTAATAAAATCATTAAAAAGCATAAAATACGCGGGTTAACAACTCAAAAGATACAATGGCATTAAAAAATAATCTCCTTATAAGAACTTTAAAACAACAAGAAACAGAAAGAACACCTGTATGGGTCATGCGTCAAGCAGGCAGATATTTACCAGAGTACAGAGAAGTCAGAAAACAAGCAGGCGACTTTATGTCACTGGCACAAAACCCAGAGATGGTATGTGAAGTCACATTGCAGCCATTAAGAAGGTTTCCACTTGATGCTGTTATTATTTTTTCTGATATCTTAACCATTCCTGATGCCATGGGTTTAGGCTTGTACTTTGTGACTGGCGAAGGCCCAAAGTTTAAAAGTCCAATTACATCAGAAAAGGATGTAGATAACTTACCCAAAATAGATGTGAATGATGACTTAAAATATGTCATGGATGGGCTAGCTCTTACTTCTAAAACACTAGATAATGCGGTGCCACTTCTTGGCTTTTGTGGGTCTCCTTGGACTTTAATGACTTATATGGTTGAGGGCGGTAGCTCAAAAAACTTTGCCAAAGCCAAAGCTTTTTTACTTAACCAAACTCAAGCTGCACATAAATTACTTCAAAAATTAACCGATGCCAGTATAGACTACCTTAATGCGCAAATTGAAAGTGGGGCCAATGCTGTTCAAGTATTTGATTCCTGGGGTGGTGCATTGTCTCCAGAAATGTACCAAGCTTTCTCTTTGGATTATATGCAACAAATCGTTTCAGGAGTCAAAGCTAAAAACCCAGAGATTCCAGTCATTTTGTTTTCCAAGGGTGTGCAATATAATTTATCAAAAATGGCCAATACAGGAGCCGATTGTTTGGGCGTTGATTGGACCACAGATTTGGCTTTGGCAAGAGAATTAACAGGTGGTAAAGTGGCTTTGCAAGGCAACTTAGACCCCTGCGTTTTATACGCAGATGATGCTGTTATAGAGGCTGAGGTTAAAAAAGTAATCGATTCAAATGGCGGTACCAATGGACACATTTTTAATTTAGGGCATGGCATGCACCCAACAATGCAACCGGAAAAATTAGGCGTTATGATTGATGCTGTTAAAAAGTATTCTTCTAAATGATTGTTAAACTTGCAGCCGTGGATGATTTTAAACCGAATACTTGGTATGAGTTTTCTTTAGAATCGAGTAAAGGATTAATGTCTATTATGGTGCAATACATAAATAATCAGTATGTTGCATTCGAAAATTTTTGCCCACATCAAGGCCGAAGAATGGACTATGCAACCGGAAAATTTTTAATTTCTGATTCAGAAACCA
The DNA here is from genome assembly GCA_045107085.1 of Marinicellaceae bacterium. Taxonomy (GTDB): domain Bacteria; phylum Pseudomonadota; class Gammaproteobacteria; order Xanthomonadales; family Marinicellaceae; genus NORP309. The sequence continues at coordinate 16,023 of JBGCFT010000088.1, read as the reverse complement.
TTGTTTGTCCGGCACATGGTGCAGAGTTTAACCCTTTAAATGGATTGTGTATAAATGGGCCTTGCTTAGGTGAGTCTTTAAAGCCAATAAAAATAAAGGCCAATGAAGAAGATATATTTGCAATTATTGAATAGCCCAATTATTGCCTTACTTTTCCGCTATGGCATTGTTGGTGTGACAGCAAGCATTGTGCATTTTGCTTTGGCTTATATCGCTCATGATAAACTCAATATTCATTCTTTTGTTGCCCATTTTATGGGTTTTGTTTTTGGTCTATTGACTGCTTATATTGGGCATTACTTTTACTCGTTTAAAGATGTTGAAGACCACAGAAAAAGATTTCCTAAATTTTTGGTTACTGCGCTTGTTGCCTTAGTTTTACATCAAGGTGGCGTTTATATATTGGCAACAGTAATGCAACTTGATTATGTATCGCAGGTTTTACCCTTGTTGATTGTAACCGTCCCTGTTTTCACCTTTTTGTTGAATAAATTTTGGGTTTTTTCTGCACTACAAGAAACATCTAAATGATACTGATAGGCTTCAATTATTAGCGGCTTGAAACTAAACCCTTCATTAGCATAATTCTTGTCGATTTCATTTGTTGGAATAAATACCAGCATAATATTGGTTCTCTTAGAATAATAAGTAATTCAATAATAAACACTAAATCTGTCTTATTTATGACCATTGTGTGATCAATTAAGTTTTAATATTTTTATCAAAATATAAAATCATGAGCCAATAGTCATAACTCAAGTGACTTTGTATCGCTTTAATCAAAGAAATTATCTATAATATAGTACGCTAAATATTCTGTACTCATATGACCCATAAAAGCCCACAATCTTCTTATCAAGAGTTAAAAGAACATGCTACAAAAGCAGCTCGGCTGCTGAAAACTTTATCCAGTGAATCACGCTTAATGATTTTGTGTGCACTAGAAGCTCGAGAATGTTCTGTTTCTGAATTACACCAAAAAATTGGCCTGAGTCAATCAGCATTAAGTCAGCATTTGGCTACTTTAAGAAGGGAGGGTATGGTGAAAACTCGAAGAGAGTCACAAGCAATTTTTTACTCTTTGGCACAATCAAATACAACAAAAATAATACAAGTACTCAGTGAGCTGTATTGCCCATCAAAAACAAAATAAACAAGAAACCTTATTATTTGTTAATTTTTACAAGCTTTTTCTAGTTTAAAGTTTTTCCAATGTGCGATAGTCAACAAAACTCCACCAGAAACAAAAACTGCAGATTCAGACAATGTCGTTAACATGCCCTCTAAAAAGGTACCTGTTAACAAAAAACCCACTCCAAATACCGCAAATAATAAAACCTTTTTGTTTTTATGTTTGAGGAAACCTCTGCCAATACTCCATGCAGCAATAATTAATATACAACTTATCCATACCCAACCATGACCAAAGTGCGCCCATTTTGGAATGATTGGTGCAATGCTCAAAATAATTGGTGCTAGCGCACATTGAACAGCACAAACCATTGAAAGCGTCATGCCAATAATGTCGGTTATGGATCGAGAATTTTTAATAACAATGAACAAATAATTATGTGAGGTCACATTATTGTGGTTTTAACTATGTTTTACAAGCGCATTGTTCATCATATGCTAAAATGATTCGTTTTATTTTGGACAGATATATGGAACAAGAAAACCTGAGTATCATCGATACTTTAAAACAAAACATAATGTCATTTGTAAATAATCCAGATGCCATATTAGCTATAGTAACCAAAGTGGTCATTGCATTTTTTATCTATTGGATAGGAAAAAAAATCGCAAAATTATTGTCACATCTGGTTGGCAAAGCGCTCACCAGATCTGGTGCGGCACCAATTTTAATTAACTTCCTTAAAACATTTATCTATTTTTTACTATTAACCGTTGTCATTATTACAGCTTTAGGTGAATTAGGCATTCAAACCACTTCCTTACTGGGCATCATTGCCGCTGCAGGCCTTGCTATCGGTTTGGCTCTCAAAGATTCGTTGTCAAATATTGCATCAGGTGTGATGATTGTATTTTTCAGACCCTTTAAAATTGGTGACTTTATAGAAGTAGCTGGGCATTCAGGCACGGTCCTAGAAATCAGAATATTCAATACTTTGATGAAATCAACAGATAACAAACAAATCATTATTCCTAATGGCGAAATTACAACTGGATCTATTATAAATTATTCAGCTAATGCCACGAGGCGTGTGGATTTAGTTGTGGGTGTGAGTTATGACGATGACCTTAAATTGGCAAAAAAAATTATGCTAGATATTTTAGAGTCACATGAACTGGTTCTAAAAGACCCTGCTCCTTCTGTCAATGTAATTGCTCTTGCTGATAGTTCGGTCAATTTTAATGTCAGGCCTTGGGTAAAAACCGATGATTATTGGAAGGTTTATAGTGATGTGTTAGAGCAAATTAAAGTCGGTCTAGAAGCAGGCGGTTGTAACCTGCCTTACCCACAAAGGGATGTTCATCTTCACCAAGCTAACTCTTAAAGGCTTGATTCGTTCAATAAACAAAGTTGTCGTCGTTACTGGTTGAAGCCGGGGAATAGGGGCGGCAACTTCTAATTTATTAGCGAAATCGGGTTATAAAGTTTGTGTTAATTTTCTTAAAAATATAAAAGCAGCCGATTTAGTGGTAAAAGCCATTAATGAAAAAAGAGGCCATAATTTTGGTTGTTTATTACCTAAACAATAAATTAATCGGTGTTACTATTTAATTCGAAGAAAGTTGATCACGATTAAATTCATAGTTTTTAATGTAATCTTGAGGTATCAATTCAAGATTATTTCTAATGTTCTTGCGATACTCAACTAATTCGGGAAATTCATAAAAAAACAAAACTTTTTGATGTTTGATTTTATCCATAACTGGCTTCTCACTTAAGACAAAAAAAGCCCATGATTCGGCAATGTCCTCTTCTGGGCTTTCTACAGCATAATCCGTCAGAAACTGATTTTTATTATTTAAATACAACTGATAAAGTAAATGTTCTCTTTTGCTTGGATTGTTATAGTTTTGAATGCTGTCCCATTCTGAGAAAAGAGTGCCTTGCCAAAATTTATGAATAAATATTCCAAGGTAACTGTCTGTTTTTAGATGACTTTCTTTAGCTAAATAACCTTCGGCCACACTGTGGTTTACATCGTTTGAAACCTTTAATTGTTCTGGGTTTAAAGTGAGTAAGTGGCCGAATTCATGAATAATGGTGTGTGAATATAATAATACATGTGACGGGTGTGTGTTTTTAAAATTAAAATCATAGGTATCAATATCAATTTCCCATTGGCTGTTCTCTTTATTTAGGGGAGAGATGCCACCTAAATCATTGGCAATGCCGTCTGAAAACAAACGTAAACTTACTATATGTTGGTGCAACAATTTAGTGGGTAATATTTTATTTAAATACTGCCAATATTTATCTGACAAAACATCTTTATCACTTCCATTTGACTGGATATTTCCTTCTGATATTGTCCACACCTCTCCTTTTGTAAATACTGAATTTTGACAAAACCCAACAGAGCAGAAAATAATCAATTTAAAAATTAATAATTGTTTTATCATTTGGTTTATTTTCATATATAGGCAAATTTGAATATTCGTAAAGAGTTTCGATAATAGAGGAGAAAATGAGAAGCCTTCTATCCATTTTTTTATTTATTAATAGTTTCGATTTTTTCGATCAGTTCTTGTGCTTTCTGTTTAAATTTAATTAATTCTGGCAAATAAACTTTGTAAGCAAAAAATTCAGTCGTAGCAACTCTGGTTTTATAGTCCCTACTTTTTAAGGCATAATCAATAAACCCACTCGTAATTTTTAATTGTACATAATCTAGCCACCAATCAGTATTATTTTTCCAATACGTGAAATTTTCTTTAGAATCCTTAGAACGTAATTCGTCATCAACCTTTATTTCCCATAACTGCTCCTTGTAAAACATGATTAATTCTTGTACTAATTTTTCTCTCTTCTTAGGCACTATACTTCCTTTAAAGTTCTCCAATAATGAGACACCTCTTTGATTCAAGGTCAGTTCTGGATAACCAAAAATGAGAAAAGCTATTGTCGAATTGTTTTTATAGTCTTCTATTGTGTATTCTGACTTTAAAACTTTCTGAAATACAGGCTTAATATTTTCATAATGCTTAACAACCTTGTCAATTTTATTTAAGTCAGTTTTCAAGTCTTCTTTTACTTTAACTAATAATTGTTGCAGTTCGTTATTTTTCTTTCTATTTTCGTTCCAGTTATTTATTGAAACTGCTATTAAGATCCCTATTACAACTAAAATAATTTCTCGAATCGCATATGTCATGAAATTGGATTGCTTATTGCCTTCAGGACTATTTTTATTGATAAAGTTTAATCTCATAATTTTGCTTAAAATACGTGTTGGTTCAGGATTCCTGTTATATATTTCTATTGATGTTCAACAGTCTTGAATTTGGCACATTGCTGAAAATTAACTATAACTACCGAATGATGATAAGTTTCAATGAATTCTTATATTGTGATTATACAATAATAAGTTATAAATGATGCTGTGCTTTGACTATTTCCTCACAATTCTAAATTTGTTGTTAATACCATTATTTAAACCCCCAATGTTTTCAAAAAAAATTTAATATCTCAACTTATATCTATTTGCAAAGCATCAAAATATCAATGACAACAAAAATAATTACACGAATTGCTTAAAGGAGATATTTACTGGATTGACTTTCAGCTGTAAAATCTGATACAGGGCAGCTTTGAAAGCAACAAGTTAATAAAATTTCAGATGATAACTTCTAAAGCCCTGCAATTTTTTTGGATATTTAAAATATGTTAAAACAATATTCTGTGATTTTCGGACTCACCGCCGACCCCATTCATCTTGGTCATGAACAAGCGATTATTAATGGCATACGATATTTGAGAGAATTGAATATTACAATAAAAGAATTTGTTTTAATTCCTGTCTATCAACCTAATTTGATAGCAAATAAAAAATCACCAAAAGCCAGTTTTACTCAACGTCTAGAAATGTGTCACATTGTAGCCAGTCGACTTTCAAAAAAAACGCATGATTCAATTATGGTTTGTGACATAGAAAAACTCATAGCAAACACAACTGGAGAAAATAACTACAGTCTCAAAACTATAAAACACCTGAATAAGAAAAACTGTTTGTTCATGGTCAGTTCGGATCATTTTCAGGGGCGTTGGCCAAAATTTAGAAAATGGTTTGGTTGGAAGGATATTCTTAATCATTCAGGTTTGCTCATTAACCACAGACCAGGGAATAAAATCAACAAACGGTTTATTGAAGAATTACGTGGATTAAACCCAGATGTTTACTTGATAGAAAAACAAAAATCAATCGATACATCCTCTTCTTATATTAGAGCAAATTTACATAAAACAGATATGTCTAATCATTTGTCACAAGATATTTTAGAGCTTATCAAGGATGAAGGTTTGTATTTACCAGCTAATTAATATGGATTGTTTTAAGGTTTAACTTTCCAAACCTTATCTGATGCTTCTAGATATTCAGAAATGGCAGCTGAACCATACCATGGTGTCATTTCGTAACTCAGGTAGCCTGCACTGATGGTTGGGTCTGTTGATAACAGCTCTTCTGCTTGTTCTATGGTTGTTACGTTTAAGATAAACAAGCCACGGTAGTCTTTGTTATTTTTTCCAAATGGACCAGCTAAAACCAGCTTCTCTTCTTCTGCTAATCGACGCATATTATTCATGTGTCCTCTGAAACTTTTGTTGCGAACTTCAGTATCTGTGGATTGGTTATCACCTGATTTTAATATAACAAACACATAACTTTTCATGCCATAATCATCAGCACCGACTTTTTTTGCAAGTTGGGCATCATAGTTTTGGTTTTTTATTTCGGTTTCTGAAGTTGCTGATATTGAAATTAAAAGTAATGTTATGAATAATAGTGCTTTTTTCATGATTGTACCCCTGTTTAGGATGATTTTTGTATTCGTCACAGATTAATTTACCATTATAAAAAAACTTTGTACATAGCTTTGAATATCTGATATTTTTAATTATGTTGAAATCCTCAATCGACATTTTGTTGTGATTTGTTAGAATAATAGGGATGTTTTGCATAGGAAATACACACATGAAATACGCATTAATTTTATTCTTGGTTATTTTGATAACAGACAATGCTGTTGCAGAAATCAAACAATGTGCAACACAAGTCAATGCTGAACAAGTTTCTGCTTTGACTTGGGAACAATTGCCTGATCGTTTTTTACAAGGGCAAGACTTTGGTGTGGTTTTTTATGTACAGGGGGAGGACATTGTTGGCACTACTATTGTACAAGCTTTTAAAAATTATGATGCTTTATTGGTAAACTTTCTCAATGATTTATCCAATACTCAACCACTCAAACTTGTCTATTATGATGAAACCAATGGCGGATGTGATTTGGGCAAGATATCAGTCAATAGTGAAATGTATGAAAGCGAACCATTCATGAATGAAGTGTTGGACTTAATTCAACAAAGGCTGGTTAATTTGAGTTTGATAACAGGATTTGACTATGAAGAATTACGCCAACCATTAGTTGACCATAAAAACGATGTTAAATTATTGCTTAACACTTTTGTATACATGTTTGATGGGGTTAATAATGAAAAATCCTTAAGAAAACAGTGGCAAAACCTTGAATCATCAAACAACAACGATACCTTATTGGCCATTAAGCACATGAATTATATTTGGATCCAGTCTGGGTTGATTGATTCAATGTTTGGTTCGTTTGAAAAAGAACAAGCTCACTATGATCAATTGTTATCTCAATTAGCACCTTCAAACAAGCCTTCTAAATTTATGACTTTTCTCAAGGCATTAAACCCCATTTCAAGCGCCATGGCGCTGGATGGATCGCAATTATTACCCATTATAAAACCACCTAAAACGGCGGCGGCATTAAGCGAATTGATGCAATTGCAGTTTGGCAGTGAGATAAATGGTAGACCAAGTGTCTCCAGGTATCGCGATGCTTCAGGCGCGGTTGCTTCTATTGGATTTTCAGCACTGAATAAAGCATCAGGTGGAAAAATCGCTTATTTAAAAGCTCTGGATGCAGTGGGAGACACCTACAACAATGCCATTATGATTTGGGGGTTTTTGGATAAACTGGCAGCTGGTTTTTTTCCAAACAAATTGATCAATGAAAGGGCGGATTACGGTTCAAATATATTGAACTTAGTCAACAAAACCAAAGGAGAGGTGACTGCTTTTTGGGTCACACCTCAAGCACCAGGGATTGACATTGGTAAAGTCATATTAGGTACTGCAATTCAAACAGGAAAAATAAACAGCTCTTTATCTAAATTAAGCCAATCGACAAAACTGGTTGGATTTTTAAACAAAAGTGGAATGGGTCGTAATATTAACCGATTGTCTAATTTGCTCAGATTGATCAACAAACAAACCCATGGATCATTTGCAGATGCTACACATGGTATGGGCGCATGGCGTGCTGACAATCAAGCATTGCCTAAAGCGCCTGATTTAATCAAGATTGATAAGTTTGATTATCCTGAAGTTAATATTCTTGATCCCAATTATATTGCCAGTCAAAGTATTCATCCTAAAATCATTAAACTAGAACTCTTTGATAAGACCAACAAAATTTTGCCTTATACAGCTGTAAACGAGGGCGATGCCTTAATTTATCTCAATTCAAATGGTGCCAAATTTGCCAACAACAAAGTCAACTTAAAACTGCCAGTAAAAGTCGAAAATGACACCATGAAACTTTTGCCCAGTTATAAGCTGAGCATGCCCAATAAAACATACCAATTTAAATTTACTGCCAAATCTGGATTAAACATAGATGATTATTTGGTTGAACCCAGCACTGGCACAGCAATTGATTCTATTTCGACCATTAATAAAGAGGCAGGGATATATAGAATTGCTGTAAAAACACCAAAAGATCTCAATCATTTTCCTGCCTCAATTACTGTCCGCAGCAAACACAACAAATCCAAAACAGTGAGTTCAAGCTTAGTCTTGCCAAAGTTATCACCTAGTGTAGATTGTGTTGATAAATCCCAAACCATTCAGTTTAAGTTATCCAATCATGCCATGGCATTGGCTGAAAACGTAAATGAATTAACCATTGTTGGTGATGGACTAGAGGCCAATGGTGTTATATTTGAAGACAATGTAACCGAAGATGATTTTGACTTGGTACTTTCAGGACCCGGAAAATTGTCCCAACAGTGGTTGTATCAGCCACCACAAAACAAATCAAAAGAAGTGGTTGTTATTGCCCTCAAAGACAAAGCTACTGGTATGGTAATTGATAAACGCGAATTATCATTAAATTGTCAATGCCAATGGAGTGTTTCTACTCCTGAAAATAACAATGAAGGCACACAAGCCTATGCAGCAAAAGTGACTGATGGCTGGGTATTGATGCTTTCAGATCCCAATCATACTGATTCAGTCACAATCACATTGTCCAACAAAACAGCAAGTGTTGGCATACATTCTTTTGATTCAGTGTGTCGAACAGAGCACCCCTTTATTACTGATTATGTCAATGGTTCAGCTATGATGCTGCTAAAAGAGAAAACCTTTATTGCAGGACACTATAGTTCATGCCAAGATGATGATCCGCATGAAATGCCTAAATCTCCACAGTTAAGTATAGAAACCATCACTGATGAATTTGTTTATGGCTCAATGAGTGGTTTTATGTATAAACAATCAGGTCAAAAAATGCTTGAATCATGGGCAGATTTAAATTTTAAAGCTGTGAAAATAGACACCAGTAGCTTTGGATTATTAGGAAGCATAACAGATGGCCCAATCAACGCAGAAACAGCAGTAGCAATGAGCATGGTGATTTCACAAATGGGTTTATTAGAAATGTGTGGGTCAGATGATGAGGAAGATTGATGGTTTAAATTTTTTGAACAATAACATAGGTGTGCCCCTTTGAACCTTGGTCATTTTCTAAATGACGGCAGATACTGTTTTGTTTCATGATTAAACTTAAATAAGCATTAATTCCCAATGTTGAATAATACATGTCAACACCCATGGCGTTGTCTGTGTGTTCATCTGTTTTATCTAATCCACCAAATGAAAATATCATCACGCCATTTACATTTAGAGCGTTAATCAATTTTTTGATAACTTTTTCTTGCAATCTTGGTGACAAATGCCAAATACTGTCCCATGCACTGATGAAATCAAATGTTTCAGTAATTTGCCATTCACAAATGTCATGATTGTGAAAAGTGATATCTGGGTGCTTTTGTTTCGCCAATGTAATCATAGATTCAGAGATATCAATGCCTTCAGGAGTAAAACCTTCTTCAATTAACAGTTGAATGATTCGTCCTGTGCTACCGCAACCCACATCAAGCGCTTTACCACGGTTTTTCACAAACCCAACAGCCCTTTTGTGTTGATCTATACCGTTTTCACGATTGAAGTCTTCACATTCCCAAAGGTGCGTAATTTGATTATAGGCTTTTCCAATGTCTGTTGGTTTCATGTTGTTTTATTCTGGCGTTTGATTTGGTATGCCTTTTTCGTTAAGAATGGCATTTAGTTCATCCCAAATCTTATTTTGCTCGTCGCCCCATTCATTAAATCCATAGCGAAAAACATTGGCGTGTCCATTTCTAATCCAATGATTGGAATTATTTGGTAAATTAACTTTTAGTTCAAAATTTAAATAATGGGTTCTTTCTAAACTGGCTTGAGATGTAGATTTTTTATAAGAAGTATAACCGCCAGAAACCACTTCAAATGGTATATTCCACTTTTTAAATCCTTTTCTTACGGTTATGTTAGTTTTGTTTTCAAAGACAGTTTCTTGTAAACAAGTAACGAAATAGTAGCTGGTTATAACAAGCACAAAAATTAATCCCATGTATGCAAAATAATCATGTCGATACTCAGAATACGGCAATGAAAATAGGCCGATTAATCCTGCAATAAAGAAAACAATATAATAGACTGATGGCTTACTTGAAATCTTTACTTTATTCGAATTAATATCTGTTTGGATTTTTACGGGTTTAACACTGAATCTCATTCTGACCGTTTGGAGCTTAATAAATTGGCTATTTTTTTTCTGTGCGCTATTTCCCATTCTTCCAATGTCGTATTTTGTTCTTTTTCTTCGGTCGCTTCAGCAATTTTATTATATTCTTCTGCTTTATCGGCAGGAATAACGACCACACCGTCTTCATCTGCGACAATATAATCACCACCACTGACATGTGCGCCACCACATCTGATTGGCTTATTTAAAGGGCTGATGAAATTCTTTTTGCCAGGAACAGGTACCACACCGCGGGCAAAAACTGGAAAACGCGCGTCTCTAATTTCACCCAGGTCTCGAATCACACCATCAATAATAAAACCAGCAATGCCTCTTTTTTGTGCCACCGCACACACATTACCGCCAGCAATGGCAAATTCACAATCTACTGCATCTGCGACAATCACAGATCCTTTTGGCGCCTCATAAATGGCCGAATGAAACATCAAATTATCACCCGCTGCCAATTGCACCGTAAAAGCAGGACCCGATAAAAGCGGACAACCATCCCATAAAGCCTTAATACCGTGGTCCATAAAATTTGAACGATTTAATGCTTTGAAATAAGCGGTTGATGGTAGTTTTGAAAAGTCCATAGTTGTGTCTCTATATTATAAAACGAATTGATGTAGTTTAGCATAGTTTATATTTTTGATCTCGTTCCCATGCTCCTGCGTGGGAATGCATATTCAATCAAAATATTTACTGTTGTTGGGCGTGTAAAAATAAACAACCAATGTAATACTGTTAATGTTAGAAAGTGTGGGTTTTCTGGTTCTGTGATTTTGTATCGACATCGTCCCATGACTTTTTTATTTGTTAATTATTTATATTTTCGAAACTATGCATTCCCACGCTGGAGCATGGGAACGAGTAATTGTACTAATCAAAAAAATCCAATTTAGTTATCAAAACAAACAACTAGCCTGGTGCTTTTTTTACCATATTGCTCAAATAATAATTCCATAACAGAGAATACAGCTTTCCATCCTTCTAATGTTGGTAAATCTGATAATACATCAACTATTTCTTCCCAATATATCCAAGTATGTCCATGTAATCTATTATTATCAAACCTTCTTATATTACTCGATTCTTCTGGCATTCCTCTTTTGTTTGCAATTCCAAATGTTTCGTATTCATTACGAACCCCAAATAATTGTCCAAAAACATCATAATTTCGCTCAACAATAAGGCCAATATCTAATACATCAGACCACTGACATAAACCTGAAATTTTTACACAATTTACTTCAACATAACCATGAACATCTGTTCCCATATTAGCTCTCTTATCAACTCAATTATTACACATTTAAACTCGTTCCCATGCCCCTGCGTGGGAATGCATACTTAACTCCATTCTTTATATATTACTAACAGTCCATTCTTATCAAGGTAGTCTCTTGCACTTGAATATCTCCAATGCTCAGCTAGATCAACATATCCTCTTTTTACTGGGTTTTGGTGTATGTATTTTATCTTCTGATGCATCATTCCTTCAGATTGAATCAATTCAGGATGTGTGCCTTCTTGCCAAAACTGTAATTCTCTATCTGATTTATGGTGCTTTTTATAAAACCTTAATTGATCTAGAATTTGTTTTACATTATTTTCTATAAGATATTTAATAATGGCTTTTGCAGTAAATGATTTAAATCTAGCTATGTCTTTATCCAACTGGCTGCTTTGTGCTATTAGATGAATGTGATTTTCTAAAAACACATATGAATAAATTTTCAAACCTTTTTTTTGTAAATAATTTAATGACTCTATTAGAATGTTTACTGTATCAGGTCGTGTGAATACGGGTATCCAATGTAACACTGTTAATGTTAGAAAGTGCGGACTTTCTGGGTCTGTTATTTTATATCGACTTCTTCCCATGAATTTTGTTTTATTTGTTAGTAATTTATATCTTTGAAACTATGCATTCCCACGCAGGAGCATGGGAACGAGATAAGTTTTAAGTATCATTATTTGAATGACAAACAGTAACATTCATGTTTCCAATAAATCCATCTTTTTCCATATCTGAGTTAAAAAAAACCTCTATGCTTTTCTCAGGGTATGTTTTGTTTAGTTCAGTTTCCCATGCTTCTTTTATTTGCTTACCTATAACAAGAAGATCATTATGTTCAAGATATTCATCGTCCTTAAGCCAATAAAACTGAACAAGAGTCACATGGTTAATAATAGATTCTATTTCCCTATCATCGATAAATGTTCTTTGCCAGTCATTTAGAGTTTTGGCAGACCACGCTCCTTTTCGCAATATCAATCCATCAATTATTTCGAAATTTGAATTCATAATTTCTTCTAAATGTTCTTTATATATTTCAGCCATATTTAGCAATTAATTACCTATTAATCGATATTATTTTTAAATTTTAGTGAGCTTTCATTCTATCATATATACTAGAAATTAAGAATAAAGTTACTTTCAAACTCGTTCCCATGCTCCTGCGTGGGAATGCATATTAAACTCTATTCTTGAATTTATTACTTAATCCTTTTTTCTTAATATTCTAGTGACTTATTCACAGTTTTAGAAAGTTTGGATTTTCTGGTTCAGTTATCTTATATCGATCATCCATTATTTGATTTAATTTGTTAGTCTTTTATTTCTTTGAAGCTATGCATTCCCACGCAGGAGCATGGAAGTGAGTAATATTTCATATTAATCACTTAATCGCTCCTCGGGCATGCAATATCCATTTATCTCTATCTAATGGGTTGATGCCTTTGTATTTTCTGATTTGACCTTGTTCATCTGTGCAGGCTTTGTAGCTATCGAATTTTGTGGTGAGTTTGGCTTTTCCTGCGCTTAATGAAGCAAGGCGAATAGGGTAATTAATGGTAGTGGCTGCAGGAAAATTTCCAGTTATTTTGAATTGATTGTTTTCTATTTGAGGGCTTTCAAATGTTCCGCGCATTTTGGTGATGTCGCTGGTGATTGTTCCTAATAAATCCAAAGGTGCAATAATGCTAAATGACACAATAGGCTCTAATAATGTTGTGCCTGATTCTTGCAGGCCATTCATGATGGCCATAGGTGTTGCAATGATAAAGTCTCCGCTGCGAGAATGGACATTGTGGTCTTCACCTTCGACCAGTGTAATCTTGCAGTCTGTGACTTGCCAACCTTTTACGCCTTGTTTTAATGCTGAATCGATTGTGGCTTCAATTTCGTTTTGGTATTTGGCAGCCACATCATTGGTACTGACTTCAGATGAATAACTCACGCCGCTGCCACGTTCAGCGGGTTCTATTTTTAGTTTAAGAATGGCCCAACAGGGTTTTGGCATCCAGTAACGTTCGTATCCATAGACTGTTTGTGCTGGCGTTTCTTTGTAAATGATTGATGGGTCGGAAAATTTTGTATTCAATTCAAATCTGTCCTTTAGCACGGCTTCTAGTATTTCAATTTGAATAATGCCCGTAATCTTAATGTGTAATTCTCGAATATCTGACAACCATTGCAAATCTAACATCGGATCTTCATCCGATAATTCGGTTAACGCTTTCACTAAGTCCATTATTTCAGCAGGCTTTTCTGGCTTGACTTGAACAGTCAGCATTGGTGTTGAAAGACTATAATTTTCAAAACCTTTAATATTCTCACCAAATATATCACCGACTTGGGCATGTCTTAACCCAGAAACAACGCCAATATCTCCCGATGATATATTTTCTTGATCGACATATTTGCCTTTAAGGATTGATTTTATTTGTCCTACTTTTTGAGATTCATCATTGCTGCTGCTTGATTTTTGCAACACATCACGTGGTTGTATTGTGCCTTTAAAAACCCTGATATAACACATTTTGCCCAATGATTTATCGTGCTCAACTTTAAACACTAATGCAGAGAGTGCAGCACTATCTTGGTCTTTTGATTGTGGAAAGTAGTGTGTAATGGCATGGGTTAATTCAGAAAGTCCAATTGATGATTTTGCCACACCCAATAAAATAGGGATTAATTGACATTTTGCTACGGCATTTTGTAAGGCTTGATCGATTTGATTGAAAGAGATCTCATCTCCTTCTAAATATTTTTCTAATAGCCCTTCGTTTGTTTCAACAATTTTTTCAGTAATGGATTCAGGAATTAAACCTTTGTGAGAAAACAAAGATTTAATTTGTACCGCATTGCTGCCTTGTTGATTGGCTTGTTGCAATAAAACGGATTTATCAGAAAGCTCGCTCTCGATTTGTTGCATAACAAGATTGACATCGGCACCTTTTCTGTCAATTTTGTTGATAAATATAATACAGGGAATATTTAGGTTTTTAATCGCATAAAACAATGTAATCGTGTGTCCTTGTACACCTTCAACGGCGCTGACTACCAAGATAACGGCATCCAATGCCAACAATGATCGCTCCACTTCTCCACAAAAATCAACATGACCTGGTGTGTCTATTATGTTAACTTTTGTGCCATTGTATTCGAAGCTGGCAGTAGCGACACGAACGGAAATGCCTCGCTCTTTTTCTACTGTTAAGTTATCTGTAGTTGCAGTGCCTTTATCCACACTGCCGATTGAACGCATAGTACCTGAAGCAAATAACATTTGTTCAGTGATTGTGGTTTTGCCTGCATCAACATGTGCAAGAATACCAATATTTATAATGGGTTGTCTCAAGATAAATTTTAAATCATATTAATCTACACCAAAAAGATTATTTATTCTATAAAGCTGTACGGCTTATATTAATTAATGTCTTTATGTTTAACACTTTAAAACTAAATGGTTTAAGGAATACGATTACGTGGATGGTTTTTAGCTGTTCTTTCATTGCCATGCTTATAATTACCTGTTAAACGTGCCATCAACTGTTGTAAATCCTTGTTGCTTAATGTTTCGATATCTGCTTGAAAATCTAAGGCTTTGTTACCTCTTAGTATGGTGGCTTTTTTTCCATGGTGAAAAATATGGTAATCATCATTCTGTTTTATATAGGTAAAATTTAAATCACTTGTCATTGAATTTACTGCTCTTATTGTTGTCATGTATTAATATAAACATCATAATCCTTTAACCATTGTAATCACAACATTTTCTGCTCCATTGCCTGCAATGTCAGTGATACGACTGGTTTCTTTGAAGCCTTTTGCCAGATAGAATGGCTCACCTGCCAGTGTTGATCCAAGCTCTATGGTTTTAAAACCTGCTTTTCGTGCAGCGAACTCTCCCAATTCTATTAACAGTGAACCGATTCCACAACGGACCCATTTTGGATGAGTGTACATCGCTCGGATTCGAGCTGAATCAACTTCTGGGTCGCTCAATGAGTCATCTCTTCCTGTGGTGTGGTCTCCACCATACAGTGTTTTGCGTTTGCCCCAGCCACCACAACCCACCATAACTGTTTTGTTATTATGAATGGTTTCAATAACGAAATAGGTTTGGTCATTTATTAAGGTTTGGTCAACTCCCATGGTTTCATGTGAAGCTTCAATTTCTGCAGGTGTAAGAAATGATTTCATGTTTTCAAGAATTGAGACTTTCATCAATTTAATGATTGCATTCACATCTGACTGTTTTGCTAATCGGTGAGTTAATTCAATCAATTTTAATTCTCTTATTTCAATGTTTGAATAGCTATTCTATTCGCATATTTAAATAAATTCATCAAAATTTCTTAAAAAAATACTGGTTCAAATTTTATCTACACTTGCTTAATTATGAAACTATCTAAAAGAATGTTTTACAACACATTACCTATGCGTTTTAGCCCTTCAATAAAGTTATTTGGTCGCCAATGCATCCACACCATTTTGGCTTGACCGACTATGTTTTTTTCAGGAATCAAACCAAACATACGGCTGTCATGACTAAAATCACGGTTGTCTCCCATACCGAAATAATGACCTTCCGGTACGATTAAATCTGT